>DFST01000025.1:0-10791 GCA_002378975.1 Chitinophagaceae bacterium UBA3430
CCCGATTCGCAAGTGCGCGATTATCTGTGTGCGGCTGATTTTGTCATTCAACCTTACAAACAAGCAACCCAAAGTGGCGTAACCCCCTTGGCCTATCATTTTGAAAAGCCGATGTTGGTAACACGCGTAGGCGGACTGCCCGATCTGGTGCCGCATGCCCAATCGGGTTGGGTAACCGATCCCGAACCTACTTCCATTGCCGATGGAATACTGGAATTATACCAACACGGAACGGATTATTTTATTCCGCATCTTCGTCGCATCAAACAAGAACTCAGCTGGACTGTACTCACCGATAAATTGATCGCCCTCGCCCATGGTATTTCGAAGTAAAGCCCCCTTACGCATTGGTCTGGCCGGTGGCGGCACCGATGTTAGCCCCTACAGCGACTTGTACGGAGGCGCGATCCTGAATGTTACGATCTCCCTTTATGCCCGAGCTACTCTCCAATGGATCGACGAACCCGTCATTCACATCGAAGCGCTGGATCGAAATGAATCGGAACGGTTGCCTTTGCAAGAGGCATTACCCATCAATGGGAAACTGGATCTGGTCAAAGGTGTTTACAATCGATTGAAGCGTGAAGGCAAATTGCCCAATACGGGCATGCGCATCAGCACCGAAGTGGATGCACCTGCTGGCTCGGGCCTTGGCACTTCCTCTACCCTGATGGTGGCAATTCTGGGTGCTTTTGCTGAGGCTTGCAAACTACCACTGGGCGAATATGATCTGGCACACTTGGCCTATGAGATCGAACGAAAGGATCTGGGACTGGCCGGCGGAAAACAAGATCAATATGCGGCCACCTTCGGCGGCGTGAACTTCATGGAATTTTACGGCGACGATAAAGTGATCGTCAATCCACTTCGTGTCAAATCGGAATACCTCGATGAATTGGAGAACAATCTACTGCTTTACTATTCGTCCACCAGCCGCGAATCGGCCCGCATAATCGAAGTGCAACAGAAAAATGTACTAGACAAAAATGCCCGGTCAATTGAAGCGATGCATCAATTAAAAGAGCAAGCACAGCAGATGAAAGAAGCTTTGTTGCGCGGTCGGCTCGATGCAATCGGTGAGATCTTGGATTATGGATTTCAACAGAAGAAAAAAATGGCGGAAGGGATCAGCAACCCTTGGTTAGAGGAAATCTATGAGGCGGCGCGCAAGGCCGGAGCCAGTGGGGGTAAGATCTCCGGGGCCGGGGGTGGCGGATTCATGATCTTCTATTGCCCGGGCAATGCCCGTCATCAGGTAGCGGAGGCGTTGACCCAGCTGGGAGGCACCGTTAAACCTTATCAATTTACCGACTCCGGGATCCGAAGCTGGTCGGCATAAGAATCTCCGGTTATCTTTGTGTAATGGAAAAGATTCGCTCCATTCTGCAAACTTCGATCGATGTCAAGGTGCACCTATTGAACGATCCGGATACATTATTTCAGGTGGAGCAGGCTGCCGCTTGCATCACCCAGGCCTTTCACGCCGGAAATCGACTCTATCTCTGTGGCAATGGAGGAAGCGCTGCGGATGCTCAACATTTAGCCGCTGAGTTCTCCGGACGTTTTTATACAGATCGGAAAGCCCTTCCGGCTGAAGCTTTGCATGTCAACACCTCCTATTTAACGGCCGTGGCCAACGATTACAGCTTCGAGGTGGTGTATGCGCGATTGATCGATGGAGTCGCCCAAGCCGGTGATGTCTTGATCGGACTATCCACCTCCGGCAACTCCGCCAACGTCGTGCGTGCCTTTGAAGCAGCCAAAAAGAAAGGCGTACACACGATCGGCTTTACCGGAAAAACTGGTGGTGAAATGAAAGCCCTCAGTGATTATTGGTTGCCGGCCCCCAGTACCGATACACCCCGCATCCAGGAAGTACACATTACGCTGGGACATATCATTTGCCAGCTGGTGGAGGAATCCTATTTTGTATCGAACGACAAACAAGGATGATCCGGGAAGCGATCGTCTTAGCAGGCGGACTGGGTACCCGATTACGGTCCGTCTTACCGGATCAACCCAAATGCTTGGCCCCTGTTGCCGATCTACCCTTTTTATTTCATGTCATCAACTATTGGCGTTCGCAAGGCATTGAACGATTTGTGTTTTCCCTGGGTTACAAACACGAACAAATCCAGGCATACCTGTCAACGTATTTTCCCACCCTGAATTACGATACCGTGATCGAACAAGAACCACTTGGCACTGGTGGGGCGATCACCTTGGCGCTTCGGGCTTGTCAGCAACAGCAAGTGTTGGTTCTGAATGGAGACACATTATTCCGAGGTGATCTGCATCTGGCCGCCCGGATGCACGCCGAAAATCAGGCCCACTGTACGATCCTGTTGAAACCCTTGACGCATTTCGATCGGTATGGAGTGGTACATACAGAATCGAACGGGCAGATTCGATCCTTCCAAGAAAAGCAAGCAATTGAAAGCGGACAGATCAATGCGGGTGTCTATCTGATCGATAAGCAGAAGATGCTCGATGAAGAGCTTACCGTTAAATATTCCTTTGAAAAAGATTTCCTGGAGCGATTGGTAACCGAACGAAAGTTTTTCGGACTGGCACAGGATGTGTATTTCCGCGACATCGGCATTCCGGAAGATCATCAATTGGCCGATCGGGAACTACGCGCCCTACCGCTGAAACCGGAATACATCAACAAGCAATGGACCTTGTTCCTCGATCGGGATGGCGTACTCAATCACGAAAAACAAGCAGACTATATCCGAAGCAGCGATGAGTTCAAATTTTACGACGGTGTACCGGAAGCGCTGGCACAACTCAGTGAGCATCTGGGAAAGATCGTGGTGGTCACCAACCAACGTGGGGTTGGAAAAGGCTGGATGACAGAGGCTGATCTGCGGGATATTCATCAATACATGACCCGCACCATCGAATCAGTGGGTGGACGGATCGATCGGATCTACTATTGCACCAGTATCGACAACCACCACCCCGACCGAAAACCCAATCCGGGCATGGCCTATCGGGCTCGACAGGAATTTCCGGAAATTGATCCAGCACGCACCCTAATGGTAGGAAACAAACACAGTGATATGCTTTTTGGGCGTAACGCTGGGTTTTACACCTGTTATCTGTCTACGACCAATCCGGAATTTGATTTTCCGCATCCAGACATTGACAAGCGCTTTGAATCGCTGTTCAGTCTTTCCCAATGGATCCGGGGGATCGAAAATTGACAAAGCTTTCACGAAGAATCCGATCCCAATCAATTTCCGGGGGAACGAATTCAGTATTTTCGAATCCATGCGCATCCTCTTTTTATTGATTGTGATACTCGGCTGTTTATCCAGTCCGATGATCCAGGCTCAATCTTCTCCGTTAAAGTCGACGGATCGGAATCAATTGAATTTGAAGCAAGACACCCTGCTTGAATTGTCCCGTACCCTGAATACAGACAGCATACAGGCGCTTCGAATGAAAGCCGATAGCCAATTCACCCGGGTGCTCGTACGGGCACTCCAAACCCGGCATTCTTTCTATTACCCATTCGACTCACTAGCTGGAATATCCAAGCTTTACGCCCCCGACAGCAGCTTTCGGATCTTTTCCTGGAGCCTGAGTTACGATGATTATTACCACCGACAACGCGGTGCCATTCAAATGCGGACAACGGATGGATCAATGAAAATATTTCCACTTCGAGATGTTTCCGAATTTGTAGAAAAACCCTTGGATTCCGCGCGGGATCGCATGAATTGGATCGGCGCTGTTTATTACAACATGATCCGCACCCAACAGGCTGGGAAAAATTATTATACCTTATTTGGATTTGATCCAAACGGCGCCATGAGCAGCATGAAATGGATCGAAGTGCTACATTTCAATCCGAAAGGAGAACCTGTTTTTGGCGGCCCCTTCTTCAGCTACGAAAACGATAGCCTGCCCTCCCCGACCCGCCATCGATTTCAAATTGAGTTCAAAAAAAATGCCCGGGTACTGGTCAATTACATTGCCGACCTCAATCTGATTCTGATAGATCATTTGGTTTCGGAAAATAATGACCCCGATAACAAATGGACTTATGTTCCGGATGGAGATCAAGAAGGATTTGAATGGAAAAACGGAAAATGGCTGCACATCGACAAGGTATTCAACTTGAAATTGAAAGATGGCGAAGCCCCGCATGAAGTCCCCATACTCAACCAACGAGGCAATCAAAAAGTTAGCAACCAATAATTGCTCGGTTACGTTTCGTCAATATCCATATCAACTGCTAAACGGGATCCTGGGCATTTTATTCCCCTTGATCACTTATCCTTATTTAACCCGGGTATTGGGTCCGGAACGCTTGGGCGCCATCCACTTTGTGGATTATGCCGTCGGTTTGATTTATGGCATCACTTCCATGGGTATACCAGCATACGGTGTTTATCGGATTGCGCAATTGCAAGCAACCGGATTAAGCA
This sequence comes from Chitinophagaceae bacterium UBA3430, assembly GCA_002378975.1. Classification (GTDB taxonomy): domain Bacteria; phylum Bacteroidota; class Bacteroidia; order Chitinophagales; family Chitinophagaceae; genus JJ008. The sequence goes on from DFST01000025.1 coordinate 4,440, forward strand.
AGCGACAGAGCTACACGCCAATGATGCGGATGCATACCCTCCTGGGCGCGATCGGCTTTGGGATCTTTTATATCCTATTTGCCGATCACGAAAACTGGAATTACGTTATGCCGCTTTTCCCTTTGGGGGCCTGTTACTTGATCGCCAACAGCTTGGCATCTGATTGGTACCTGCAAGGACGCCAACATTTCAAGACCATTGCCATTCGAAATTTAATCTTTCGGGGCCTGGGGCTTGTTTTTATTTTTCTATGGGTTAAATCTCCTTCGGATTACAGCATCTACTATTGGATCATCGTAATCAGCGTTATTGCAACTGCGATCTACAACCTGGCTTGGATCCGGAGGGATCTGAAAAACGAAGCGGCCCTTCCGGTTTCCAGCAGCATCGACCGAAAAGAGATGTTCCTTTTCTTTATCGCCACCGTATTTATCAGCATCACCGATTATTTGGACGCCACCCTACTTGGACTGCTCAGCAATGAAACGGAAGTTGGCTTTTACACCAATGCCGCCAAATTGGTTCGCCTTTCATTGTTGGTAACCCTGGCATTGAATGCCGTGGTTTTCCCTCAGTTTTCAGGCATCCAAGCCCAGCAGCAGCCAACCCGATCCGTGGAACTCCTCCGCAAGTCGGTTGACTGGTTGATTTTCTTAACCATTCCCATTTCGGTCCTGTATCTGTTGTTCGGAAAAGAGCTGGTATTGGTCTTCTCGGGTCCGGCCTTCACGAATTCCATCTCTGCTGTTTATTGGATGGCCCCGATCCCCTTGTTCATCAGCTTATCTAATTTGCTTCTGTATTATGGTCTGTCAAGCCGACCCGAACTACAAAAACGAATTGCCCTAGGAGTTGCTGTTGGCATTTTGATCAGCATCGGACTAAACAGCTGGTTGATCCCGCTTTACGGAGCGAAAGGAGCGGCCATGAATTCTTTTCTGACGGAATTGGGATTTCTGATCTTCTTTCTGCTACTGATCAAACCGACGATTCCTGTTGAAACCATGTTGAAAGCCGGAGCGACAGCACTAATCTTCATCCCAGTTTCCATGGGAATGGAAGCAACTTCTTGGACGAATCTGACTAAATTATTGGTCGGAGGATTCAGCTGCTTGATGCTATATGGGTTGATCCAACATTATATCTGGAAACACCCTTTCTTGCAGGAAGGACTAGAAATGATCAGAAAAAAATGACAGCGCAACGGTTGAACACTGAACCTTGAACTAAATCTATTCGTCCAACTTCAGTACTGCTAAAAAGGCCTCTTGAGGCACCTCAACGTTTCCGATCTGGCGCATCCGTTTCTTTCCTTCCTTCTGCTTTTCCAAAAGTTTTCGTTTTCGGCTGATGTCACCACCGTAACATTTGGCGGTTACCTCCTTGCGCAGGGCAGAGATATTTTCGCGGGCGACGATCTTGGCACCAATGGCCGCTTGGATCGCGATCTGAAACTGTTGACGAGGTAACAATTCTTTAAGCTTCTCGCAGAGTTTTCGACCAAAATCATGTGCGCGACTACGGTGGATTAGCGCTGAGAGCGCATCCACTTTATCGTTGTTGAGCAGAATGTCCATTTTGCAAATGTCACTGTCCCGATAGCCAATGGGATGATAATCGAAGGAGGCATAGCCACGGGTTTGAGACTTCAGCTTATCGTAAAAATCAAATACGATCTCGGTAAGCGGCATCTCAAAGATCAACTCCACCCGCGTTTGGGTGAGATAACTTTGATTGATCAGGATGCCTCGTTTGCCCAAGCACAGCGTCATGATGTTTCCTATGTATTCGGGCTTAGAAATGATCTGTGCTTTGATAAAAGGCTCCTCGATGCGTTCGGTCTTGACCGGGTCGGGGAACTCTGTGGGGTTGTTTACGATTATCTTTTCCCCTTTGGTCGTGTGGGCAATGAAACTTACGTTGGGAACGGTGGTGATCACCATCTGATTGAACTCACGTTCCAGCCGCTCTTGGATGATCTCCATGTGCAGCATACCCAAGAATCCGCAACGGAAACCAAATCCGAGTGCCTGCGAGGTCTCCAATTCGAAGGTGAGGGAGGCATCGTTCAGCTGGAGCTTGTCCATGCAATCGCGGAGTTCCTCAAATTCGTCCGTGTTGACCGGAAAGATTCCAGCAAAAACCATGGGTTTGACTTCCTCGAAACCTTTGATCAGTTCCGGCTTGGGATTTGACGCAAGCGTAATGGTATCCCCCACTTTCACTTCCTTGGCATTCTTGATGCCAGTAATGATGTACCCTACATCGCCTGCTTTGACGGTCTCCTTTTCAGCCATCTTCAGCTTCAGAATCCCGATCTCTGTGGCTTCGTATTCTTGTCCGGTACTTACGAATTTTACTTTGTCGCCCTTTCGGATCGATCCATTCAGGATCCGGTAATACACGATGATTCCCCGAAATGAATTGAACACCGAATCAAAGATCAGGGCCTGCAAAGGGGCATCCGGTTCACCTTTGGGCGAAGGAATGCGGGCCACAATGGCGTCCAAGATCTTATCTACGCCCAGTCCCGTACGGGCACTGGCATGCAGGATTTCTTCGCGTTTGCAACCGATCAGATCGACGATTTGGTCTTCAACCTCTTCCACCATGGCCCCATCCATATCGATCTTGTTGATGACCGGAATGATCTCCAGATTATTATCAATTGCCAAATATAAGTTGCTGATTGTCTGAGCTTGTATGCCTTGTGTAGCATCGACTAACAACAAACAACCCTCGCAGGCCGCCAGGGCGCGACTGACCTCATAACTGAAGTCTACGTGACCCGGGGTGTCGATCAAATTCAGGATATATTCCTGCCCATCGGAGTGCAGATAATTGATCTGAATGGCATGGCTCTTGATGGTAATTCCCTTTTCCCGTTCTAGGTCCATGTCGTCGAGGACCTGGTCCATCATTTCCCGTTCGGTGATGGTATTGGTAGACTGAAGCAGTCGGTCGGCCAAAGTAGATTTACCGTGATCGATGTGGGCAATGATGCAAAAATTCCGGATCCGCTTCATGGGTACATGGGCCGTTTGAATGGCGTTGCAAAGGTACGGCTTGATGAGGGATGGTCAAGCCGATCGCTCCGATTCCTTGACTTCATTCCAAAGTCCGTCCATTTCGGACAAACTCATCCCGGAAAGTTGGAGTCCTCGTTGGCTGGCCAGGGCTTCCAGGGACTGGAAACGGCGGATGAATTTCTGGTTGGTTCGACTAAGTGCTGATTCGGGATCCACTCCGATAAAACGGGCATAATTGATCCAGGAGAAGAGCAGATCTCCAAACTCAGCCTCCTGCTCTTCCGCAGAGCCCTGTTCAATGGCCTGCATGAGCTCCACTTCTTCTTCCCGAACTTTTTCCAATACCTGATCGGTCTGCTCCCACTCAAATCCCACTTGTTTGGCCTTCTCTTGCAGACGAAGCGCCTTAACCAACGCTGGCAAGGAGGCGGGAACACCCGCTAAGACAGACTTTTTGCCCTCAGAAAGCTTGATCTGTTCCCAATTCCGTTTTACATCCTCCTCGTTATTCACTTGAACATCGCCGTAGATGTGGGGATGGCGTTTGATTAGTTTGTCGCAGATACCATGGATCATCTCAGCGATCGTGAATTGCCCCTGCTCCTTCCCGATCCGGCTATAAAAGACCAGATGCAACATCAGATCCCCTAATTCTTCCTTAACCCCTTTCCAGTCGCCCAGGGTGATGGCATCCGCCAATTCGTAGGTTTCCTCCAGGGTCAAGGAACGCAGGGAATCTAGGGTCTGCTTTTTATCCCAGGGGCATTTCTCCCGCAGCTCATCCATTATATCGATCAATCGGCCAAAAGCGTCCAGGTCGGCCGCACGTTGTGGTGTTGGGTGCATGTCAAGGAGGTTGTTCCAAAAATAGAGCCTAACTGGTACATTTGAGGGATGAGAATGCAAAAGCTTTTTTGGGCGTTGATCTGGATCGGCTTCGCACCGACCACCGAGGCACAATACTATTACAGCGACCTGATCGGCATCCGGCAGGTGGAGACAAAACAACAACGCTTTAAAACATTACACGTTCGACAAATTCTCGGAACAGCCGTCTTGCCCACCGGTGAAGTACAAACAGACTTCAAGGAGAGCTACGAACTCTCGTTTCAAGCCGATACCCTGCAACAAGTACAGGTACAAGCAGGTGCACGCACCAACACAACCTTGATCTTTTCCAACAATGGACAATTGGCGGAACAAATGGAAAAACGAGCAGGATTTACTAGCCAGATCACCTATTCACGCAATAAGCAAGGATATATTGACCGGATTGAAAATCGATTCTCCGACAGTCTAAGCGAATTTCAGCAACGGGAAATCCATCTTTGGTCTTACAACGCAACAGGATCTCCCCTGAAAATGTGGAGGATCCTGGAGAAAATCGACGGCGTACTGGACTCCACCGAAATTCAATTGACAATCGATTCCACCGGTTTAGTGACCGAAGAAAGAAGTTTCAAAAGAGGAAGAGAAACTGGATTTTTTTATTACTACTACAATGAATCCGGGCAGATCACGGACATTGTCCGATTCAACTCAAAGTTCAATCGACTCCTCCCCGATCAACTTTTCGAATACGATGCCGCCGGCAACATGACTCAACGCATGCAACTGACCGGAAGCCGGGACGTAACCTATTTGATCTTTCGTTACGGATATCAAACAAATGGACTTTTGAGCGAGGAAGCTTTATTCAACAACAGAAAAGAACATCAAGGCTCAATACGTTTTAGTTATCTTTTTCGATAAAATAGGATTCAGGATCATTGGCGCAACTGACCGAAGCCATCTTATTGGATGTCCATATGGGATAGTTTGGCCCAATGCCAATTATCCTCAGCCCCACTCCCCAGCAGCAATCCGATTTTCAGTTATTATCGCAAGACGCGACCCCACCTTCATTATTGGCTTGGATACCCTACCCAATGAGTTCCAAGGATGAGGGGCGCGTATTAATCGATCGACTAATCGGAAAATACAAAAGAGACCATATTTTTTTGGATGACGCTTTCATTCATTTAGCCGGAGAGTCATGGAAATCAAAGATCATTCAATTTTATCCAACCGGACGAACACAAAGCTTGATATTACGTGCCAATCAAGATGAGTCAGCCATAATAGCCAGTCGCTACAGGTGTAAATCACCGGAAATACATAACCAATCCATTGGATGGAAGAAGCTGATTCAAAACACACAATTCGAAAAGATCTTTCGAGTCATTCAATTGAATACAGAAAATGCTGAATTGTATGAGGTAATAAATTCAAAACCAACATTACGGATCCGGCTAAAAATGGCGAAACAAAATCGGGCGTACACCATGCATGAATTTTCAAAAGCGGTGCAGCAAATACAGAAAGACCAGCAAGGCCCATTGATCATTCGAGGCACCGGAACGGGAATAGATGAGCTGGACATACTCTCGATTTCCAATCTAAACAAGATCCAACATTACCTGAAAAATCAGAACCGAAGTTCGATCGATGTTTGGTCGAGACAAATAGAACAATGCGAACTGTCAAATAATTGGATAGAAGAATGGGAGGTTATGCAAATCGAACATGCGATGAAATTCAACAAATGGACGACATCAGCAGATAGCATACAATCAGAGTTATTAAAAAATAGAATCGAAACAATTGCAATGAATGACACATCATCCATATTATTTAAAAATGATGCTCAGTGTTATTCCTTAATATATCAAAATAGCGTGCAATTGATCATCAATTCAAAATATAGCACAGGTGCAATACTGAAATAAAATTCAAAACATGACTTATTGCATATATGCAACAATTCATTACACATATGCAATAAGCAATCGAACTGCATAATAAGACCCCCCAATGAAAAAATGACGATGGTCATTGAATGTTATACTTTCCTATCGATACATTGAAATAAATTTAAACAAATATGTCAATCATTAAAGTACTTGAACTTATGGCCAGCTCAAATAAAAGCTGGGAGGATGCAGCCACTCAAGCGGTTGCAGAAGCTGGTCGAACCGTGAAAAATATCAAATCGATCTACATCCAGGATCACAGCGCGGTTGTGCGAAACAACAAGATTACAGAATATCGCATCAATGCAAAAGTGAGTTTTGAGGTAGAGTCAAACCTACCCGTAAAAATTAAAAAATGAGTTTGAATGAAATATTGTCAACATATATTCAAAAACGAGTTGATACAGATATGCAATTGATTAATTGTATACTTCAAATATGGAAACACAAGAAGTAGAATTGCATTCATCATGAATTCAATAAATCAAATAAGCAATATATCATATGCGTCTAAATCTGTTTATTATATTA
>DFST01000025.1:11177-12829 GCA_002378975.1 Chitinophagaceae bacterium UBA3430
TGTGATTATGAAGGTTTAATATGATTGCATAAATGCCTCTATCCTATACTAACCACAAACGATCTATCATGCATCCCATTCACCTCTATCATTATCCTGCAAAAGCTAACTCCTGGAACAATCATCCAACGAAAAAGCTTACTCCACCACTCACCATCCTTCCCAAGCAAAACACAAAAGAAAAGGCCCTACTTGGCCAACAGATCATCGATGCCTTCCAGAGCAACCTACCCGAAGGTTATTTATTAATGAAAGTACGTTCCGATGGGAAGTTTGTACATTCTGGTAAAGCCACATTCTTAGGCTACCCCATTCAGGAATGGATCCAACGAAACCCTTACATATCTGCTTGGCTGGCCAATGAGAAAAGAACCAAAGAAAAAGCACAACGTCTCTGGTTGGATTATATAGAAAACACCCAAAAACCCATCCGAATTTGGTTTCACTACCCCGGATCCACTTTGGCGCCAATCCCCATTGAGGTACATCGTCAGTTTTGGGGCGAAGGAAAAGATGAACAGGAATCGATTTTGCTGTTGATTCGAGATCTACGTGACGAATATTGCCTGCGGGCTAAGAAAAGGGATGAGGCAAATTTCGCCAAACATAAAATTCAACAACAACGAGCAGATTTCGCTGCACAACTTCACGATTGGAAAGTACCGCTTACCACCATTGAATCCTCTACATGGCTTTGCCTGAGTTACAACAAAGACGGTCAGGAAGACAAACGCAGCAAACACCTAAAACGAATTCAATCAGCGGTGGCCGACCTAAAAATGGACTTTCAAAATTGGCAATTATGGAATGAGCCACAATCGATCAAGGAATACGAAACTGTCAACATCCGTGACTTCATCGAGCAACGGATCGAAGTCCTGTCAAACTGCTTGAAAACAGGCCAAGAATTGGTTTACTGGCATCAAGGCGTCGAAACCTTACGTACAGACCCCTACGCGCTCCGTCATATTCTGGACAATTTAATATCGAACGCTATAAAATACTCACCGGAGGAAACCAAAATCTGTATCCATGTTTGGGCAGATGAGAAGCAAGTCCGATTTCAGATCATGGATCATGGCATAGGCATACCGAAAGACGATATTCCACATTTACTAGAACCTCGCTTTCGCGCAGGCAATAGCCACGGAGTTCCAGGCAATGGCTTGGGACTTTCCAATGTAAACAGACTCGTAAAAAGAGTCGGCGGAGTTTTGGAGATTCAAAGCACCCTGAACCAGGGAAGTACTTTTATAGTAACCATAAAAAATCAAAACTAACACCAATATGAAAAACATCCTGATCATCGAAGACAATGCAGATATTCGAAGCAATACCGCGGAGATACTCGAATTGGCCAATTATCGAACAGAACAAGCTGAGGATGGAAAAGCCGGCATGGAAAAGGCCATTGAATTCAAACCCGACTTGATCATTTGCGACATCATGATGCCGGTGCTAGATGGATACGGCGTTTTACAAGCGTTACAAAAAAATCCAGGTCTTGCTCACATCCCCTTCATTTTCCTGACTGCAAAGACAGAAAAAGCTGACATACGAAAGGCCATGGACTTGGGTGCCGATGACTATTTAACCAAGCCCTTTTCCGGAACCGATTTGCTGAGTGCGGTCGAAACCCGAATCAAGAAAAT
>DFST01000004.1:0-824 GCA_002378975.1 Chitinophagaceae bacterium UBA3430
AGGGTATCGGCATAGGGCAGGTTATTCGCTTGCAATTCATCGGGAGAAATGAATCGATATTGAATGTTTGGTCCGTTGACTTCTTTGAGTAGTTGTAAAAAATCGCGCGTGGCACTGGCGAGCTTGCGGAATCCCGAAGGGAATTCGCCTAGCAAGAACACATCGATGGTGACGGGTTCTTCGATCTTTTGCACCAAATTTTTGGTTGCCGCACTCAGTGTATATCGTTTATCGGCGGTGAGATCCCAGCGCAGTGGCAGTAAGGATGCCGCATAATTGATCGCCACCAGGAAGGGGATGATGAGGACCCAACCCCAACGACGCAGAAACATTTTATGTAAGCGGGCGATCATCGGCGGCGGAGTAGGTTGCGTTGGGTGAGCAAGAGAAAGGTGGCGATGAGTGATCCGAAGTAAATAAGATCACGAAGGTCGATGAGTCCGCGGCGGATGCTGCTATAATGAAACTCGATACCGGCCATGTCGATGTAATAATCGAGGGAGCCGGCGAAGACGGGCAGTTGGCTGATGGCTTGAGCGCCGTAGTGGATGAGGGCGCAGCCGAGTGCCGAGAGTAAAAAGGCTACGACGGCGTTGGTGGTGAGGCTGCTGAAAAAAAGACTGATGGCAGCGAATACAGAGGCAAGCAGGAACAGACCGGCATAAGCCCCGAGGGTAGCTCCGGTATCAAGTCCTTGGTCGGCCGCCAGTTGATTGATCGTATATCCATAGAGGGCGGTGGGCAGCAGGGCGATGGCTACGACGAAGAGGGCGGACAGGTATTTGCCCCCGATGATGCGGGCCAGGGAGATGGGTTGGGCGTGC
>DFST01000004.1:1135-6079 GCA_002378975.1 Chitinophagaceae bacterium UBA3430
GTAGGTGCCGGTGCGGAACTCGTCGGCGAAGCTGCGCATGGTAATGGCGGGGATGAGGAAGAGCAGGACCCAGGGGGCCAGGGCGAAGAAGGGGTCGAGGGTGGCATAGCCGTAGTCGAACAGGTTGTCGTTGAATACGAAGAGTACGAGTCCGTTCACGGCCAGGAAGACCCCGATGGCCAGGTATCCGGTAAGTCCGGAGAAGAATTGTCGGAGTTCTTTTTTACAAACGGGCCACATGTGGAAAGTATAACGCTAACTACGCGACGAAAATTGCTATTTTTCGCGGTAGGCAAAACTAACGATTTGGCCATGAAGCGACTTGCATCCATAATACTGATTTGGCTGCCCCTGTTTTCTGGGGGACAGATCACCGTGGATGGCGATTGCAGCGAGGCCTCCTGGCGGATCTTGGCGTTGGTCAATACTACTGGCACACCCAATTCGGGATTTGGGAGCAACAATACGTTGGGGGTAATCAAGTATCACTCGAATGCCACCACCCTTTTCATCGCGATCACCGGCAATGTGGATGCCAATAACAATATCGTGTTGTTCATAGATAACGTCTCTTACAGTGGACGTGGGCCCAATAAGCTCGGGGCGAACATGTCTTCTGTATTCAACTCGGTATTCAAGACGACCAGTGCTTCTTGTCCCACTGGCGGATCAAACCCGTCCGAACCAAACGGCTTATCGGGTGCAGTAATGGATGCGGGTTTTGATGCTGACTATGGATTCGCCATCAACAAAGGCAACACGAGCACGGATGTATACATGGATGCGGTTCGATTCAGTAATTATTTGAATGATCCGCTTCCAACGCCCGCTTATTTAGCCGGGCCCACCTATGTAGGAAACTGTAACCAATCCGGTGGTACGGCCAGTTATCCAATTAGTATCTCCGGATGGAACTCAGGCAGTAGTCAAATCAGTTTTGCTTGGCAGAATGGCTACGATGCGGCAACTGCACAGAATAAGGGAATTGAGATCTCGATACCCTATAACTTCTTACCGGGTGTAGCCTTGGGCCATCAAATGCGGTTTTTTGCATTGATCACCAATGCGGATGGGTTTGCTTCGAATGTCTGTGTACCCGGTGATCCGAATACCATTGGCAATGCCGGATCTGCATCCAACTTGGGTTGCTCGTTCAACTTAAGCACGATAACAAACTCCGGTAAGGACATTTTTTATACAGATCCGTTGATGGCATTGCCGTTGAGTTTTCTTGGATTCAAGTCGCGTTGGGAGGGGGAAAAAGTCCGGTTGGACTGGTCGGTGGCCGAGCAGGGCGAGGCGAATTACTTCTACATCGAGCGTTCGTCCGATGGGATTCAACACGAGCGGATCGGAACGGTGGCGGCTCGCGATCAGGGCTCCACGTCCAGTTATTCCTTTATCGACCCGTACCCCAAATCGGGACGGAATTTCTATCGAATCGCGGCACAGAAACGGTCGGGAGTGGTGCTGCATAGCCACGCCTTATCGATTGACAATCAGCGTATATCATTAATAAGTCTTTATCCCAATCCGACGACGGACAAATTGTTTATTCGCATGGGGGATGCCAGGAACCAACCCTGTTCCTGGTCCATCTTTTCTGAAACCGGCCAGCAGGTGCTAACGGGACAGATCGCTGTTTCGCAGCCATTGGAGTCCATCTTACTCCCCCCTTCCCTGCCGTCGGGTACGTATCGGATTTCCCTGGCTTCCGAAGGGAAATCGGCCTCGCGGAGCTTCCAGGTGCGCCGTTGAGTTATCAACAATAATCGAACCTAGAACGCTACACATTTTTTTGGTAATGTGTACGAAGTACATATCTTAAGGGTACGATTGTTTCATCCAAAACCTGATTGCTATGCCATGCAACATGAATCTCCCGAAAGCTGGAGTTGTTTCTACTCGTGCGACTGATTTTAACTCATTAGATCCTTTTAGAAAACTTCTATTGTGTTGTGTCTTTTTGCTTGTGTTGATTGTGCTTGTCAATTCGAGCGCTTGGGCGCAGCAGAATGTATTTAGTAGGAGCGAAGTCAGTACTGGCAACTGGTGGGACAATGCAAATCCATGGTATTATCAAGTTTGGAACAATAGCCAAAATCGACCAGACAATAACAGCGGAACAAGAAACTATTTAAAAATTGGACATAATAACAATTTGACAATGACCACAAATGGTGCGTTTTTCTCACTGAGCTCATTAGATTTTGAATCAGGTGCATCTAGTGCCAGGACCATTAATGGTGGTGGGGCTGGTACTGGAATTGGTCTCTCCGGAGGGATTTACAACACATCTTCTGCTACACATATAATTAACGCTGATATTGGTATTGATGGAACAACTGTACAGCTGTACAATAACTCAACAGGTGGCATGAATTTTGGTGGAACAATTTACATCAATTCAAATACAGCTGAATTTGGAGGAAGCGGAACAGGCAATCATACAGTTTCAGGAATAATGACTGGAACAGGCGGCAAACTATCAAAAGTTGGAAATAGCACACTCACGTTAACTGGACAAAACTCCTACACTGGAAGCACAACAATCACTTCAGGAACATTAATTCTTGCAAGAGGTAGTGGGGCCACTTTACCAAGCGGAAATGCCATGATAATTAATAGTGGTGGCACACTAAAGGTTTCATCTAACCAAACACTTAGCTCAATCTCCCTAAACTCTGGCGGAACTCTGATAGTGGACGCAGGTGTAACGCTAAGCTTGACAACTTTTTCTCAAAACGGGACCGTCACAAATAATGGAACAATATTAGTAAACGGCACTCCCCTCCCCGTCACCTTCACTTCCCTCACGGGTAATATCCGCAACGGACAGGCACAGTTGAACTGGACCATCGCCGATGAGCACAACGTGGATCATTATCAAGTGGAAGAATCCGTCAACGGCCGACAGTTCCAATCATTCACCCAAGTAGATGCCGCCAGCCGCAGCAGCTATCAAACCATCGATGCGCAACTGCATACAGGCGCCAACTACTATCGAGTGAAAGCGGTCGACATCGACGGCAAACTCACCTACAGCAAGATCATCCGCCTCGAGAACAGCGCGATCGATCAGCAGATCCGCGTATACCCCAACCCCAGCCAAGGAGAACTAACCCTGGGACTGAATATCGCAGCGGGCAACTATCAGATCCGCGTGATAAACGCAGTCGGACAAATCGTCTTCCAACAACCACTCACCCACGAAGGCGGCAGCCGCAGTATGCCACTTGGGTTACCGAAATTGAATGCAGGAATCTATCAGGTAGAAGTACGAGGTGGTGTGCAGAAGTATGTCAGAAGCATTCGGATAGATTAGTAGAAAGTAGAAGGTTTAAGGCTTAATAAATTCTACTTTAAACTTTCTACCAATAAAAATCCCGCCTATAAAGCGGGATTTTCTATTTCAACTCATTCTTGAAAGATGTAACTACACAGAAAAACTCTCTCCACATCCACAAGTCCGACTTGCATTCGGATTCGCGAAATGAAAACCTTTGCCATTCAGTCCGTCGGAGAATTCTAAGACCGTATTCACCAGATATAAAAAGCTTTTCAGGTCGGTGACGATCTTGATGCCCTGGTCTTCGAATTGCTGATCGGTGGCACCGATCTCATTGTCGAAATCCATTTTATAACTGAGACCGGAACAACCCCCTCCCGCAACGCCTACGCGTAGGAAATAGGAAGGATCATCGGCAACACCTGCCTCTTGCATCAATTCCCGCACCTTCACCGCCGCTTTCTCTGAAATAAAGATCGCGTTCTGAGGTTTTGCATCTACTGTTAATGTATCACTCATACATGTGACCGGCGGCCGGTTTGGATAGTTTGTACAGTTTGGAAAGTTTGGATAGTGGCCTTAGTGAATCACACTCTCTTCAAACTTCAATTCCTCTAAACCATTCTTCTTGCGGTAATCATTGATCGCTGCCTTGATCGCATCTTCTGCGAGTACAGAACAGTGGATCTTCACCGGAGGCAGGTTCAATTCCTCTACGATGGTCATGTTGTCGATCTTAACCGCATCATCTACCGATTTACCCTTTAGCCACTCCGTAGCCAAGGAAGAGGAGGCGATGGCGGATCCGCAACCGAAGGTCTTGAACTTGGCGTCCTTGATGATTCCGGTAGCCTCATCCACTTCGATCTGCAAACGCATCACGTCGCCGCACTCAGGTGCACCAACGAGACCGGTTCCTACGGTATTCTTTGTCTTGTCCAGCGTACCCACATTCTTGGGGTTCTGGTAGTGGTCGATCACTTTTTCACTGTATGCCATGATAATTGGATATTATTCGTTTAAAAAATTTCTGTTTTCAATTAATGATGTGCCCATTCAATGGTGTTCAGGTCGATGCCCTCTTTGAACATCTCCCAAAGCGGACTCATCTCACGAAGCTTATTCACGGTGCCAGACACTTGCTCGATCGTAAAGTCGATCTGCTCCTCGGTGGTATAACGACCCAGTCCAAAACGCAATGAACTATGAGCCAGGTCATCCCCCAAGCCCAACGCCTTCAACACATACGAAGGCTCCAGCGACGCAGACGTACAAGCAGAACCCGAAGAGAGGGCAATGTTCTTGTTAAAGCCCATCATCAGTCCCTCCCCCTCCACATACTTGAAAGAGATATTCGTGACGTGGGGCAAACGAGCTTCTTTATCACCGTTCAGATAAGACTCCTCTACTTTCAAGAGCGCATTCTCCAATTTATCTCGAAGCTTGATGATGCGGGCCGTGTCTGATTCCATTTCCTGCAGGCAAATCTCACAAGCCTTTCCGAAACCGACAATACCGGGTACGTTGAGTGTACCGCTACGCATACCACGCTCATGTCCGCCACCATCGATCTGGGCAGTCACTTTCACACGTGGATTCTTACGACGTACATACAGCGCACCTACGCCTTTGGGACCGTACATCTTGTGGGCGGT
>DFST01000004.1:6478-8375 GCA_002378975.1 Chitinophagaceae bacterium UBA3430
GGCACTGATCTCACGGACCGGCATGATGGTACCGATCTCGTTATTGGCGTACATGATAGCAATCAGGATGGTAGTGGGCTTGATGGCCGCTTCCAGCTCTTGCAGATCGATGAGTCCGTTCGGCTTCACATCCAGATAGGTTACTTCCCCACCCTCACGCTCGATGTGTTTGCAGGTATCAATCACGGCTTTGTGCTCGATGTTGCAGGTGATGATGTGGTTGCCTTTGGAAGCGTACATATCAAAAACTCCCTTGATTCCGAGGTTGTCGCCCTCTGTGGCTCCGGAAGTAAAGATGATCTCTTTGGGATCGGCACCGATGAGTTTGGCTACTTGCTCGCGGGCATTGTCAACCGCGTCTTCTGCCTGCCAACCAAAAGAGTGATTGCGGCTGGCGGCGTTTCCAAAACTCTGGGTGAAATAGGGAATCATAGCCTCCACGACCCGCGGATCGCAGGGGGTGGTGGCGTTGTGATCGAGGTATACGGGAAGGTTCAGGCTCATAATGATTTTTATGTTCGGCTTAAGAACGCAAATTTACCTCAAAAGGTTGAAGGGGATTGTGGTATTTTCGGAGGGATTTGTGAAATTTCTTAAATCGAAAGACAATTCTAACCATTTGAATGTCATGGAGAAGGTAGAACACATCGGAATCGCGGTCCGCTCCCTCACCGACGCCATCCCCAAATACGAACAACTGTTGGGCACCCCCTGCTATAAAACCGAGGAAGTGGCCTCGGAGCAGGTTCGAACAGCCTTTTTCAAGCAAGGAGAATCCAAGATCGAGCTGCTGGAATCGATGAGTCCGGATGGAGTCATCGCCCAGTTCATCGAAAAACGGGGGGAAGGCCTGCACCACATTGCTTTTGCGGTGTCGGATATCCGAGCAGAGATGGAGAAAAAGAAAGCCGATGGGTTTCAATTGCTGAATGCAGAACCCAAGACCGGGGCGGATAATAAGCTAGTCTGCTTTATTCATCCGAAATCTGCCGGGGGGGTGTTAGTGGAATTGTGCCAGGAACGAAATGACGAATAGTTTGGGAGTTTGGGGAGTTTGGACAGTTAGTTTATTAGTTTTTAGTTATTAGTTATGGCAGTTTATAGTTTGTTTCAAATCGCATTGGTCGTACGGGATTACGACGAAGCCCTGGCCTTTTACGTAGGCAAATTGGGTTTTACCTTGATCGAGGATACGGTAATGAGTGAAACCAAACGCTGGGTGGTGGTATCGCCCGGAAAGAATGGTTGTCAGTTGCTATTGGCCAAGGCCGCCAATGAACTTCAATTAACCCGAGTGGGTGATCAAACCGGTGGACGTGTATTCCTATTCATGCATACCGACGATATTAAATCGGATGAAGCCCGCCTGAGAAACGAAGGAATCCGGATCGTGCGCGGACCGGTCAGTGAGCCGTACGGTGAAGTACTCGTGTTTGAAGATCTGTATGGGAATCTTTGGGACTTGATTGAGCCCGCCAAAGACAGGAAGTTTGGGTAGTTTGGAAGTTTGAAAGTTAGATTTTCGTTCCACTGCCCAAACTTTTTATTCTATTCCAAGTATAGCAATCGCTTCCTGCGCAGCAATTTGCGAAGCGTCTTTCTTGTTATAGGCTTTTCCTTCGGCGATGCGTTCGCCATCGATGACGGCGGCGATGGTGAATAAGCGGCGACCGCGTTCTAGCTTTTCATTGAGGGTTACGAACTCCAACGTTTTCCCCTGTCGGTTCACCCACCCATAGAGTTTGTTCTTCAGATTCATGTCCAAAATCTCCAGATCATCCATCGAAAGATGCGGCTGAATCAAACTGCGTAAAACCCATTTCTCGACGAAGGTGTATCCCTGATCGAGGTAGATGGCACCGACCAGCGCCTCGAGTGTATTTCCAAAGATCTGACT
>DFST01000003.1:0-5291 GCA_002378975.1 Chitinophagaceae bacterium UBA3430
TCGCGCAAGCGCAATTGACGGGCGATCTCATCGGCTGCTTCCATGTTGGTCTCAAGGGCATTCTGCTCTTGATTGTTCCCAACGCTCTTGTATCCGCTGTTCACATCGATCACATGCAAGGCTTCGGTGTGCTCGATGATCAGGTAGGCACCGCTGTCCAGGTTGACGGTTTTTCCGAAAGATGATTTCACCTGTTTGGTGATGCCGTATGTGTCAAAAATATGTGCGGGTGACTGGTGCAGGGTAACGATCTCTGCCTTCTCCGGTGCAATGCGTTGGACGTAGGTTTTGGTATCGGCGTAGAGTGTTTTGTCGTTGACAACGACGCGGTTGAAACTCTCGTTCAACAGGTCGCGCAGAATGCTGGTGGTCTTGGTCTGCTCACTCAGTATCTTGGCTGGTGCCACGGCACCCCGTAAGTTCTGCTGGATGCTCTTCCACATGCCCACGAGCATGGTCAGGTCTTCGTGCAGTTCAGCGGTATTCTTTCCTTCCGCAGCGGTGCGTACGATTACCCCGAAATTCTTCGGCTTGACGGCCTCCACGATCTTTTGCAGGCGCTTGCGCTCTTCGCCTGAGTGGATCTTGCGAGATACGGCAACTACATTATTAAAGGGCGTGACCACAACAAAACGACCAGCTAATGAAATCTCACAGCTGAGGCGAGGGCCTTTGGCTGCAATGGGTTCTTTGAGGATCTGCACCAAGATGTTTGGTTTGCCGCTCAGCACCTCATTGATCTTGCCGGTTTTAATGATCTCAGGCTCTACAGTAAACTTGGAATAGTCCAATCCCGGTTCAGTCTGGTCGTCGATCGAACGTTGAGTGAATTTGAGGAGGGAGCGGGCGTAGGGACTCAGGTCGGTGTAGTGCAGAAAGGCATCTTTCTCGAAACCCACGTCGACGAAGGCCGCATTGAGTCCGGGAATCAACTTCTTGACTTTGCCGAGGTATAGATCACCCACTGTAAAACGAGCATCGTTTCGCTCGTGGTGCAATTCCACCAGGCGCTTATCTTCCAACAAGGCAATCTCAACGCCTTCCGTAGAAGTGTGGATGATCAGTTCTTTATTCATGTCGTTCGCGAACGAATCAACATGCCAGGTAATGATTGATGGGACGATCAGGAAGAAATATCCGGATAGGAGCCATGCATCCGTGATGCACAGGGTATGGGATTAACTTCCGGAAAACCGGCAGACCGAACCATCAGAGTAAAACAGACTGGCCCAACCGAGGTCGGGACGTCTGAAGAGTCTTACTTGTTTCTCTTCTTGTGACGGTTCTTTCTCAGTCTTTTCTTACGCTTGTGGGTCGCGATTTTATGACGCTTCCGTTTCTTACCGCAGGGCATACTTCAATTCGTTTATAAAAAAGGTTATAAAATGAGTTCAATTACTTTGATAATTCCTGAATCCGTTCTTCCAGTGCTTTCTTCAACTCCTTCAGCTCGGTCAATTTCAGACAGGTCTGGTAGAGGGCTCTGGCACCCGACTTATCTCCTTGCTGCTCGCGCACTTCCGCCAACAACAAATGAGCATCCAATGAATTGGGCTGCAACCGGATGATGGTTGTAAGCCGCTCTGCTGCCTTATCCGGTTGATTGGAGAGTAGGGAAGCCTTTGCCAAGGTCATCTGACCATATACAAAAGAACTGTCTCGCTGTACCACCTCCCGGATCTGACGGATACCAACCATGGGCATGGCAGAAATGCTGCCAAACAGGTAGCAACCGCCTAGCCCAACGCGGGCAGAATCATTTTTTGGGTTCAGGATCAAAGAGCGTTCGAACAAGTCTTTCGCCTGGATGGCTTTCCAACGACGTAGGTTCTCGTCCCCTTCCTGCTGCAGGTTATCCAACAGCAAGTGGGCGGCAAATGTCAGGCTTTTTTCTGAATTTTCCAATCGAGCGGCCTCCGATTCGTACCAGATGTACGGTTCGAATAAACGGATATCCTCCCGCCAAAAATGGGCCAATTGATGAAAGGCCTCCATTTTTTGTGCTTTGAGCGTGGAATCAACCGGAATCTTGCCCTCTAGGTCAGTTATTTGGTTCAATTGAGTTGGCGTCAGACGGGATTTGGATAGCGTAAGGACTGTATCGGTGGAATAGCCTTCGATTAAAGGTGCTTCTTGCGGACCGGAGGCTTGATCCTCAGTCTTTTGCTTCGTCGGCTTGGCCATCGGGATGCCAAAATAAAGCCCGAGTGTCAGCAACACGGCGCCAACAAGGGTCAAGGTTTGTTTTCGATTCATGTTCATGGAGTTGCAAAATTACCGGAAGGGGGGAGGCCTACCAATAAAAAAAGCCCTCGAAATGAGGGCTGGGCATGCAATCGTTGTCGAATGGCTTAATCAGCGTCTTCACCGGGACCAGAATCCGGTTTAACCTCTTTTAATTTTTTAACCTCCGCTACAAACTCCTTGGCGGGTTTGAATGCAGGGATATAATGCTCAGGAATGTGTACAGCGGTGTTTTTCTTGATGTTACGTCCGATTTTGGCAGCTCGTTTCTTCGTAATGAAACTGCCGAATCCACGGATGTAAATATTTTCCCCGCTCGCCAAGGTATCCTTCACCTCTTTGAACATGGTTTCCAGAGTCACCAATACATCCACCTTAGGGATGCCCGTTTTGTCGGCTATTTGATTGACCAGATCTGCTTTTCTCATGATTTGCAAAGGTTTGGTACCTCTAACATAGGTAAAATATTTTGATACTCAAGCAAATAGGACAATATTTTTGTCATCAACCGTTTGTCGAATTTTCTTTGTGCCCGATCCTCAGATTTTAATTAAATAGATGATTAACAGTGCCTTAGATAAAAAATGTCGGTTTTTCCGGGAAAAACTGCTCAAATGGCACCAAGACCAGAACCGCCGACAAATGCCCTGGAAAGGGGAAAAAGACCCCTATCGGATCTGGCTTAGCGAGATTATTCTACAGCAAACCCGCGTTGAACAGGGCTGGGCCTACTACGAACGTTTTCTCCAAGCCTTCCCAACCATTCAGCAACTGGCCAAGGCCGCCGATGAGCAGGTTATGAAGTGCTGGGAGGGATTGGGCTACTACTCCCGCTGCCGCAATCTGATCCATACCGCTCGACACATCGCCTTTGAGCTGGGCGGACAATTTCCAGACCAGTATGAAGAGATCCTGACGCTCAAAGGGGTGGGGCCTTATACGGCCGCTGCCATTTCTTCTTTTGCCTTCAATCTGCCTCACGCAGTGGTGGATGGGAATGTGTATCGGGTATTGGCGCGCTATCACGGCCTGCATACACCCATCGATACGAATGCCGGGAAAAAGATCTTTCAGGACCTAGCCCAACGGTCCCTCGATGTCAAACAACCCGGCATCTACAACCAGGCTTTGATGGATTTTGGTGCGACCGTCTGCAAGCCGCAATCTCCACTTTGTACGGCTTGTCCCTTGCGGAAAACCTGTCAGGCTCATGCACAGGAGCTAGTGGATCGGTTGCCAATCAAGGCACCTCCAAAGCCCAAGAAAAAGAGGTGGTTCAATTATTTTGTTCCCACGTGGAAAGGGAAGATCCCGGTGCGCTTGCGGACCGGAGCCGATATCTGGTCGGGATTGTGGGAGCCTCCATTGATCGAAAGCAAGAAGGCCCAGCAACTGGAAACGCTGATCAAACAGGTGCAGGTTGATTATCCGGCATCCTGGCCCCGTTCCGTCAATCGCTACACCACCCACAGCTATAAACAACTTCTTTCTCATCAAGAGCTGCAAGGGAGTTTCATAACGGTCGAGTTGACCAGCAAACCCGCTTTGGGGCCCGATTTTCGTTGGGTGAATCGTCGGCAGCTGTCTGAACTACCATTTCCCAAGATGATTCAGAACCATTGGAAAAACAGGGAACGAAACGGATGATCGAAAACAGATATTTTTGTAGGGCAGTCGCGCTCGTAACATAGCCAGTCGTGATTGCCCCGATTGGATAGTATCCCGTTCATTCAACTACTTTTTACTCTTCCCTTTGTTTCGTTGCAGGTACCCGAACTGGCCCTGTCAGTCGGATTGCTCCTGCTTTTTCTCGTCCTCAGTTTTTTCATAGCAGGCTATGAGGTTGCCCTGTTCTCGTTGCGTAAAGCGGACCTCGATTGGTTGAAGACTAAACCCACCGCCTCCTCGAAACGAATCCTTCAATTACTCGACGAGCCCAAGGCCGTATATGTTTCCTTGTTGATGGGTGGCACATTTTTGAATATCTGCAGCATCTTGTTGGCCAACTTATTGCTTACCGATCAATTGATCACGTGGATCCCACAGGCAACACTCTTGATGCTGGTCAAGGTGCTGATCATTTCAATCGGACTCATTTTTGGTGTACGCATTCTCCCCAAGGTATGGGCTTCGCAGAATAACCTGCGCTTTGCCATCGATGCCGCTTGGTTGATCGGTGGCTTGCATCAGTTGCTTCGTCAACCGAGTTTGCGCTTGGTCGATCTGGCCGATCGCATCGGACGCGTAGCGGGCAGCGAACGAACCGATAAACAAAAATTGGACGAGGCCTTGGATGAAGAGACCAATGAAAACACCACGACGGATGAAAAAAATATCCTGCGCGGGGTGATCCGCTTCGGGGACATTACGGTTCGACAGATCATGAAATCGCGGCTCGATGTCAGTGGCATTGAGTTCAACACCACCTTCGAAGAACTGACCCAACAGATCGAATCTTTGCATTATTCCCGTTTGCCCGTGTACAGAGGTAGCTTGGATGAGATCGTGGGCATTTTACATACCAAAGAATTATTGCCTTATCTCCGTTCCGGAAAAAAGGATTGGCATACCCTGTTGCGCGCTCCTTTTTTTGTGCCGGAACAAAAACCCATCGAAGATCTGTTTCGAGAATTCCAACAACGACGCGTGCACTTTGCCATTGTGGTGGATGAATTCGGTGGAACCAGCGGGATTGTAACGCTGGAAGATGTGCTGGAGGAAGTGATCGGAGAGATTCAAGATGAATTTGATGAGGAAGATGCCGGTCGTCAACAGATCGATGCCTTCCAATTTGTCTTTGATGGAAAGATCTCCCTCACCGAAGCCTGCCGCTACATGCAACAGCCGATCGACACATTTGATGGAGTAAAAGGTGAAAGTGATACGGTAGCCGGACTGGTACTGGAACTAGCCGGAGGATTTCCCAGCGTGGATGAATCATTTGTTTGTGGGGATTTCCGATTCACCGTTCTTCAAATCGATCAAAATCGCATTCAACAAGTGCGCATTCACATTCAACCCGAGCAACGCTCATGAAACAGCTCCTT
>DFST01000003.1:5656-21316 GCA_002378975.1 Chitinophagaceae bacterium UBA3430
TATCAATCATTCAACCAGCCTGGCTATCCCTATCAATTTGAATATCCAGTCTATGCCCGGGTAGTCAAGGATTCGACTTTTTTCGAGGATCAAGCCGGCGACTGGTGGATCAACATCGATGTGCCTTCCCTGAATGGCCGCATCTACATTAGTTACAAAGCCATCGGTCCCAAAAACCCGTTCGATTCATTGATCCGCGATGGGTATCGACTCGCCTATCAACAGCACGTGGATGTAGCCAACCGGATCGACGACAGCTTGATGATTACACCCAATGGGGTCGAAGGCATTTATTTTTCGCTCGGGGGTAACACCGCAACGGCCAATCAATTTTTTCTGACCGATTCCACGAAACACTTTCTTCGTGGCGCCTTGTATTTTGATGCTACACCCAATGCCGATTCGCTGGGCATCGTCAATGATTTTCTTAAAAAAGATCTGCTTCACATGATCAATACGTTGCAGTGGACCGATCGTTTGAAACCTCAACAACCATGATCGTTATCGATAAACTGCTGATCAGCGAAGACATCGTCGACAAGAAATTTGTCTGCGACCTCAATCGTTGCAAGGGAGGGTGTTGCGAGGATGGCGCGGCCGGCGCCCCTTTGGAGTTGGAAGAAAAAGCCATCATCGATTCCGTGCAGGAGATCGTGAAGCCGTATCTCAGTCAAACCTCGCTCAATGAGATCGAGAAGAAAGGAAACTATGTATACGATGTAGAATATGAATGGGTGACACCTACGGTTGATTCGGATAAGGAGATCTGTGCATTTGCGATCCGACGCCCCAACGGCATGATCCATTGCGCTTTTGAGCAGGCCTACCTCGACGGAAAGATCGCCTGGAAAAAACCCATCAGCTGCCACCTTTATCCCATCGTGGCCAAAAAAGGGAAATACGGCGATTATGAGCGGTTGAACTACGAGCCCCGGGAAGATATCTGTAAGCCCGGGTGCCTGAATGGGGAGGCGCTGCAGGTTCCCGTTTATCAATTCCTGCGCGAACCGATCGTACGCAAATACGGAGAAGAAATTTATGAGGCGCTTGACACCATCGCGAAAGGCGGATGGGAGGAAATCGATTTCAAGCAGTAATTTTAGGTATGTCCCGCATCGAAGACAACGGCCCCGAGATCAAATCCACCTTTCAGGCACGCAGTGCTGTGAAAGCAGCCGACCGTGAGCACCGCCGAAAGATCAATTTCAACATTGGTCGATACGATGCAGCTGTTCCTAAGGGAAAGGCACAATACACCGATTTGATGAGTGCCCGCGAACGGGCCAAAAACCGAAAGTGGAAGGCCCTCGAAAATTTAGATCGATTGCTGGAGGATTTTGAGGCCCAACTCCTGAAGCGAGGCGCTAAGGTGATCTGGGCCGAAGACGTGCAGCAAGCGCAAGCCGCCATCCGAAAGATCTGTGCGGAAAAGAATTGCAAAACCTTGGTGAAAAGCAAGAGCATGGTGACCGAGGAGATCCATCTCAATGATTTTCTTCAAACCATCGGCGTAGATTCTGTTGAAACCGATTTGGGTGAATACATTCAACAACTCGATGGAGAAGCTCCTTATCACATCGTTACGCCGGCCATGCACAAAAGCAAGGAAGATGTGGCCAAACTATTTGCTGAAAAATTAGGCACCGACCCCAATGCCACACCTACCGAACTGACGCTTACGGCTCGAGCCATTCTTCGTGAAAAATATCGCCAAGCCGAGATCGGGGTGACCGGTGCGAATTTTCTCATTGCCGACATCGGTGGTATTGCCGTTACGGAAAACGAAGGCAACGCCCGCCTCAGTTGCGCCTGGCCCAAAACACATATTGTCATTGCCGGAATTGAGAAGATGATCCCTTCACTGGTCGATCTGGATCTGTTTTGGCCGTTGTTGGCTACCTACGGCACCGGACAACAACTCACTGTTTACAATACGTTGATCACCGGACCGAAACAGTCTTTTGAAACCGACGGACCGGAAGAGATGTATGTGATCTTGCTCGACAATGGTCGCACGCAGATCTTAGCCGATCCCAAGCAACGGGAGAGTTTGTACTGCATTCGCTGCGGTGCTTGCCTCAATGCTTGTCCGGTTTACAAGAATATCGGTGGCCATACCTATGGCACTACGTACAGTGGCCCCATCGGATCCGTGATCACCCCAAACCTGAAATCGCTGGGCGAGTGGAAGCACCTGAGTGAAGCGTCCTCGCTCTGTGGAAATTGCACCGAAGTATGTGCCGTTCGCATCAATTTACACGAATTGCTTCTTCACAATCGGCATGCGGCGGTTGTCAAAGGCGAAGCGCCACTGGCCGAGAAACTAACCTGGAAGCTGTGGCGCCAGGGCATGTTGCATCGAAGTTGGATGAACCTGGCGACCGGACGAATCAAGAATAAAGTGGTGAACGGATTGGCCAAAGGGTGGACCGAGCAACGGGGCGATCTGGAATTTCCGAATAAGAGTTTCAATCAACTTTGGAAAGAGCGTCAGAAAAATCGCTGATCCATTTTGCTTCTTTACGCACATACCCTCACCCCGCGTTTGCGTTACATCACGCACTGGTTCGCCGAACAGTTTCTTTTCGATTCAATCGAGTGCACTGATTCAATCGATCAATATCGCGCTCACACAGGCCTCTGCATCAATTACAGCAAGGAACGCATTCGCGATACGGAATGTTGGATTCAGGCGGCAACATTGTTGTTCGAATCGGACATCCATCCCATCCAACTGGATGTGCAGCAGAACGGAACGTTTTCGACTTTCTTTTGCGGCCGTGGCGATATGGGCTTTGATGTATTTGCAGCCAGTTTTTACCTGATTAGTCGCTACGAAGAATATTTGCCCCATCCGTCAGATGCGTATGGGCGATTTTCGCATGACGCATCGCTGGCTTTTCAACATGGATTTTTAGATCGTCCGATCGTCGATCAATGGATGCAGCAATTCTGTCTTTGTCTGCAGTCCAAATTTCCCGAACTGGTTATTCGCCCCATCGAGTTTACTCACCTGGCAACCTATGACATCGATGAGTCTTTCGCTTACCAACATAAACCGGTGTGGTTGCAGGCTGCCGGTTTGCTTCGAGATATTATTTTGTTTCGGTTGGCTTGGGTGCGGGAACGAGTGGCCGTTTGGCTGAATCAACGGCCGGATCCGTATGATTCATTTGAGTTTATTCGATCGCTGCATGTAAACACATCCACGCGACCGCTGATATTTATATTGATGGCTGAGCAGCGCGGGCAGTACGATAAGAATCTGTCGCCTCAACATCCTGCTCAAGCACAGCTGATTCGTTCCTTATCCAGTTGGTCTGATTTGGCCCTGCATCCTTCCTGGCGCAGTGGCGATGAGCCCGAGTTACTGATCAAGGAAAAGCAACATTTGCAGGCGCTGATCGGTCGTCCGATACGTGCGTCGAGACAACATTATATTCGATTTCGATTGCCTACTACCTATCGCTTGTTGGTCGAAGCCGGACTCCAAGATGATTATTCGATGGGGTATGGTTCCATCAATGGATTTCGTGCCGGTACGGCCCGCTCCTTTTTTTGGTATGATCTAGCGCGTGAGCAGGTGAGTACGTTGTGTATCCACCCATTTTGTTATATGGAAGCGAATTCGTTTTATGAATTGGGCCAGGGGATTGAGGAAGCGGCGAACGATTGGACAGCGTTAGAAGGGCAGATCCGACAATACGGCGGCGCCATGATTACCGTTTGGCACAATACGTTTTTGGGGACGCAGGCTCGTTTTTCTGGTTGGCGCGAGCGGTATGCCAATTGGTTTCGTGGTCTATGCAATTAAACGCCTTCTGGTTCCGGCTGCTCGAGCGGGTTGATTCGAAATGCTTGATTGACCAAGTAAACACCAAAAAGAGTGATGCCCGTACCCAATACCAGATATAAGGTAATGGCATCGTTGAAGTACAGCCAGCCGCAGAACGCAGCTACGATCGGATTTACATAGGCATAGATCGATGCCTGTTCAGTGGGTAGGTTTTGCAGGGCGTATAGGTAGCAGATAAACGCGATCAACGATCCAAAAACAATCAAGAATGCGATGGATGTCCAAGCTTGATACGGAACGTCGGCAAGTGGAATCGATTGTCCGGTGAATTCACTGACTGTGAAAAGCGTTAATCCGGAAATAACCATTTGCAGGCCCAAGCTGAAATAAGGATTGAAGGACAGGGCTTCTTTTTTGGTGTACAGCGTGGCAAAAGCCCAGGTCCAAGTTGCGATCAATGAAAGTATGATACCGAAACGGAAATCAGCGTTCATGAAATCACTCATGTGTTCGTAAAAGATGGTACATACTCCGCCGAATCCAAGTAAGAGTCCGAGGATTGCTTTTTTGGGTAGTTTCTCGCGGCTTACAAACAATCCGATGATCACGAGCCAGAGTGGAAAGATGGCGCCCATGATCGCACCCATGCCCGCGCTGATGTACTTGACGCTCCAGGTACTCAGTCCGTTGCTCATCATGAAATTCAAAAAGCTGAGGATGATTACCGATCGCCATTGCTTGCCTTGGGGTAGTTTTTCTTTTCGGATCAGGAAGTAGCTTACATAAATTGAGCCGGCAATGAATTGTCGCATCCCCGCCAATTGCAGCGCAGGCATGTACTTGACCCCGATCTTGGAAGCGATCCAGGTCAGTCCCCAGAAGAGACAAACCACCACCAATGCCAAGATCGCTTTGCCTTTGGTCCCTTGTTTGTAATAATAAAAGGGATTGAATATTTCTAGGGATTCCTTGGAGCGTTGCGCTCCACGCAGCAGCGAATCGTATAGGTTCCCAAAAAGCATCAGTGCTTGAAATGGCGTTGTCCGGTGATCACCATGGCCAATTTATGTTGCTGGCAATATTCGATCGAGTCGTTGTCGCGCACCGATCCGCCGGGTTGAATGAACGCTTCAATGCCGGCCTGATGTCCCAGTTGCACGCAATCATTGAAGGGAAAGAACGCATCGCTGGCCATCACGGCTCCCTGCAAATCGAATTGAAATTGTTTTGATTTTTCGATCGCCTGACGAAGCGAGTCGATTCGGCTGGTTTGTCCGCAGCCTTTTCCGATCAATTGCATATTCTTAACCAATGCGATGGCATTGCTCTTGAGGTGTTTGCAGACCAGGTTGGCGAAGATCAGGTTGTCTTTTTCTGACTCCGTGGTTTCGCGGCCGCCGGCTTCTTTCCATTCGGAGAAATTGCCTTCATCCACTGTTTGAATCAGTACGCCGTTCAACAGGGAACGACTTTGTTGACCAACTTTTGGCAAGGCACGTATGGCCAGGAGGATCCGATTTTTTTTGGTGCGCAGAATCTCCAGTGCTTCTGTCGTGAAGCCGGGCGCCAACAATACTTCAAAGAAAATATCTTGAATGGCACTAGCGGTTGGTGCATCGATGATGCCGTTACATATCAGGATGCCGCCAAACGCACTTTCGGGGTCGCCGGCGAGTGCATCTTGCCAAGCGGCCAAGACCGTGGGTCGCTGCGCCATGCCGCACACGTTGGTGTGCTTGATGATTCCAAAAGTGTATTTGCCACTGAGTTCGTGCGGAAATTCACGAATGAGTTGCAAAGCGGCATCTACGTCAACCAGGTTGTTGTAGGATAGTTCCTTGCCATTGAGTTTTTCGAAAAGCGCATTCAGGTCGCCGTAAAAAGTAGCGGGTTGATGGGGATTCTCTCCATAACGAAGTGGTTGAGGAAAAGGCTGCGCCTGGAAAAACTCGTTGCCACCTGTCGAATTGAAATAATGTGCAATGGCTACGTCGTAGTGGGCCACTACTTCAAAGGCTTTGGCCGCAAATGAGCGGCGTTGATCGAGCGTCAGGGATCCATCTTGTGCATCGAGTAACTGGGCCAATGGGGCGTAGTCGTTTTTTGCGGCGATGACGGTCAGGTCTTGATGGTTCTTCGCGGCGGCGCGGATCATTGAGGGGCCGCCTATGTCGATCTTCTCGATGATGGATTTCTCGTCGTTTGTGGAGGCAACGGTCTCTTCGAACGGATACAGGTCTACGATCACGAGATCGATCTCGGGGATCGAATACTGCTGCATCTCGCTGCGATGAGTTTCATCGTTTCTTTTTCCAAGTATTCCGCCAAAAACGACTGGGTGCAAGGTCTTTACTCGTCCGCCCAAGATTGCGGGATAATTGGTTAGCGCTTCGACCGGAGTTACGGTAGCACCCAGTGATTCCAGAAAAGTTTGTGTTCCGCCGGTTGAATAGATCTTGACCTGGTGTTTTTTGAGTTGCTCAACGAGGGGCTCCAGACCGTCTTTATAGAAAACTGAGATCAGGGCCGATTGTATCTTTTTTTGCATAGTTAGGGGGGGATGACGCAAATTTACCGGATGTGGGTTGCTTGCTCAAGGGGCGGGGATAAGTTTCGTGTTTACCAGCTATAAACGGCACCCGGAATGCGGTCCAGTTGTTCTACCCAAGCGTTCATTCCATCCAGTATACAGGTGATGATCCAGGTGGTTGGTTCCGACGGCAGTTGAAAGATTGATAGGGGAATAAGAAAGAAGAGTCCCAGTAAAGCAAGTGAAGAAAGTGGTACGGCAATCAAATTGGCTGGGAGAAACAGCCAGGGGAATTGATGGAAATAATAACTGGTCAGGGGCAGGGTGCAGGCGGTGGCCGCCAAGGTCATGCAGGCGGATTCCCATGTACTCTTCAGCAACCGATTTTGCGGACGTATAACATTCACGAGAACAGGGTGCAGGAGTAAGATTCCCGCCACCGCTGCATGGGAGAGTTGGAAGCCGGGATCGAACAACCAATCCGGGTCGGCAATTAATAAGATCAACATGGAAAGTCCGAGTGCCTGCATGCCCGATACCGGCCGTTCCATCCATCTACCCAACGCAATGGCCGTAAACATGATGCCGGCCCGCAACACGGACGCTTCGGCCCCCGCGATGAAACAGAAGATCCAGATGCAGCTCAATGCGATGAGTTGTCGGAGTAATGCGCCGCCTCGGAGAAACAAAAGTGGAAAGAGCAGGCGCCAGAGTATTTCGAATACAAGTGATACGTGCAATCCGGAGATGGCAATGATGTGGATGGTTCCGGTTCGGGTGTAGTGTTGTTTGCGTTCCGGATCCAATCCGCCTTTCCATCCGATCAACAGGGCGGTGGCCAGTCCTGCTCGGCTTGAGTCGGGCAGCGCTCGGTAGATTTGGTTGCGTACCTCAGACTGAACTCGATGCAATCGATTCGAAAGGTTGTGTTTTGATCGAGGTATTTGATGGATGGGCGTGTTTGACTGTACATAGCTTTGGTGGGTGATCTTTTTTTGTCGGCAGTAACGCGCATAATCAAACGAGGCATTGGGTTTATTCTGAATGCGTTGAAGGGGTAAAGAGATCCAGAACCGATCACCGGGCTTGGCCGTCAATGCCCACGCACGTTGTTTTGTATACAAATGGATGCCTCCATCGATCGAACTGATTTGAGTAGAATCTTGATACGCTTGTAGATCCGCCGTGAGGCGCCATCCCGAACGAGTGGGTGTTGCTTCTTCGCGGATCTTAATCAGCCAGTCGGTGTTTTCAGTTCGATTGTTCCCAATCCACGAAGGTTGCTGACGAAGATCGCGCAGTGAAGTGAACAAGACGCCTGAACAGGTGACGGCCAAGAATAAACACAATCCAACCAGTGGTTGCCACCTCCAGGTTCGGGTGCTCTTCCCCCGACTGAACAGGTAAGCCAGTATCAGAGAACCGATCAGCATGGCAGCTGCCCGGATACGTGTTGGCTCCAATGTGTTGTAGAGAATAATGCCTGCGGTAAAAGGGATCAGCCAGCGATAGATAGGCGCTCTCCATCGTTCAAACAGCATGGTGAAGGGTTCGCACCAAACTACAACCCAACCAAACGCTTCAGCATGCTACTTTCCGTCCAACTCCCAAACTATTTCGACAAGTACATGCTTCGGTCTTTGTACAACTGTCGGAAGTAAGGGTCGCGCAGGTTCTTGATGAATCGGATCGCTTCGCCGGTCGATTTCATTTCCGGACCGAGTTCTTTGTTGACGCCCGGGAATTTATTGAAGCTGAACACGGGTTCTTTGATTGCAAATCCGTCGAGTTTCTTTTCGAACGTAAAGTCGGTCAACTTATGCGTACCCAGCATCACCTTGGTGGCCACGTTCAAATAAGGGATCTGATAAGCTTTGGCAATGAATGGTGTAGTGCGGGAGGCACGTGGATTGGCTTCGATCACGAATACCTTTCCTTCCTTGACCGCAAATTGGATGTTGATCAATCCCTGGATTTTCAGCGCGCGCGCAATTTTCTCTGCATACTCTTCCATGGTGTGTACCTCTAGCGGAGACAGGTTGAAGGCGGGGAGTACGGCGTTGCTGTCTCCCGAGTGAATACCGGCTGGCTCGATGTGTTCCATTACGCCCATCACGTGGAAATTCTCTCCGTCGAAGATGGCATCGATCTCGGCTTCCTGGCAGCGATCGAGGAAGTGATCGATCAGGATCTTGTTTCCTGGAATGTGTTTGAGCAAACTAATCACGGCTTTTTCTACTTCTTCATCGTTGATCACAATGCGCATGCGTTGTCCACCGAGCACATAACTCGGACGAACCAGTACTGGGTACCCCACTTTATTCGCTACTTCGATGGCGTCATCGACCGACCAGGCCGTACCGTATTCAGGGTAAGGAATATCGAGGGATTTCAGCATGTCGCTGAATCGGCCGCGGTCTTCGGCGATGTCCAAACTATCGAAAGAGGTGCCGATGATCTTGACGCCTTTTTCGGTCAGGCGTTCGGCGAGTTTGAGTGCGGTCTGTCCGCCGAGCTGTACGATCACGCCTTCCGGTTTCTCGTGTTCGACGATCTCCCACAAATGCTCCCAATACACGGGTTCGAAATAAAGTTTATCGGCCATGTCGAAATCGGTCGAGACCGTTTCGGGATTGCAATTCACCATGATGGCTTCGTAGCCGCACTCCTTGATGGCGAGTAATCCGTGCACGCAACAATAATCGAACTCGATGCCTTGTCCGATGCGGTTTGGACCCGAACCCAGGACGATGATTTTCTTTTTGTCGGTGACCTTGCTTTCGTTTTGATGGCCTTCTTCGAAGGTGGAATAGAAATACGGAGTCTTGGCTGCAAATTCCGCGCTGCAGGTATCGACCATTTTATACACGCGGGTGATGCCGGCGGCTTTGCGCTTTTCGTAAATGGTTTCTTCGCTTCCACTTTTCAGGATGCGTGCGATCTGCTCGTCGCTGAATCCGTGCACTTTTGCTTTGCGCAGCAATTCAATCGGCAAGGTTTCGTCGGAGTAGTTGGCGATCTCTTTTTCGAGGTTCACGATCTTTTGGATCTCAAAGAGGAACCACCGATCGATGCCATGGGTGGCTTTGGAGATGGTGCTGACGGATATGCCGGCCATCAAGGCGTCTTTGATGCGGAACAATCGATCCCATTTTGGGGTCTTGATGTATTCCAGCAGTTCTTCGGCATGCATCATGCTCTTGCCGTAGTAGCCGAGTCCGACGGCATTGTTTTCCAGACTTTGACAAGCTTTTTGGATCGCTTCGGTAAAGCTGCGCCCGATTGCCATCACTTCGCCCACGCTTTTCATTTGCAGGCCCAGCGTATCGTTGGCTCCTTTGAATTTATCGAAGTTCCAACGGGGGATCTTGACGATCACGTAGTCGAGTGCCGGTTCGAAATAAGCCGACGTGGTTTTGGTGATCTGATTTTCCAGTTCATCCAGTTGATAGCCGATGGCGAGTTTGGCCGCGATCTTGGCAATGGGATATCCGGTGGCTTTACTGGCTAGGGCGGAGGAGCGACTTACGCGCGGATTGATCTCGATGGCGATGATCTCTTCGTTATCTGGGTTTAGTGCGAATTGTACGTTGCAACCACCAGCGAAATTGCCGAGGTCGCGCATCATGCGAATGGCGGTGTTGCGCATGAGTTGCATGCCGGTGTCGCTGAGTGTCATGGCCGGTGCTACCGTGATGGAATCGCCGGTATGTACGCCCATCGGATCGAAATTCTCTACGGTACAAATGATGCAAACATTATCGGCGGAATCGCGCAGCAGTTCCAATTCAAATTCTTTCCATCCCAAGATGGCTTTCTCCACCAATACTTCGTGAATGGGTGAAGCTTGTAATCCACGGTTCAAGGCTTCGTCGAGGTCGTCTTTGCCGTGTACGAATCCGCCGCCGGTGCCACCCAGGGTGAAGGAGGGGCGGATTACCAAGGGGAATCCAATCTCTTGCGCAAACTCTTTTCCTTCGAGAAAAGAATTGGCGGTTTTTGCTTGGGCTACGGGTACGCCCAGCTGGATCATCCATTGGCGAAATTTTTCGCGGTCTTCGGCCTTGTCGATGGCTTTGATGTCAACCCCGATCAAGCGCACGTTGTATTGTTTCCAGATTCCGAGTTCTTCGGCTTCTTTTGCCAGATTGAGGGCGGTTTGTCCACCCATTGTCGGCAGCACCGCATCGATCTGGTTTTCTTGCAGAATTTGTTCAATGCTTTCTACGGTGAGGGGAAGCAGGTAGACGCGATCGGCCATCATCGGGTCGGTCATGATGGTAGCCGGGTTGCTGTTGATCAGTATGACTTTGATGCCTTCTTCTCGCAAGCTCCGGGCGGCCTGGGTGCCGGAGTAGTCAAATTCACAGGCTTGTCCGATGATGATGGGACCGGAACCGATGATGAGGACGGAGTGAATCGAGGTGTCTTTGGGCATGGGTGGGTTTTAGGACGTGCTTCGCAAAAAAACAAATTGCGCAAAGCTACGGGCAAAGCATGATTTTCTGAGGGGAGGCTGTCAACATTTTTTGTCACCTACCCAACTATTTGCTTCCAGCTTGGTTTTATGGAATCAGTACAAAATTACCCACCATGTCTACATTGACAGAAGGCCAAAAAGCCCCGGCGTTTGCCGCCGCTGACCAAACCGGAAAGACCGTTCGTTTGAGCGCCTTCAAGGGCAAAAATCTGGTCCTTTATTTCTATCCCAAAGACATGACCTCGACCTGCACGGTGCAGGCCTGCAACCTCCGCGATAACCATAAAGTGTTGATCAAGCAAGGCTGGGCCGTGGTAGGGGTGAGCCCCGATGATGTAATCAGTCATCAGAAATTTGTGGACAAGCATGAGCTGCCCTTTACATTACTGGCAGATCCGGAGCAAAAGATTCTGAATCAATACGGGGTTTGGGGCGAGAAATCCATGTATGGACGGAAGTACATGGGGGTGATTCGAACCACCTTTCTGATCGACTCCAAGGGGGTCATCCGCCACATCATTCGGAAGCCCCAATCGGCCAAGCATGCGCAAGAGATCCTGAAGCTGGCGGCGGATATGGATTAAGGATGAATGATCCACTCGAGGCCACTGACCACGATTCGGGTATTTCCATCTTCTTCGATGCGTAGTCCGCCATCGGGTGTAACATCCTTGATCCGGATCCATTTTTCAATCCCTTGTTCACGCACTTGGAAGGATTCATCTTTTCCGAATAGCTGCGATTGGTATGTGTCAAATAAGGGTTCAAAGCCGGTTCGTTCCCAATTGGAAAATCCTTGATTCAGGGATCGAATGATATCTAGAGAAAGGGTTTTGGGGTCTAGTTCTTTTCCGGTTATTTGTTTTAGGGAGACGGGGTTGGGCAGGGAGTCGGGGAATTGGGTCTGGTTGATGTTGAGGCCGATTCCAACGATGGTCCAGGTGTGTCCCGATTCGATGAGCAGCCCTCCGAGTTTTCGGCTTTTCCAATACAGATCGTTGGGCCATTTGATGCATGTGTCGCCCCGGGTGATCGAGGCCATGACTTCGTTGACGCACAGGGCGATGCAGGCGCTGAGGTGAAAGGGGGTTGGGTCGGGGAGGAGTTGATTTTTCAGCAAGATGCTCATGGCCAGGTTTTGTCCCGATTCGCCATGCCAGGATTTCCCGAATTGGCCTCTTCCGGCGGTCTGTTCCCAGGCAAAGAACACAGCGCCGTGCATACCTTCCCCTTGTTCGGACCAGGTGCGGGCGAAGTCGTTGGTGCTGTCGATCCGCTTTAGTTCGGTATACTGACCACCAATAGGGTTTGACGGGGGAGTCAATGCCAATTAATCGCTATTTTTAGGGCGTAAACGTAATCAAAAACAAAACGTCCCGCGTAATCCTTTGGCCCTGTCCACAACTCGTCGCTCTGTAGCTCCTGCTGATCGTTCTGCCACATCCAAGCGCATCAACCGTAACTCCAAGCTTTTCAAAACCATTCTTTCTGCCATTCAGGAGAAAAAAGGGGAAGAAATTGTCTCATTGGATCTGCGTAAGATCCCGGAAGCGGTGGCTGATTTCTTTTTTATCTGCGATGCACGCAGTCAACCTCAGGTTCGGGCGATTGCCGACCACATTGAAGTTCGGGTGAAGGAAAAATGTGGGGAGCTTCCTTATCGAAGCGAAGGCAACCAAAAGCTACATTGGGTGTTGATTGATTATGTGGATGTCGTAGTCCATGTCATGCTGCCGGAAAACCGGACGTTTTATCAGCTGGAAGAGATGTGGAGCGACGCGGTTACGGTGAAACACGACTAAGCTGTTAAAGTTTCGCCAAGCCAGTTTGATTGGCTCGGTCCTTGCAGCCATTGAAAAAGAAGCAATCGAATTTTGATATGAGTATGAATGAAAATCGTCCCGGCGGATCCGGAAAATCGCCCAAGCGCACTCCCCGGTTCAGCTTTTACTGGATCTATGCCGTGGTATTTGCTGTATTGATCGGCATGCAATTGTTCGGCCCCTTGGCGCCGAATATGGTCAAGTCGAACGAAAAGGAATTCAAGGAATTGGTGGCCAAAGGCCAGGTTGAGAAATACCTGATCATCGATAACCGCAACACGGTACGCGTCTACCTCAACGAGGCGGGCGTGAAGGCGCAAACAGCCCGCTTGAAAGAAGTAAGTGGCAAAGTCGTTGCCCAAGGTCCGCACATGAGTTTTCGCATCACAGGTGGCGAGGCCTTTCAAAAATCGATGGCTGATTTTTACGGTAAGACCAATCCCCCGGTTCCGGAAGTGATCTATGATGTCGACAATGAACGCGATTGGTTCGGCGGCATTTTGCAGTTCCTGTTGCCGGTGCTTTTGTTCATCGGGATCTGGGTCCTCTTCATGCGGAAGATGGGTGGACCTGCCGGAGGCGGCGGAGGCGGTGGTGGCGGCATTTTCAGCATCGGTAAATCCAAGGCCACGCTGTTCGACAAAGGCACCAAGGTGAGCATCACGTTCGCGGATGTAGCCGGACTGGACGAAGCCAAAGTGGAGGTCATGGAGATTGTCGACTTCCTCAAGAACCCCAAGAAATACACCAACCTCGGGGGTAAGATCCCCAAAGGCGCTTTGCTCATCGGCCCGCCCGGTACCGGTAAAACGTTATTGGCCAAAGCCGTGGCCGGCGAAGCCCAGGTTCCATTCTTTAGTTTAAGTGGATCGGATTTTGTGGAGATGTTCGTGGGTGTTGGCGCCAGCCGCGTACGCGATCTGTTCAAGCAAGCAAGAGAAAAAGCACCTTGTATCATTTTTATCGATGAGATTGATGCCATCGGTCGTGCGCGCGGAAAGAATGCGATGATGAGCAACGACGAGCGCGAAAGCACTCTGAATCAGATGCTCGTCGAGATGGATGGATTCGGAACGGATGTAGGCATCATTGTGCTGGCGGCCACCAACCGGCCCGATGT
Organism: Chitinophagaceae bacterium UBA3430; assembly: GCA_002378975.1. Classification (GTDB taxonomy): domain Bacteria; phylum Bacteroidota; class Bacteroidia; order Chitinophagales; family Chitinophagaceae; genus JJ008. The sequence goes on from DFST01000003.1 coordinate 19,406, forward strand.
ATTGGACTCTGCGTTGCTGCGTCCGGGTCGTTTCGATCGCCAGATTACCATCGACAAGCCCGATCTGAAAGGACGGGAAGATATTTTCAAAGTGCATCTGAAGCCCATCAAGATCTCCGATAAGCTCGACATTCACAAACTGGCTGAGCAAACGCCCGGATTCGCCGGTGCGGACATTGCCAACGTTTGCAACGAAGCTGCGTTGATCGCTGCCCGTAAGAACAAAGAAGCGGTGGATATGCAAGACTTCCAGGATGCCGTCGATCGTGTGATCGGTGGACTGGAAAAGAAGAACAAGATCATCTCGCCCGAGGAGAAAAAGATCATTGCTTATCACGAAGCCGGACACGCCATTTGTGGCTGGTACCTCGAGCATGCGTATCCGTTGTTGAAGGTGACGATCGTTCCGCGGGGAACCGCTGCGTTGGGCTATGCACAATACACCCCCAAAGAACAGTACCTGTACAATACCGATCAACTAAACGATCAGATCTGCATGACCTTGGGTGGTCGTGCCAGTGAGGACATCTTCTTTGGGAAGATCTCGACCGGTGCACAAAACGACCTGCAACAGATCACGCGTACGGCTTACGCGATGGTCACTGTTTACGGCATGAATGATAAGGTGGGGAATATCAGCTTCTATGATCCCAATTCAGATGCGGCCTTTACCAAGCCCTATTCGGATGATACCGCTAAGTTGATCGACAATGAAGTGCGTTTGTTGGTCGACCATGCCTACGAGCGCACCAAGCAATTGCTGAACGACAAGAAAGAGCAGGTAGAGAAATTGGCCAATGCGTTGTTGGAGCGTGAAGTGTTGTTCCAGAGTGATGTGGAGGCCCTGATCGGCAAGCGTCCCTACGAAGAGAAGAAAACAATCGCAGATGAAACGCCGGTTGTTTCCGAAATCCCAGAAGTAGCGGATGCGCCGACGGAATCTGAAAAACCTTCATCGACCGACGAATCGGCCTAATATGAATATTTCTCCCGCTCGAGAGAATATCCTGAAACGAATCCGGCAGGCGCTCACCATTGAAACGCCTATGCCCTTCCCGCAGCGGGCAGTTCCTGAAGCGGTGGTTCATCCATTGACGCAGGAGATCGAGGTGGAGTTCGCCGAGCGTTTTACGGCACTTGACGGGAAGTTCGTTTACTGCATCAACAGACAGGAGTTGGCCTTTCAGCTCGGCAGTTTGATCCGAAAACAAAATTGGGAAAAGGTCTATTGCGTGGAAGGCGCCTTGCAAAACATGATCGCGCCCATTGTTGGGGAGCGATTGAATATTTCCGATCTGGCGCAGTGTGACGTTTCCATCACTGGTTGCGACACGCTGGTGGCCCGAACCGGTTCCATCGTGCTCAGCTCGGCCTTGACCGAGGGGCGGACCGCTTCCGTCTATGCCCCCATCCATGTGTGCATCGCCTTTACATCCCAGCTCGTCTATGACCTGGGCGATGCATTTAAGGCGCTTCGTCAACAACATGGCGATCGATTCCCCTCCTTGGTGAGTTTTGCCACGGGGCCCAGTCGTACGGCCGACATTGAAAAGACCTTGGTGGTAGGCGTACATGGTCCTAAACAGGTCTATCTATTCCTCGTGGAGGCATAGTGATCATCCTTTAGTAACTTTCACACGTGCAAAAACGGATCTACTTCCTTTCCGATTTTCATTTGGGTGCTCCCAACGCCACTTCCAGTCTGGAACGTGAACGCAACTTGGTCCGATTCTTGGACGGGATCAAACACGATGCGTCCGAGATCTTTCTGGTGGGCGACTTGTTCGACTTCTGGTATGAATATCGGTGGGTAGTACCCAAAGGACATGTACGCTTGCTGGGCAAGTTGGGTGAACTGTCCGATCTCGGCATCCGCTTGCATTTTTTCATGGGCAACCACGACATGTGGGT
>DFST01000168.1 GCA_002378975.1 Chitinophagaceae bacterium UBA3430
AAAGAATGGCATTGAGATCATGACCAGCAGCGAAGTGACTTCGGTGGATACCACCGGAGCTGGCGTAAAAGACAAGGTCAAAACCGCTAACGGAGAGATCACCCTGGAAGCCGAGATTCTGCTCAGCGCTGCCGGTGTAGTGGCCAACATCGAAGGAATTGGACTCGAGGGACTGGGTGTGAAAACCGAAAAAGGAAAGATCCTGGTTGACAAATACGGTCAAACCAACGTACCCGGCATCTATGCGATCGGCGATTGCTCACCCGGTCAGGCCCTGGCACACGTGGCTAGCAAGGAAGCCATCAATTGCGTGGAATCCATTGGATACAATGAACGCAAATACAACCATCAGCCTGAGGCAATCGATTACAACAACGTCCCTGGATGTACCTATTGCGTACCGGAGATCGCTTCGGTTGGCTACACGGAAAAGCAAGCCAAAGACGCCGGCTATGAAATCAAAGTGGGCAAGTTCCCGCTCAGTGCCAGCGGTAAGGCTTCAGCAGCTGGACATACCGAAGGATTTGTGAAGGTAATCTTCGATGCTAAATACGGCGAATGGCTGGGAACACACATGATCGGTTACAATGTGACTGAATTAATAGCCCAAACCGTCACCGCACGCAAATTAGAAACTACCTACCACGAGGTATTGAATGCGATCCATCCGCATCCCACCATCAGCGAGAGCGTCAAAGACGCCATCGAAGTGGCTTACGGAGAAGCGATTCATTTGTAATCGACGAGCCTCCAGTACATAATAGCCGGAGCGCAGTCCATTCAAGTCAATGCGTTGGATTGAGGACTGAAAATTACCGCGAACACGAACCTGACCAGTGGATATACGGCACCAATGCGGGTTTTCCCATATCGTATTTATACGCATATACGATATCCAAGGAATCCACTACCTTGCTTAATCAGATTTTTGAACGAAGATGAATTACAAAATATTGATAGTCATTGCAATATTTCTTTGGAGTTGTGAAGAAAAAAAGCTGGACGCAGATCCGTTGCAACCGGCCGGTCCCAAGCCCCTCAGCTTTTCCATTTTACAGACCTACCCCCATGATACCAGCTCCTACACCCAGGGATTGCAGATCTATCAGGGCAACCTGTACGAGGGAACAGGAAATTATGGAAAATCAGCGCTTAAGCGAGTAGAACTGGAAACCGGCAAGTCGGTGCAAGAAATAAAACTTGACCCTCGATTTTTCGGTGAAGGGATTACTATTTTACACGATACCGTCTATCAACTTACCTGGCAGGAGAAAAAAGTATTCGTCTACACCTTGCCCACGTTTAAAAAAGTCCGGGAATTCGATGTAAGTTTTGAGGGATGGGGACTGACCACAGACGGCACGAATCTGATTGTTAGCAATGGAAGCGGCGAATTATTCTTTTATCGCCCAAGCGACTTTACGCTGATTCGCACCCAAGTGGTTACGGAAGGAGGAGCCCCTAGTTATAACCTGAATGAACTTGAGTACATCGATGGCTTCATTTATGCAAACCAATACACCTACCCATACCTACTCAAGATCGATCCCAATTCCGGAATGGTCGTTGCAAAGGCCGACCTGAGCGAGCCCTGGAACCGCAACCGCAGCTTGTATCCCAAAGCCGATGTGCCCAATGGCATTGCATACGATGCGGAAAAAAAGAAGATTTACGTGACGGGTAAATGGTGGCCGCAGCTCTACGAGATCGAATTCTCCAATTAATTAGGCCGCATTACATAGACTAAGGAGCTGCCTCGATCGGTTTGCTTCATCGTCTTGAGATTGGAGTTCAGCCCAACCAAAAACGAGCGCAACCATCGGCTACTCCCCTGCTGGTGTTGATGGCTCAGTAACGCAATATAAAAAGCATCGTACCACATGGGACGAACAGAGGCAAGGCTAAAGCCATTTCGGTTTGACAACGAACGAACCGCCTCGGGTGAAAAATGATAGAGATGCCGGGGTACATCATAAGCGGCCCACCACTTCCCAAAATATTGCGCATCCCAGGAAGTATAGTTGGGTAAGGCAATCAGCAGACTGCCCCCCGGCTTCAATAAGCGATGAAACTGCTGCATATATCCATTCAAGTCATGCACATGCTCCAATACATGCCAAAGGGTGATGGCGTCTACGGATGCAGAAGGCAATTGGAACAATTGTTCAATATCAAGTAAAGCGATCCCAAAATCGGCTTGGGCCACTTTTCGGGCTGATGGATCCGGTTCCAATCCGTCGGCCTGCCATCCAGATTTGCGCAGCGCTTCTACAAATGCGCCGGTACCACTGCCCACATCCAATACCCGCCCCCCGGGCGTTCCGATAGCCTTCTCCACCCACTTCACTTTCTGCTGCAAGGTTCGCTTGCGCACTTGCTGATAGATTCGATTGATCAGCCCCCGACTGGTGTTGCTGTGCGAGATGTAATCCGTCGATTGATAATACTTCGATGACGCCTGTTGATCCGGTGCCCCTTGGGTCAAACGACAACCGCATTGACGACATTCCATGACCGTAAAGGATTCCCGACTCACCAATTGATCGATCACATTAAAAACGGCCACTAGATCAGCCTGCTGGCAAACTGGACAGGAAGAATAATGTATGCGATCAGCCATGAGTTAAATAAAATGTATCAACGGATTTCCTGATAAGGCAACGTCCCTGAATGATCGGGAAGCAATTCGGTTTTGATCTTAGAAGATCCAACCGCTGGCGTACACCCTTTTTGCTGAACCGTCCATGTTACAAATCCTACGGCTAGAAGGCTGGCGATCAAAATCAACCAAAATCCCACGTCCCGCCGAAGGCTAACTGCGGCAGTTTCTATTTCGGGTAGACCCTCAAGAGAAACCGATGGCATCGTCGGAAGGCTGGTCGCTGCCCAATTCCACTCGGTGCTGTTTCCCTTTGACAAAGTGCCAAAGCCAAACACATCGGTCGCCACTTGATCCGACTTTACTGTACTCAACCAGGAATGATATTGCTGCTTTATCTCCAATACGGGTAGTCGGCTAAAGCAGGATAATCGCTCGAATAAAGTATCGGGTGCTTGCGTGCCGGCATTGACGGAAAGACACAACGACCATTGAGCCGGATAAACGATCGAATCCGATTCACTGACATAGGCCGAACGCCGCTCCCAATGCAATAGACCAATCCCTTCCAACGGAAGTGATTCAGTAGTTGCCAACCAATCACGAAAAACGAATGCCATCAGGGAATTGATTTGTCGAGTGAAATTACGATTCCCCCGACAAAATGAAAGCCATAAACCGGATATTGCGACCAACGGCTGTAGGATCTGTTCAACAGGTTGTTCAATTGCAACCACCCGCGGATCGATTTGGTGACCGGCATTTCCGCGCCCAGGTTCATGTCAAGTGCCCCTTCGGTGCGACGCGCCAACCCGGATTTGGTCAGGTAATAAGGAGCAAACCAAGAATATACATCTGCTTGTAACGTAAGCCGCTTGGGCCATCGATAGGTGCCATGCAGATTCCAGGTTACGGGCAACAAGCCCCAAGGTTCTGCCTGTCCATCCAATCCATGATAATTATTCCAGGTCAGATCACCCCGGATCGACCAACGATCGGCCTGCTGATAACTGAACTTCCCACGAGCATAAAGATTCTGCATTCGGTCGGCATAGACGGTTTGAAAACTACGGCCATCACTGGCTTGGCTGGTGTCGTTGATGAATAAATACTGATTTTGAATCGTGGCATATCCCACTTGCAGTTCATAAACCCAATGCGATCGTCGTTGATACTGGAAACGAACGGAGCGATCGATCTCGCCTCGATTGCGCCATTGACCAGGCATTTGGATCCAGGGATTGACCGTATAAAGGTCGCGGTAGCCGGTCCGCTGCAATTCACCCGTCCATTGCAAACGCACCCAATACGGCTTCCCAGAACGGTTCCATTGGAACATGAAGTCCGGGTACATGCGCACACCGGCCGAATCGCCACTTGGGCGAATCCCTGCCTGAATTGACCAATGCGGACGATCCAGTCGAAGCGAGGGATTCAAACTATATACCGAGTTGGTGCGGGTGGAACGATCCGCATACCGGATCTGTCCCCAAGTGGCTGCGCCCAGTACCTGCAGCGAAAACTGATCGTTGAACGCATACCGAATGGGGAGCTTGATGTGAGCAGAAAGGTCTTTGTTGCTAAACCGATCGCCCACATAATCAAAGCCAACAACCGGATCCAATTGAAATCCTGATTGAGTGGGTTGTATGGGCCGGTATCCGAATTCGATCCCAATTCGATGAAAGCTTTGACGAATCGAATCCAACGGCAACGAGGGACGGCTGGCATCCAATCCATATTTATTGGCTGCCAAACGCGCGGCCGATAAAACCGTCGTCCAAGCACCCTTGCTCCCCGAAGGCAATTGACCGTGTACGCGGATTGAGGAAAGGGAATAATCTTGAAAAGCAAGCTTTCCCGAAGCAGCGCGATGATCGGCGTAAACATGTATTGGGTTTTGTTTTCCCAATTCAATCGCCAGTGAAGCATAGGGGTTGCGCAAGTTGCCGTATCCCAATTTCAGGTATTGCGCAGCGGCAAATCCACGATTGGAATCAGCCTGATAAGCCAATGGTTTCAGTGTTCCGGGCTGATACGTAATGGAAAGCTCTTGGCTAGGAATTCGATAAATAAGTTTGGGGCGGGTTGTGTCGGCTTGAGGTGGTTGAGGGGCAAACTGAATCTTCACAGGCTCGCGCAACAAAGGCTTGAAAGCCGACACGATGTCAACGCTTCCTGTACCGGCGGTATCGCGTCGTTCCCGCTGTGCAAGTACGGGTTGGGCAAGCATCGATCCCCAACAAGCCAAGCAGAATAGAAAAATTTTTGAGCTCATCAAGAATCCAGTTTTGTTTTTTTCTTTTCCGCCTCCATTACTTTTTGCAATTTCTCCCGGGCTTCTGTTTGCAGAACCGGGTCTTCGGCGTTTTCCAGTACACTTTGGAATGTTGCCTTTGCATTGAAATAATCGTTTTGCTGGAAATACACATCACCGATCAATAAAAAAGATTGGGTCACCCAGGGTTCGTATGAGCCGGAGCGACGAATGGTTTCTTGAGCTGCTTTCTCCGCTTCGGTAAACTTGCTCAATTGCATATAAGCAAAAGCAATCTGGTAGCGGGCTTCCGCAGCCAAAGCGCCCTTGTTAAAGGTCAAGACGGAACGATAGAGATCGATCACTTCCGTCCATTTGGAGGAAGCCTGCGCCTGTTTAGCCAAAAGCGTATAAGAAATGGATTTGTCATCCGACGTCGCATTTTTCTCGCTTATAAGCATGCGTGCCGCTTCTACCCCACTGGCCCAATCTTTCAATTGTACATAGGCTCGGACAATGCCGCGCCTTGCCTCTATGCTCCATTCCTGGTTACGCGTAACGGTGAGGAGACCTGTGTAATAACGAACGGATGAAGCCGGGTCGTTCTGTTCAAAATAGGCAATGCGTGCCGCCGACCGCCAAGCAATCTCTTCATATTTATTGGGGCGACGTACCAGCAAGGAATCAAAACACATTCGAGCAGCCGACCAATTCTTCTGCTGTGCATAGAGCCCGGCGCATTGATCAAAGGCCTTTAATCGGTATTGACCACGTGGATGATCGAGTAAATATTTCTCCAATGCCGTGAGCGCAGCCGCATCCGCCCCGCTTTGATATAAGCGATCCGCGGCCAGATAAGTAAGCGAGTCGGCCACGGGATAATCCAACGGTCTGCCGATCTCGTTCATATAGCTTACAAACTCGACCGGCTTCCCCATCTCTACGTATACTTGACGAATGTTTTCCAGTGCATCAGCCGACTCTTCGCTGTCGGGGAATCGTCGAACAAGTTCTCTCAACCGCTGTAAGGAAGATTCGTAAGCGTCCAAATTGTACCAACAGATCCCTTGCATCAACAAAGACTGAGCAATCCATTGGTCTTGCTTGGCACGCGCGATCACTTGATCGAGTGCGGGTATGGCTTCCCGAAACTTACGTTCCGCGATGTACGTATTGGCGGTCTCTAAATACGTATCGGGCAACAAAGATGAATTGGGATATCGATCAGCGATTTGTTGCAACAGGCGGATCTTCTCGGATGAATTCTTTATGCCCGCAATCAGTGCCAATTGAAACTGCGCATAATCTGCCGCTGGCCATTGCATCAACACTGCCCGTTCATAGTAAGCTTTTGCCTTGTTGAAATCGCGTCGCATGTATTGACAATCACCAGCACGCAACCAGGCATCTTGCACCAAAGCACTGGGCTGTCCCGGCATGTTACGCGTGACGAGTTGAAACTGATCGCCCGCCCAAGCATAATTACCCAAACGCAGATAGGAATATCCCAGCGTGTAACGCGCATGGGTTGAGTTTACTTCGCCGGCGGATACATTGGATGCGCCCAAAAACTCGTTGAGATGGGATACGGCCAACGTGGGGTCATTTCTTCGATAGGCGATTTCACCCGACCAAAATTGCGCCATTGATTTCCAGGTTCCGGCAGCCGGATCGCGCATCACCTGATCCAACAAGATCTGTGCTCTTTCCAGCAACTGATCATTCATCAACTCCATCGACCGGCCATACCAAATGCGGGGAAACCAACGTCGAAGGGTTGCCGATGGCCGGTCAATTCGATCTACCCACTGCAACGCTTGTCGAAAATCATTGGTTCCGGCCAATACCATCACCATCAGCTCTTGGGCTTCATCGATGGAACCGGAACGCGGATAGTCGGCCGTAAACTGCTCGAGACTGCTCCGCGCTTCATTCAGGTAGCCGAGCTCATAAGAAAGTTTGGCATACTGAAACAAAGAAACCTCTCGCTGATTGCGATAATTATTATTTCGAGAACAGAATTGAAACGCCGTGCGGGCACTGGATAGATCGCCTGTTTTGAGGTAGGCATCTCCCAACAGATACATCGCGTGCTGACTCAAAGAATCAGCTCCCCCACTCAGTTCTCGGAAACCTGGGATACAGGCCGCATACTGAGCAGATTGATGATAGCAATAAGAAAGCTCATATATATCCTCCCGACGAATCTTATCGGACCGCTCCACGTAATCTTTTAAAAACGGCAGGGCTTTATCAAATTCACGCCGCTCAAAATAGGCATGGCCGAGCAGCTGCTTTAGTGGCAATTCATAATACTGTGATCCGGGCTCGGATAATTTCTTCTCTACATACCGAATCGCCTCTTGTTTCTGCCCCTGGAGGTAATAGATCTGTCCGATGTAATACGGAACGATGCTTCGGTATTCCGGATGGGCCTCAACCAATTGTAAACTGGCGAGTGCATTTCCATAATCCTGATTGCGTAAACTGAGAAACCCGAAATAGTAATTGGCTGCTGCACAGTCCGGATGGATCGTTCGTGTTCGCACACTGTCAAAAAAGGGAAGTGCTCGGTCGAACCTTTGTGCAATGAAATGGGTATAGCCTAAGATGAAATGACGGTGAACCTGTTCGTCTTTTCGCAAATTGCGCGCATCGATCCATTCCAAATCATGCTGCGCATCCGGATATCGTTGGTTGCGAAAGTGATGATCGGCCAGGTAATAAGACAGCGAATGCATGTAACTGGGCGGGTTGGAACGTAGAATAAAACGTGTAGCCTCCTCCACGGCCACTTCTTCATCCAGCTGTACCCCACAAGCCAAGCGGTAATAATCCGATTCCGCCTGATCAACAACCGGATGGATCACTGAACCCATCGTGTTCCGCATCTGCAGAAAAATCGGGTAGGCCAAGGCAGCTTTCCCATCGTAAAACCAATGGACTGCTTGATCCCATTGCTGACGGGGATCGAGATCCGTTGCGGTTCGCTGCGCAATACCGGGAAAGACGCAAACACAGAATATAAAAAATAAAAAGAAGACGCGCATAGGTGGTTGTGTAAATAGAACGCCCGAATATCAAGTTTTATTGGGGCTTTGCACAAAGTTGGTTTCGAACAGCTGTGGATAAAGCGGTCTCGGTTCAATTTAACATTCCCTTCAGGTAGCTGAAATATGCTTACATTAGATGCACTAAACCACCCCGCATGAGTCGTTTTTTCAGCACCAAATACAACGAAGGCGCTTTGGACTTTTCGCTGTTCATACTTCGGTTGACCGGAGGCGGACTAATGGTCAAGCACGGATTCGACAAACTCATCCACTTCACAGATACCGTTAAAAAATTTCCCGATCCGATCCACATTGGATCCACCCTCTCGCTGGCGCTGGTGATCTTCGCCGAATTCTTTTGTGCCGTGCTCTTAATATTCGGCCTCTTGACCCGACTGGCGGCCGTGCCGCTGGTGATCTCCGGATTTATAGCCTTGTTTTTAGTACACCAAGGCAGGTTCTTTGACGACGGGGAAAAAGCAGCCCTTTTTCTAGCTATGTTCCTCTTCTTGTTGTTCACCGGACCCGGCAAATTCAGCCTGGATCGTTTGATCGGCAAATAAACGCATGTTCAGTCACGAAACACAGATCCGCGTCCGCTACGCGGAGACCGACCAAATGGGCGTGGTTTATCACGGAAACTATTTCCCTTTTTTGGAATCCGGACGCGTTGAAGCCATCCGCTCCTTAGGCATGTCTTACGCCGACTTGGAAAAAATCGGCATCCAGATGCCCGTCGTGGAGATTCAGTGCAAATACCTGCGCCCGGCCCGCTACGATGACCTGCTACGCGTACTAACCTCGTTGCCGAAACTTCCAACCGACCACCGGATCGAATTTCATCAAGAGATCTATCGAGATTCAGATGAGCTCTTGTTCAAGGCTCAGATCAAATTGTATTTCTGGGACAAGGATAAAAATGAAAAAACAGTCATGCCAGCCGCGCTGCTGGACCGGTTGAAATCCTTCTACCATGAGTGAGATTTCATCCATCCCTGAAACCGAAACCAGCTTGCTCCCCAAGTTTCCCGCTGCCGAGCAAACCCCGACGTCTTCCATCGGCAAATCCATCCTCAGTCTTTTGATCTACTTAGCCGCTGGCTATTGGTTATTTCGGGATGTATCCACCCTACTCATGATCACGTTTGTGATCCTCTTGCACGAAGGCGGTCATTTCATAGCGATGCGCTGGGTGGGTTACAAAGATCTGGGTGTTTTTTTTCTTCCCTTGATCGGCGCATATGTATCCGGGAACAAACGCGTGATCACACAACGCGAGTCGGCCTGGGTGCTATTGGCCGGACCACTGCCGGGTATTCTATTGGGCTTGGGAGTTTGGTATCTTTTAAAAATTGGATACGTACCCTCCATCGGCCCCGCCGGAATCAATCTAAACAGCCTCGCGTTTTTATTGATCATATTAAATGGTTCCAACCTCCTACCGATTTTTCCTTTTGATGGAGGACAATTGTTGAATCGGGTTTTTTTAGATGAGGAAGGCATCATCAGCAACTTGTTCGTGATTCTGTCGGCCCTCATTCTAGGATACCTGGCCATCCAATTCAAGATGTATCCATTGTTGATCTTTCCGATCGGATTATTATTTCGCCTGTGGAAAAGCCGCGCCGCACAGCGTATTGAGAAACGAATCGAGGAGTCTCAGATTAATACAGAAGTTAGTTACGCAGAACTTCCCGACGCCGATTACTGGCAGATCCGGCGCATCCTGATCGAGGACGATCGATCCTGCCGCAACTGGGCCGGCGAACACCTGAATGATTATTCGCCGCAGGAAGCGTCGATCCAGCAAGCCGTAGAGGGGCAGTTGCACCGAACGCTGGTCCAGGACTTATCCGTCAGCGCCAAATGCCTGATCGCCGCCCTTTGGATACTGGCTTTATTTGTTCCTTTCTGGCTCTGGTTGCGTTGAGGGGGAAAGGACTACTTTTGCGCCGGAAATCATGGCTACCCACTTACCCACCGCTTCCATCATCACCATCGGCGATGAATTGTTGATCGGCCAAACGATCGATACCAACAGCGCATTCATTGCACAGGAATTAAATCGGATCGGCATCTGGGTACGTCGACGTGTCGCAGTAGGCGATCAGGCTGAAGAAATACGCAATGCGTTGGATCAAGAAGCGATGAAATCGGATTTGATCTTGATCACTGGCGGACTGGGCCCAACAGCCGATGACATGACCAAGCCATTGCTTTGCGATTATTTCGGAGGAAAATTGGTCCGGGATGAATCCGTACTCAAGCACATCGAGTATTTGTTTCAAGAAGTGTATCGCCGTCCGGGGGCCTTACTCGAGCGCAACAAACGTCAGGCCGATGTGCCCGATGTTTGTGAAGTACTGCCCAATGCCATTGGCACAGCTCCCGGCATGCTTTTCAGAAAAGAAGGGAAGATCTTCATCTCCTTGCCGGGTGTTCCAGCTGAAATGAAAAAATTGGTGGCCGAGCAAGTGCTCCCATTACTTTCCAAAGAATGGATCACCGCCTCGATCCAACACAAAACGTTGATCACCGCCGGAGCGGGCGAATCGGTACTGGCTGAAGCACTTGCACAATTTGAGCAAAAGCTCCCCCCTTCCATCAAACTCGCTTACCTGCCCAAATACGGGATGGTAAAATTGCGACTGACTTATGTTGGTGAATCGGATTTAGTTGGCTTGGATTTATTGAACCGTCTATTCCCTGAACTCGAAGCGTTGGTTCAAGAATGGCTGATCGCATCGGAAGATGTTGGCCTGGAGATCCTCATTGGGGAGTGGATGAAAAAAAATAATAAAACCCTCGGAACCGCGGAGAGCTGTACCGGAGGCAGCATTGCGCAGGTACTAACGTCTATCCCCGGATCTTCTCAATATTTCATTGGCAGTGTCGTCAGTTACGCAAATCGAATCAAAGTCGATCTGTTGAATGTTCAGCAAGAAACCCTGCTAACGGTTGGTGCGGTCAGTGAACAAGCGGTCAAAGAGATGATTCAAGGCGGACTGCAGATCCTGAGAACGGATTTCATGGTTTCTGTTAGCGGCATTCTGGGGCCCGGTGGGGCTACCCCCGAAAAACCGGTTGGCACTGTTTGGATCGCAGCCGGCACCAAGGAAAAAACCATTACCCGCAAGCTGAATCTTCAATTCGATCGCACCCGAAACACGGTCATTACCACCCACCAAAGTTTGCTGCTGCTGTGGGAACTTTTGCGGACTAACGAAGGTTAGCCGAGCGTACGAATTCCCTAACTTTACCACGTAAAAAATCACTATGGCTCTGGTCGATCTCGTTATGCCCAAACTGGGCGAAAGCATCATGGAAGCCACCATTTTAAAGTGGCACAAGCAGCCCGGAGACTCCGTGTCCTTGGATGAGACCGTATTGGAGATCGCCACCGATAAAGTCGACAGCGAGGTGCCCAGTACTACAGCTGGCGTGATCGAGGAGCTTCTTTGGAATGTGAATGACGTCGTTCCGATCGGATCCGTGATCGCCCGCATTCGAACCGGGGCCCTGGAATCCGCTTCACCTACTCCGGCGCCCATTTCTGCCACGCCCGCTCCGTCGAGTCCTGCTCCTGTTCAAGAGGCCGTGGTAGTGGAAACCAGACCCGCGCCAATGCCGGTTCCTGTCTCAAACGCAAACAACGGCTCAAATAAATTTTATTCGCCCCTGGTGTTGAATATTGCCGCGAGTGAGGGTGTTGGACTTGCCGAACTTGAAACGATTCCCGGTAGTGGCAATGAAGGTCGGGTGACGAAGAAAGACATTCTTCAATACGTAGCACAACGTGGTCAACGTCCTGCCGGCAATGCGCAGCCGGTACCAACATCAACCGAAATGCGTGTTCCGTTGAAACAGATCGAGCCATCCAGCTCCATGCCCGTTCCGGTTGCATCCGGCAATGTGGAGGTCGTGGAGATGGACCGCATGCGCAAGCTCATTGCCGAGCACATGGTGCGAAGCAAACAGACCAGCCCGCACGTCACCAGTTTCACCGAAGCCGATGTGACCAACCTGGTCATGTGGCGTGACAAATGCAAAAAAGAATTTGAGAAACGCGAAGGCACCAAGATCACCTTCACCCCGTTGTTCATTGAGGCCATCGTTCGATGCATCAAAAAGTTCCCGTTGATCAATAGCTCGCTGGAGGGTCATCACATCCTGATCAAGAAAGACATCAACATTGGAATGGCAACGGCCCTTCCTTCCGGAAACCTCATTGTACCGGTGATCAAAAATGCAGATCAGCTGAATTTGGTTGGATTGACCAAGCAGGTCAATCAACTGGCTGATGCAGCACGTAATGGCAAACTCAAAGTGGACGATACCCAGGGGGGAACCTTTACACTCACCAACGTAGGGACCTTTGGCAGTTTGATGGGTACACCCATCATCAATCAGCCTCAAGTGGCCATCCTAGCAGTTGGTGCGATCAAGAAACGTCCGGTCGTAGTAGAAACGACTTCAGGCGACAGCATTGCCATCCGACACATGATGTATTTGAGCATGAGCTACGATCACCGAATCGTGGATGGCAGCTTGGGAGCCACCTTCTTGACGGCTGTTGCGAAGGAACTAGAGAATTTCAATCCGGAGCGCGATTTTTAATCGTTCGCGGCTTGAATCTTCATTCGTCGACCAACTCCAATCCCCACTCCTTCCCTTTCTGAATGGCTGGAACGCCTTCGGTGAGCCATTTGGCGGGTTTATCCCCTTTCAGCAACCAATCAAAAAACTGCTGTTCGCGGATCGAGATATCTTTCTGATTTTTTCGTTCGCGCAGGTTGTGCGCTTCTCCGTTGTAGTTCAGCATCCAAGATGGCTTATTCAGCCGACGCATGGCGGTAAATAGCTCAATACCCTGATACCAAGGCACCGCTCCATCCGCATCATTGGCCATGATCACCATGGGGGTGAAAATCTTTGGAACATGAAACAGGGGTGAATTCTTAATGTAGAGATCGGGACGCTCCCAAAGTGTAGCACCAATCCGGCTCTGTGCTTTCTCATATTGAAATTGCCGATTCAATCCACTCTCCCAACGAATACCTCCATAAGCACTGGTCATGTTCGCAACCGGAGCCCCCGACCAAGCGGCTTTGAAGATATTGGTCATGGTAACCAACTGGGCCACTTGTATACCGCCCCAGCTTTGCCCTTGAATGCCCATGTTCTTTCCATCGATCCAAGGCTTGGAGGCGAGTGACTTGGCCGCGCTCACTACATAATTGTAGGCACTTTGTGCGGGTTGACCGGTCGCGTAGTGAATATCCGGTAAGCAAACGATGTAACCGCGACTGACGAAGAAGGAAATATTCAATCGACTGCCGGTGGGCGTAGGCGGAATGTATTGGTTCAATGCGTCCGTGTGCGTCTCATAGAAATAAAGGATCAACGGATATTTTTTCTTGGGATCAAAATTTTCGGGCTTGTACACGACCCCTGTTGCGGGCTTCCCATCCAATGCCGTCCATCGATACAACTCAGCCGTCCCCCAATTGTAGTTCTGCTGCTGCGGATTCAGATTCGACAACTTGACCGGGTTCGAATTACTCACCTGGGTGTATAGATCCGGAGACTGCTGAAAGTTCTCTAGCGTATAGATCCATCGATCGGCCTGTTTGGCCTTTTGGATCGAAGTGATGATGTTTGGGATAAAAGCAGTGAGCCGTTGAGTGGTCAAAGAACTTCCGTTCCAATTCGTCTGGATCAATTGCTCCTTTTTATCGCTTTCCCGGAATCCCCGAATGGCCAAGGGTTGCCCAACTTGCCAAGGCTTTTCATCGGATTGCAAACGCACCAACCGATATCTAACCTTATTTTCCCGTCCCTTGTCGGTCAATCGAATCGGCGGCTTGCTATTCGACGTATCCAATTTCCACAGATCAAACCGATCGTAGATCAAACAGGCGGTGTTATCGGCCAGCCAGCCGGCAAATCCATGTGGATTCGGATCATCCGGTACATCGTTCTCTTCTTCCCACAGCGGATGCTTCACCCCTTTGGAGATCGCGCGGATCTTCGATCCATTCCAGAACTGGTACTGCTTCTTTTTAAGATCGTACCATACCAAGGCTTCTCCATCGGGAGAAACATTGGCCGCATTCAACACCACGGATGCGTTGTGTGTGATCAGGGTTCGCTCACCAGACTCTGCATCGATCGAATAGATATCGCGATCCAGGCGTCCGGTCCATTGGCTCACCAGCCGATAGCCACTATCTGCCAACCCATAGAAACGATCGCCGTCGCCATTACTACTCAACAGCACCTGTGGCATAGAAGGTGTAGCTAGCTGAATCACGTGTGAAGTATTCAGGTCAAAATATGCCAGGTAGTTGCGTTGAAGTTCGCGGCTTAAATTGTAGAGCTGCTGTGTTTGCAAGTAGTCGTCCTGGTAATGCCAGATATCCAGCTTGACCAGGTCCATTTCGATTCGGCTTGTGTCCTTGGCTGGCTGAATGGGCGCTGTTCCAAAGAACAATCGATTGCCCCTTGGGCTAAAACGAAGATTGCTGAACTCACTTGGCGCATACCCCAAGCGCATGCCGGGTGTATGCCGATCAACCAAGATCTTGGCCGAATCCATACCTCGACGGTGGTGCCAAATGCGGTAAAACTTCATTAATTCCTTGGGACGCGCATCGCGCTCGGCCAGAAAAACCAGATCACGGCCATCCTCACTAAAGGTGAATTGTTTAAAATCATTTCCGCCGCGGCTGATCGTATATAGAGAATCCGTGATCAGATCCAGGCCCTGCACGCGCGGTTTGCTGGTTGAATCATCCGGATCAACGGAACGTTCTAGTGCCAATTGAAATCCTTTGGGACTGAATTGATAGTCCAACACCTGCGGTATGATTCGTTGCTTGCCGGTGCGAAGATTCATGACGACCAGATCCGTTCCGGCTTCATTTCCATTTGATCCACTGCCCTCATCCTCCGCATCAACCAGTTCGAACTCATCCGATCGGCTTTTCTTTTTAGTGGACGTGGAAATGAGCTGAAGTTGATTTTGCAGAGAATCAATGACCAAACGCAAACTATCCACTTTGGGGTCGACCGCGGGAGCTACTTTTTTAGTTGGCAATTTTTTTATGGGCGTTTTATCCAAATGCCAAGCCACCCAACCACCGGTTGAGTCCGGGAATTTGTAGCTTTTTACACCGGCGATCTTTCGAACAGAATCTGTAACCAAATCGATGAGTAGGAAGGAATCTTTGGGTTGATCGTCGGGTTTTTTCTTGCTGATCTTAGCGGCGCGTGTATCGGAAAAGAGAGGCTTTATTTTAGCGAAAAGATATTTACTGTTTGGTTCGAATTGGAGATTAAAGGCTCGGGGGATGGCTTTTTGAGCGCCAGACCGGATAAATCCTTGCAGATACAGATTCCCATCTCCTTCCTGCGGGTCAACGGTATAGCCCACCCAATTCCCATCGGGGCTGATTTGTTTTTCGCCGACCCGTTGCCAGAAATCATAGACCGTATGATCGAGCGGTTTTTTTTGGGCAGTTAGGGTCAAAGAGATACAGAGGGCTATACCTATGAAAAATCCAAATTTGAACATGGTATTCGATTGATACCGAAAGTTATTGCATTTACGGATTCCGTTTACGCAGCAAGGGCCAGGCATGCAGAAAGAGAGCCAGCAGAATTAGGCCGGCCCCGTAAAAGAAGCCAGTATGCAAAAAATGATCCTCTTGGAAAAGCAAAAATGCCAGGGCGATCCCATAAATCGGCTCTAGGTTGTAACTAAGATTGACCGTAAAAGCGGAGAGTTTTTTCAGGGCGGCTGCCGAAAGCTGAAAGGCCCAGACGGAACAACCGCCCACCAAGACTAGTATCCAACCCCAATCCGCCCAGGACGGAATGGTTGTTCCACGATCTGAATATGGCAGATAAAAAGGCAGTATACAGGACAAGAAAATGAAACCGCCTGTCTGCTGCCACGATAGCAATGTTTTGGCCGATACTTGTTGAAGGAAGAACCGGTTCCAGATCGGAAAAAGTGAACCCAGTAACGCAGAGATCATGCCCAAAATCATACCAGTCTTGTATTCGACATCAAAATAAAACACCAGATAGATCCCCAATAGCGTTAGCAATCCTAACCCAACCTCTACCCATCGAAATCGAGTTTTCAATATCAGCGGCTCAAATAAGGCGGTGAAAAAACCAATCGAGGAAAAGCAAACCAGTGCGATGGATACATTGGCGTATTTGATGGAAGCGTAGAAAGTGAGCCAATGCAAAGTTGCTACTACGCCTACGGCCATGATCGGAAGTATTTGTTTCCAATGCAAGGGAGTTGACTTGGGCAGGAATAGCCGCCATACCCAGAATGCCAGTGCGGTCAGTCCAACCCGGTACCACACCAACCAGCCTTCATTGAGTTCAATCAAACGTCCGAGTACACCCGTAAAGCCTGCCAACCAGACCGCCAGATGCAATTGTAAATAGGCTTTTTTCAAGGTTGCAGCATGTAAGAATAACTCAATCACCAAACGAGGCGAACCAACGGAGTTTTAGCACGCCCCAGATGCCTTCCTCAATAATTCCTCGATGCATTTTAGAAACACCTTGGGTACGGTCCTGAAACGTAATGGGCACTTCTTTCAGTTTAAAACCAGCCCGCCAGGCTTTGAATTTCATTTCGATCTGGAAGGCATAGCCCACAAAACGTATCCGATCCAAGTTGAGGGCCTCCAATACTTTTCTTGAATAGCACATGAATCCGGCGGTGGGATCTTTGATGGGCATGCCGGTAATAAGGCGGGTGTAAATCGATGCCCCTTTTGAAAGAGCAATGCGGTTAAATGGCCAATTGATAACCCCACCTCCACGCACGTAACGGGATCCGATGGCCAAATCGGCTCCCTCCTGAAGGCAAGCATGGAGTAATCGGGAGAGGTCGTTGGGGTTGTGCGAAAAATCGGCATCCAT
>DFST01000080.1 GCA_002378975.1 Chitinophagaceae bacterium UBA3430
ATGTACATATATTTGTACATAATTAAGTACATATGTTAACGACCACCTTGTCCGATTTCAGAAAAGATATCAAGCATTACCTCGATAAGGTTACGCAGAGTTTCGAAACGCTGATCATCAATCGGGGTAAAGACACCGGCGTGGTCATCATTTCGCTGGAGGAGTACAATGCCCTGAAAAGCACGCAACACGAATTGTCATCCCGCCTCAACCAACAGCGCCTTGATGCTTCCATTGAGGCCTTGAAGTCGGGTAAGAAAATGACCAAGAAACTGGCCGATAAATGAAGTTTGTCTTTACCGAACTTTCCTGGGAAGATTATCAGTTCTGGCTAAAGAACGACAAGCAAAAATTGAAACGCATCAATGAGCTGCTGAAAGACATCTCCCGAAACCCCTATGAGGGCATTGGAAAACCGGAGCCGTTAAAATTCAATTACGCCGGATTTTGGTCAAGAAGAATCGATGAAGAACACCGGTTGATCTACCGTGTAGAGGACGATGAGATCCAGATCGTCAAGTGCCGGTTTCATTATGATCAGTAATTAGCCATTGGGGGGCACCCGCTTGGTTGTATTTCCTTTACTATTCAAGAACGTCATCTTTAGGTTTCAAAATACGCATTGAATCCAGGTAATTGATGTTACCTAATTAGCTAACTTTGTTATGAATTCAAAATGCCGCTGATCATCCTGATCCATGGCTTTCACAAGAAGAGTCAGTAAGCCCCTCGAAACGAGATAGAACGTGCAGAAAAACTGAAAAAACAATATTTCGTTGAAAAAGAATAAGCCCAACCTGATCTCATTCGCCGCTCACCTCGACAGTCAGTACGGCAAACGAGGAACAGCGAAACGAGAAAAATACGAGCAAGGGTTCGAGTCCTTTAAATTGGGCGTCTTGCTGCAAGAAATTCGCCGCGAAAAAGGAATGACCCAAGAAGACCTGGCCCACAAATGCGGCACCACCAAAACCTATATATCCCGCATCGAAAACGATGCCAGCGACATCCGTCTTTCCACCCTGATCCGCATCATACAACAAGGCTTTGGAGGTAAACTGAACCTGTCGGTGGAGATGTAAAACACCAGCGTGGTTATCCTTGGCAACTACAGGTCCGCCCGAACTTTAGTACCCTATATTTGTTTGTTTAGTAAGCTATGATCGGTCACCGTTTCATCAATTTCAACCCGCAAGAAAACTCAAAATCGAAATTTGAGCAGTTACTGGACGTCTTTACCCAACTGTTGAATTACACCAGCGGCGACGCCACCGAGGCCTTAGACTGGCTCAATCAACTAGACCGTACCCATAAACTGACCGACGACAACTACGGGATCGGTGATTTTATTGAAGACCTCAAACAAAACGGGTATTTAAAAGAAAACCCGCAGGACGGCCGGTTTGCGATCACGCCAAAAACCGAACAAACCATTCGTCAAAAAAGCCTGGAAGAGATATTCGGCAAATTAAAAAAAGGCAAGCAAGGCAGCCACAGCACCACCAAAGCAGGTCCTACCGGCGATATAAACTCCGATACGCGCTCGTTTCAATTTGGGGATCTGATGGAACAGATCAACTTTACCGAGAGTATCAAAAATGCACAGATCAATCGAGGCATCGATTCTTTCTCCATGCACGAGAATGATCTGGTGGTTCAAGAGGCCGATTTCAAAACACAGACATCGACCGTCTTAATGATCGATATCTCGCATTCCATGATCTTATATGGCGAAGATCGAATCACCCCGGCTAAAAAGGTGGCGATGGCGCTGTGCGAACTCATCACCAAGAAATACCCGAAAGACACCATCGACATCGTGGTATTTGGAAATGATGCGTGGCAGGTTCAAATAAAAGACCTCCCTTACCTACAAGTAGGTCCTTATCATACCAATACGGTGGCCGGACTGGAATTGGCTATGGACATCCTGCGTAAACGTAAAACGGCCAACAAGCAGATATTCATGATCACCGACGGAAAACCAACTTGCTTGAAAATAGGCGGCCGTTATTATAAAAATAGTTTTGGCCTGGATCGAAAAGTCGTCAACCGTTGCATCAACCTGGCGGCCCAGTGTAAAAAATTGAAGATCCCGATCACCACCTTTATGATTGCCTCAGATCCCTATCTACAACGATTTGTGGAAGAGTTTACGGAAATGAATAACGGCAAGGCCTATTTCGCCTCCCTGGACAATCTGGGCAGTTTTATATTTAATGATTTTGAAAGCGGCAAAAGAAAAACACTGTATTAAAATGAAAAAACAAATCGATATTAAAAAGATCAGCACACTGGGTGATTTGAAGAAGTCGGGCTACCAGCCAAAATCCATCAAAGACGAAGTGCGCGACAACTTAATTGCCAGCATACAAAATAAAGAGAACGCGTTTGAAGGGATTTTAGGTTATGAAGACACCGTAATACCCGATGTGGAACGCGCACTACTCAGCAGACACAACATTTTGTTTCTAGGACTACGCGGCCAGGCAAAAACACGGATGGCGCGTCAAATGGTGGATCTGCTCGACGAATACATCCCTACCGTTGCCGGCAGCGAAGTAAACGATGATCCTTTTAAACCCTTGAGCCGGTTTGCCGTCGACCTGATTGCCCAGTTTGGCGA
>DFST01000036.1:0-538 GCA_002378975.1 Chitinophagaceae bacterium UBA3430
TTGGGCATGATGCAGGTCCAATCCAACCTGCGAAAAATGTTGATTCCGGTCCGAAAAGGATGGACACATTGGACGCTGCTGCTGATCCTCACTTTACCAATGCCCTTTTTGGTCGATGCAGGGGGCTGGTCCGGGTTCGGGGCCATCTTAGTTCCCATTGCGGCATTCCAAGCCTGTTTTTTCTATTATTCCTCCTTGCGGATCCTACCGCTGATCTTTTTCTGGGCACAGTTATTTGCCGTGTTGTGGATTCAATACGGCAGCCGTTTCTCCTGACCCGGAACGGTTATCTTTGTCCCCTAAATCACTTGCATGAAATTCGGTGTGGTCGTTTTCCCTGGTTCCAATTGTGATCGCGATATGTTCGATGCGCTGTCCGTCGAACTCGGTCAAGAAGTTCAATGGCTTTGGCACAAGGATCATGCGCTCGATGGGTTTACGACCGACGACTGCATCGTATTGCCCGGAGGGTTCTCTTATGGCGATTACCTGCGTTGCGGCGCAATCGCTCGGTTCAGTCCGATGATGAAAAGCGTGA
>DFST01000036.1:912-4727 GCA_002378975.1 Chitinophagaceae bacterium UBA3430
TGCGAATCACAACTCCTTCCCGGTGCGCTGCTTCGCAACGCCCATCAACAATTCGTATGTCGCAACGTACACATTACGGATCAGGATGGTGCAGTCTATCAAATACCCGTTGCCCATGGAGAAGGAAGATATTATGCCGATGACCGCACCCTAGATCGGATGGAATCCAACGGGCAGATCCTTTTTCGTTATTGCACTGAATCGGGTAGTATTGAGCCTTCCGCTAATCCCAATGGGGCACTCCGGAACATCGCCGGTATTCGAAACGAGGCCGGTAATGTAATTGGAATGATGCCGCACCCGGAGCGTGCCTGCTCAAAAGCCCTGAGCAATACCGACGGCCGGACATTTTTTGAAAAATGGATCCTGCAAGCCCAATTGATCGGTTGACTTTAACAATCCCCTTGCATCCTTTGTAGGAACTTCATAAAAAAATATACATGCGTCTTAGCTTCTTGATGACATTTCTGATCGCGTCGTTGTTTGTGCAAGCGCAAAATCCGGTCAGCTGGCAATTCCAAACGCAGAAAAAAGACGACGGTGGGTATGAGGTCATCCTCAAAGCTTCGATACAACCGGGCTGGCATCTGTATTCCCAAAAGCAACCCGATGACGCCATCGCAATCCCAACCTCCATTCAGTTCAATAACAATCCATTGGTCATCCGTGAAAAAGAGGTTCGTGAGGTGGGAAAGATGCAGAAGTACGTCGACAAGACCTTGGGGGTAACCGCCTATCAGTATTCAAACGAAGTCAGTTTTATTCAATCGGTCAAATTGAAAGCAAAAGTAAAGACCGCGATCACCGGCGAGATCGAATACCAAGTGTGCGACGATGAAAAATGCTTGCCGCCCAAGAAAGTTCCCTTCACCATCGCATTGAATTGATGAGTATCCGTGTACGCTTCGGAATCTGCTTTTATTTGCTGGTAGCCATACTGGCGCCGATGTGGCTGTCTGCCCAATCCACCGATACCATTTTTCAATGGACAGCGAAGGCCAAAAAGACATCCGACAATCGGTACGAAGTTCAATTCTCCGCACGCCCAACAAACGGTTGGCAACTCTATGCACCCGACCAGGCCATCCTGGAGATTCCAACCACAGAACTTCGGTTTGCTGATTCTGCCATTCGGGTTGCGCTGCCTTTCCAAGTCAGTCCGGCAGCCACGACAATGATTAGTCCGGTATTCAATGTGCCGGTAAAATATTTCACCGAGTCAGTAAGTTGGACGGTCCCGATCGAGATCATCGGTGAACAACCTGCTCAATTGCAAGGGGAGCTTTTGTACACGTTTGGACGGGGAGAAGAATTTTATCCCGCCACCAGTTGGCCGTTCACGGTACAATTATCGAATGAAAAATCAACCACGGGCATTCAGTGGACCGGCTTGGATATCCGCAATCCCGTAAAAGATTGTGGTGATGCCAGTACAGCCGATCAATCACCCTGGACCCTTTTCTTTTTGGGAATACTGGGCGGACTCATCGCACTCTTGACCCCTTGTGTGTTTCCTATGATTCCGGTGACCGTTACTTTTTTCACCAAGCGTTCCACCACACGCCGGCAGGGAATCTTTAATGCGATTCTGTACGGCGTATTCATCTTTCTGATCTATCTCTCCATCACGATCCCCTTTCACATTGCCGGCAATGCCGTCGATGAAAATATTTTCAATAGTCTTTCAACCAATGTGTGGTTGAACCTGATCTTCTTCGCGGTGTTCGTTGCCTTTGCGCTTTCCTTCTTCGGATTGTATGAAATCGGACTGCCCGCCGGACTCGCCAACCGGATGGATGCGCGTTCGGGTTTGGGCAACATCGGCGGTATCTTTTTTATGGCGATTACCTTGGCCATCGTTTCCTTCTCCTGTACCGGACCGATCCTGGGTACACTGTTGGTGGGCGTAGCAGACCAAGGAGCCTGGCCGCTTACATTCGGAGCAGCGGGATTTGGGTTGGCCTTGGGATTGCCCTTCGCCTTATTTGCCTTGTTCCCCGGATGGCTTCAATCATTGCCCCGTTCGGGTTCCTGGATGACCGACGTGAAAGTGGTACTCGGATTCATTGAACTGGCGCTCGCTGTCAAGTTTCTTTCCAATGCCGACCTCGTTGAGCAATGGGGCTTTTTAAAACGCGAACTGTTTTTGTCGATCTGGATCCTGATCGGTATTTGTATTGTGCTCTATTTGATCGGGTTCATTCGTTTCGGACAAGCGCCTATTCGAAAATGGTCGGTCTCGCGTATTACATTCATTGCGCTGTTTACCGGCGCAACAATCTACTTAGCTACCGGATTGAATTGCGATCCCAAATCTGAGTTGAATTTAATCAGTGGATTTCCGCCACCGCGGACTTACAGTTATTGTCCGGCGGAGAAGATCGCACACGACCGATTCGAGCCCATTCAAAACAACCTAGACTCGGCTCTTGTCCTCGCGCGTGCAGAAGGAAAGCCGATCTTGATCGACTTCACCGGATGGGCCTGTGTCAATTGCCGTCGGATGGAAGAAAAGGTTTGGGTCGATCCGAAGGTCGGTGCCTTGATGCGCGATCGATTTGTGGTGGTTTCGCTGTATGTGGATGACCGACGCAATCTGCCTCTAGCCAAACAGCGAGAAGCGGAGATGAAAGATGGACACCGCAAACGAATCATTACGATCGGCGACCAATGGGCTGCTTTTCAAATCGAGAATTTTGGAGCAACGGCCCAGCCGCAATACGCGATGGTAACAGCCGATGGAAAAGCATTGACGCGCACCAAATTCTACACACCCGATGCAGGTGAATTCAGCGCCTGGCTTCAATGCGGAATTGAAGCATTCAACAAAAAATAGGAGCGATCAGAGTGCGATCTGACGTTGAGTCATCATCTTCCGCAGATTGATCAGGCCGTAACGCATGCGTCCCAGTGCCGTATTGATGCTGCAATCGGTCAGTGCAGCGATCTCCTTGAAGCTCATATCGGCGTAGTGACGCAATATGATCACTTCCCGTTGGTCGGTGGGGAGTTGATCGAGCATGTTCCGCACTCGGTCGTGACTTTGGCGACGGACCATTTTCTCTTCCATGGAATCTTCCGAAAAATTCAAGACCTCGAATAGGTCTTGGTCTTCTCCGGTCTTGATCGTAGGGGTTCGTTTTACTTTGCGGAAATGATCGACGCAAAGATTGTGTGCGATTCGCATGGCCCAAGGCAGAAATTTCCCCTCATCGGAATAGCGTCCGCCTCTCAGGGTATCAATGATCTTGATGAAAGCATCCTGAAAAATATCCTCGGCCAGATAGCGGTCCTTGACCAGAAATAGGATCGAGGTATAGAGACGGTCTTTGTGCCGAAGCACCAAGGTCTCCAATGCGGATGAATCTCCTTCCTGAAAGGAACGGATTAACTCGAAATCGGAACGATGGGATTGTCCACGCATAACTTCAGCCTTTTGGTTTTCCAATAAATAACTAGGCGTAGAAGTTGGGCGATAGGCGCGTGGTTGGTTAGTTGATATTTCGAAAATAATGAATTGAATCGAACGGGTCGGTGTTTTTTTGGGGGTTCAGTCCTGATTCCCGCCAACAAAATGTTAAGAGTGAAGGCTTTCCAGGCCATCGGCTAAGGTTATACCTTTACAACCCCTCATGGCCAGCACTCCCAAAAAGAAAACCATCCGGTCCAAGCCCGATGCCCCCAAACTTGATCCGATCCGGATCCGGGGCGCACGCGTACACAATCTTCGCTCGGTAGATGTGGACATGCCCCGACAAAAGTTTGTGGTGGTGACAGGCGTTTCGGGTTCCGGGAAATCGTCGTTGACCATGGAC
>DFST01000179.1:0-712 GCA_002378975.1 Chitinophagaceae bacterium UBA3430
AACTTTATTCACGGTGGTACAATTCACAGAATTGGGCAGGCCGGCAAATTTGGCGGCTTGACGAGCTGGGGCCTGTCCCAGATTGGCTTGGATAACCGAGCCCATGAACACGTCGGTAACCAATTCTGGATTCAACGAAATGCGATCCAAAGCTCCTCTGATGGCAATGGCCCCTAATTGGGTCGCGGTTAACGATTTGAGCGAGCCTCCGAAACTGCCCATCGGTGTACGGACAGCCGAAACGATTGCAACTTGACGCATGGCAAACATTGTTTGGGCTAAGTTACTACAATGAGTAGAAGTACTTGTACAAAGATTGATTCTCGTCAATCCAAATGCCGTTACAGATAATTCAACTAATTTAGACCTAGAAATCAACTCAACCAATATCCATGAAATTATTTGTAGCTGGACTCCCATACGACATGGACGATGCAGAACTCGAAGAATTCTTTGACAAATTTGGCATCGTTCATTCAGCCAAAGTCACCATGGACAAGGAGACCGGTAAAAGCCGTGGATTCGCATTCGTTGACATGCCCAATGCCGATGAGGCTCGTGAAGCCATCGACGGCTTGAACAATTTAGCCATTGGGAAAAAAGTAATGATTGTAAAAGAGGCCGAAGAACGCCGTGGCCCCGGTCCAGCCGGTCCAAGTCGTCCTTCCGGAGGCCCCCGTTTCAGCCCGGGCAGTCGTCCACCCAGCGACCG
>DFST01000179.1:1019-9002 GCA_002378975.1 Chitinophagaceae bacterium UBA3430
TATTGATACAATACTTGCAGGGTTCGAGGACGCACCCGAATGCTTCTGATTTCATCCCGCGTATATACCGATCGATTATTGACGATGGCCGGTTTCCAGCCGGATTCGATTTGCCATTCTTTTTCTGCGATTGATCCTTGATAGCGGACCCAGATCCGCTTCCAGGAATCTCCTGCTTGTCCGGCATCGATTTGAAATCCGACCACCCCACTGGTATCGATCTCGTCAAATCGAATGGAATTCAACACCTGATCTCTTTGTTGCATGCGGAAAGCCGGATGTGTTTTCCTCAATTGAATCAACCCACGCACATATTGATAGAAATCGAAGTGGTCGGATTTAAGCGACCAATCGATGGCATTGATGCTATCGGGCGATTCAAAGGAGTTTTCCACGCCTCGTTTGCTGCGTCGAAACTCCGTACCGGCATGCAAAAAAACGATGCCTTGGCTGGTGAGCAAGATGCCCAGCGCCAACCGGTGCATTTCAGCACGCACGGAATCGTTCGCGTCGGGAGCCGAAATATCCAATTTGTCGCGCAATACGTGGTTGTCGTGACACTCGGCATAGGTTATGGTGTGATGTGGTTGGCTGGCATAAGGCGCACGCGTATTGCTCACGCGCGAGAAATCGATTTGCGCATGCGGCAACGATGCGATCACTCCGCAGCGAATGGATTGTTCAGCGCCTGCCTTTCCGGATACAAATCCCGGATCCTGGTGATCGAATACGCTTCCTTTGATCCCGTCGCGGATGTCGTCGCTGAACACAGCAATCCGATCGAGTAACTGAGCATTGGCTTTGATGGCCCGTTTGGATTCCGGAAGCGGACTACTTCCTGCTGTCCACCCTTCTCCATACAATAACACATCGGGTTTGATTCGATGCAAATCGGCCGAGATCAAATTCATGGTCTCGATGTCATGAATACCCATCAGATCAACCCGAAACCCATCGATGTGATACTCCTGCACCCAATGACGCATGGACTCCAACATGAATTTCCGAAACATCGGACGTTCGCTAGCGGTCTCATTGCCACATGCGGATGCATTGGAAAATCCTCCTTGCGCATTTTGGCGGTAATAGTAGCCGGGCACCAATTGGTTGAAATTCGATTGTTCGGTCAGCGCCGTATGGTTGTAGACTACATCCATGATGACCCGGACCCCTTTTTGGTGCAGCGTTTGTACCAACTGCTTGAATTCGTTGATCCGCACCGCGCCATTGTACGGATCCGTTGAGTAAGAGCCTTCCGGTACGTTGTAATTAGAAGGATCGTAACCCCAATTGTATTTCTTATTTGGATCGCGTTCATCAATTGAATAAAAGTCAAATACCGGCAACAGATGCACGTGCGTGACCCCCATTTCCACTAAATGATCAAGACCAGTGGATTGTCCGGTTGCGTTTTTTGTACCCGTCTCCGTCAGTCCCAAAAATTTACCCCGCTGCTTGATTCCTGAGCTGGGATGTATACTGGCATCTCGAACATGCAATTCATAGATGACCGCATCGGTCTTGCTTTTGAACTCAGGCGCACGATCTTTCTCCCAACCAATGGGATCAGTGAGCCGTAAATCAATGATCTGGGCTCTTTTCCCGTTCACACCGACTGCTTTGGCGTAGGGGTCCACCACTTCGGCCGACCAGTCGTTTCCATGACGTACACGCACGGTATAAAATTTTCCCTGCTGATCGCCCAACACCCGACCTGTCCAAGTACCCTTTGGGCCACGAACCATAGGTATACGACCGATGGGTGTGCCTCCCTCTCCTGTCTCATAGAGGACCCACTCCGCTTCGATGGACGTTGGCGACCATATTTTCAGCATAGAGCCATTGGCTGTGTAGGTTAGTCCCAGATCCGTTCTCGGATACAACGGATAACGAGTTTGATTATCGTATTGAGAAATGATCACGCTTGATTGAAGCAGAATGAATAGTAGGGCCAAAAGGTGTCGCATGGAACTATTTTCGTAAAGTTATATACAGCTGGAAAAAAAAGCATCGATTCCATTCTCCTAATATAGGAAAACGCTATTTTGTATACCCAACGCTTTCCTCCATGAGTGAATTACAGATCAAGAAACAAACCAAAAAATACGACGTGGTGATTGTTGGCTCAGGAGCGGGCGGCGGAATGGCCGCTTATGTGCTGGCCAATGCGGGACTGAAAGTCTGCTTACTCGAAGCCGGGTATCAATACGACCCACAGAAAAATGTGACCCAACTCAAGAATCCCTGGGATTCACCCCGTCGAGGAGCCAGCACCTCCATCCGCCCATTTGGCGACTTCGATGCGTGTTACGGCGGCTGGTCGGTCGAAGGCGAACCTTACACCAAAGAAGCCGGCACCGAATGGATGTGGTGGCGGGCCCGTATGTTGGGAGGCCGGACCAATCACTGGGGAAGGATCTCGCTACGTTTCGGCCCCAAAGATTTCAAACGACGCAGCATCGATGGACTCGGTGACGATTGGCCGATCGGCTACGAAGACATCAAACCCTATTACGATGCGGTGGATAAGCTCATCGGTGTGTTCGGAACCAATGAAGGACTGGAGAACGATCCGGATGGCATTTTCCTGAAGCCACCGAAACCCCGTTTGCACGAACTCTTTATAAAGAATGCAGCCCAACAAGCCGGGGTAAAAGTCATTCCCTCTCGCCTTTCCATTCTTACTCAAAAATTAAACGACGAACGGGGTGTCTGTTTTTACTGTGGACAATGCAACCGAAATTGTTCGGTAGCTAAGGCAGATTTTTCATCGACCAATGTATTGATCTATCCGGCCTTGAAAACCGGAAACGTAGATATGATCTGCAACGCCATGGCGCGCGAAGTATTGACCAATAGTGACGGATTGGCAACCGGCGTATCATATGTCAGCAAAGACGATCTGCAGGAATATCAAGTAGAGGGTCGCGTGGTGATACTGGCGGCCAGCGCCTGTGAAAGTGCTCGGTTGCTTTTGAATTCCAAATCGCCTCGTCACCCGAACGGACTGGCCAACAGCAGCGATGTGGTGGGCAAGTATCTGCACGATTCGACCGGAGCGGCGGTGGGCGGCATCCTTCCCCAACTATTCGATCGCAAGCGCTACAATGAAGATGGTGTTGGAGGGATGCACATCTATTCACCCTGGTGGCTAGACAATAAAAAACTAGATTTTCCACGCGGTTACCATGTAGAATATTGGGGGGGCATGAGTCAGCCCTCTTACGGATTCAGCTGGGGCATTGAAGGGCTGAACGGAAAGCACCTGGTGCATGGAAAGAAAAAAGAAGGGGGTGGGTATGGTGCTTCGTTGAAAGAAGATTACCGCTACTTCTATGGATGCGGAGTGGGCATGGCTGGACGCGGCGAAGCGATACCCATTGAATCCAACAACTGTTCCATTGATGAAAGTACGGTCGATAAGTATGGGATTCCGGTGTTGAAGTTCAACGTGAAATGGACCGAGCACGAAATCAAGCAGGCCAAGCACATGAAAGAAACCTTTAAAGAGGTAATGCACAACATGGGCGCGGTGATCACCTGGGGAGGCGATGATGATGAGTCAAACCAATGGGGGTTATCCAAACCCGGCGAGATCATTCATGAAGCCGGCACCGTGCGCATGGGTAGCGATCCCAAAAAATCAGCCCTCAACGCTTGGAACCAGGCACATGATTGCAAGAATTTATTCTGCGTGGATGGAGGCGCCTTTGTGAGTCAGGCAGATAAGAACATCACCTGGACCATCCTCGCTTTAAGCATGCGCGCATCGGAGTACATCATCGATCAAATGAAAAAACAATCGCTTTAATTGAAAGGACTATGGATAGACGTTCCTCCCTAAAACTAATTGCCACCGGAGCCTTGGCGGCACCGGTCGTGATCACCGGATGTGATACCGATACCCCTAAATCGAATAAAGAACCCAAATTCGAATTGGATCGAAATCCGGATGAATTGGTCCGAGAAAAAAAATTAATCGCAGAAGGCCCTTTTTTTTCCGCAACCGAATTGGCCACCATTACGGTTTTGGCCGACATCATCATCCCAAAGGATGAAAAGAGTGGATCGGCCAGCGAAGCCGGTGTGCCGGCCTTTATCGATTTCATCGTTCGGGATATGCCCACACACCAAGTACCGATGCGCGGTGGCTTGCGCTGGCTGGAGCTGCAATGCCTGACCCGATACGGCCAGCCATTCCCCGATTGTACGGCAGCACAACAACTTGAATTGGTGGATGCGATCGCCTATCCGGAAAAAGCAAAACCAGCAATGAAACCTGGCGTACAATTCTTCAGTTTGATGCGCAACCTAACGGCAACCGGCTTTTATACATCGGCGATCGGCGTGAAAGACCTGGATTATCAAGGCAATCAGCCCAATGTCTGGAAAGGTGTTCCGGCTGAAGTTTTGCAACAACACAAATTGAATTATACCGAAAAAGAAAACCAAGAGTGCATTTAATAACAATCGGCATGAAAAAAACAATCGCTTTATTACTTTTCATCCTCGTCGCCACCTTCTCCACTTGGGCACAGAATGCCGCCCGGCTTTACGAAGGATGCAATTACACAGGCCGTGGCTTTCAACTGGAAGTGGGCCAACACCGGTTGTACCAGATGAAGATCGGCAATGACCGACTACAAGGGATCCAGCTGCCCAATGGAATAAAAGTGACCGTTTATGAGAATGATAATTTTCAGGGTAAGTCGAAAACCTATTTCAACAATCAACCTTGCCTGGAACCTGAATTTCGGAACATGGCCTCTTCCATTATCGTTGAGTATGTGAACGGGCAACCCGGATACAACCAAAATGATTCTGTTGCCTTCTACAACGATTGTAACTACCGTGGTTTTACCCGCTCCCTGAGTCCGGGCATATACAGCGGATCCCAATTGGGGGAGCTAAAATTCAATATTTCTTCCCTGCGCATTCAAAGCAACCTAATCGTCAAGGCCTATTTGAACAACGAATTCAATTCGGGAATTGCCGTTACCTTGGACAATACCAACCCCTGTCTTCCCAGCCAATACAACGACAAAATCGGCTCACTGACCATCGAATACAAGCCCAACAATCCGGGCGGAGGAAACAACAATGGCGGCGGTTGGCATCCGCGCAGTTATGCAACCTTTTATAGCGAGTGTCAGAATGAGGGTAATTCGCTTCGTCTGCAACCCGGCTACTACGATGGCAGCAAATTGGGCATTTTGAAGTTTGGCATCCAATCCATTGAACTCCCCTCTAATTTGCGCATTCGGGCTTTTCTGAACACGGAAAGTTTGTCGGGTCAATCCATCCAGATCACCAGCTCCTCCTCGTGCCTAAGTGTTCAATACGCCAATCGCATCGGTGCACTGGTCGTAGAAGAAATTTCCGGTGGCTGGGGTAACAACGGACAGGGAGGCGGATTTGGCAATCCAGTGATCCAGCTCTACTCCGATAACGATTATCAAGGGCAGTCGATCTCCCTGGCACCAGGCACCTATCCAATGATCGCTGCGCTGGGTTTTCCCGACAGATCGCTTAGTTCCATTAAAATTCCAAGCGGATACCGGGTCGTCTTGTATGATCAACCCAACCTGCGGGGAGCTAGCTATACGCTGACCTCATCAAGGATGGGACTCAACCTGATCGGCTGGAACGACCGAGCCTCTTCCATCTCGATCTACCGCGACTGACCTGGATGAATTAACTTGCAGGTACGTTATGATCGCACCGAGTACCATCCAACAAGTTCAGAACCGAGCGGAGATCCTGGACGTAGTGGGAAACTTTGTGAAGTTGAAACGACGAGGAACCAATTACCTCGGACTTTGCCCCTTTCACAACGAGAAAACCCCTTCGTTCACGGTTTCGTCGACCAAAGAGATCTTCAAGTGCTTTGGATGTGGTAAGAGTGGCAATCTCATCAGCTTCCTGATGGAGCATGAGAAATACAGCTATGTGGAAGCCATCCGCTGGTTGGCCAACCGTTACGGCATTGAGGTAGAAGAAACCTATGCATCCGATGAGCAACGGGAATTGCAACAACAAGCCGATGGACTTTTCATCATCAACCAATTTGCCCAACAATGGTTTAGTGAACAGCTCTGGGACAGTGAAGAAGGGCAAGCGATTGGACTGAGCTATTTCAGGGAACGCGGATTTGATGAGGCGACCATACGCAAATTCCAACTGGGCTTTTCACCAGAACAACGGGATCTTTTTACCCGGACCGCTTTGCAAAAGCAATACAATGCCGAGTTGCTGCAGAAGGCTGGGCTGATCGCCCATCGAAACGACCAATGGGTTGACAATTACCGAGGCCGTGTCATCTTCCCGATACACAACCACAGTGGCAAGATTTTAGGATTCGGAGCCCGCATTCTAAAGTCAAATGACAAAGCCCCGAAATACATCAATACACCAGAGAACGAGATCTATGTAAAAAGCCGGATCCTATACGGTTCGTACTACGCCCGTCAGGCGATGGATAAAGCAGATGAATGCTTGCTGGTTGAGGGATATACCGATGTGATTTCGTTGCACCAGGCCGGCTTGGAAAACGTGGTGGCCAGCGGAGGCACCGCCTTAACGCCCGACCAATTACGGCTCATCCGCAAATACACCGACAATCTGACCATTCTGTACGATGGAGATGCTGCCGGGATAAAAGCAGCCTTGCGCGGAATGGATCTGGCATTGGAGGAGGGGTTAAATGTGCGGCTCGTGCTCTTGCCCGACGGACACGATCCCGATAGTTATGTCCGCGCCATGGGGGCCACCGCTTTTCAGGAGTATATACGTCAAAACAAAAAGGACATCATCCTCTTCCAACTGGAAGTTGCTTTACAGGATGCCGGTACGGATACGATCCGTAAATCTGCGGTCGTAAACCGCATCGCAGAGACCATCGCACGGATCAATAAAGCCGAAGATTTCACCCGACAGCAAGATTACATCCGCCAATGTTCTTCCTTATTGAAGATCGATGAGGCCGGACTGCATAGCTTGGTAAACAAGTACATCCGCGACCGAATTTCTTTGATTGAAAAGAAGATGCCCTTCGAAGAAGCGAAGCACTTTGAAGCAAATGCCAAGCAAGCTGAACAAAATGAATACGACGAGAATACGTTTCAATTGCTGTTCAAAGACGACCTGCAGGAACGCGAAGTAGCCCGGATATTAATTGAATTCGGTACCCGCGCCTGGGATGAGCAACGTCGGGTGGCCGATTATTTATTCGAAGAAATGGTCGACGAATCGCTGATTGACAATCCGGAGGTGATGCAGCTGATCCAAGCCTATCGCCAAATGAACCTGCAACGTGCCGACAGCATCACACGTTCCGATTTTGTTTATCACCCGGACCCCAATATCAGCCGATTCGCCGTATCCCTGCTTCAATCGCCCTATGAGGAAAGTCCCCGTTGGCGAAGCAGCTTTAGTCAGCAAAGCGGCTACCAACCCAAGATGTTCGAACAAAACTATGACGACTTCTTCCAAATGCTAAAATCGCCCGATGAGGAAGCCTTGAATAAGTTTCTTCGGATTGACGAAGATCGAAGCTCAGAGGAAGTACTATCCGCTATCACCTACCTGAAGCTTCGGAAGATAAAACGGATGATCCTCGAGAACCAACAAGACATGGAAAAAGAGCACAGTCAGGAAGAGTTCCGCATTTTGCATCAAACACACAACCACCTGAAACAAATGGAGATCGGTCTCACCCAGGCTATGGGCACCGTGATCTGGCGGTCATAAAAAAAGCCTCCATAAGAGGCTTTTGTACTTCTAACCCATTCTCAAGATTATTCGATAATAATTTCCTGTGCAGTTCCTACGGTGGCGGCCACTAATTCTGAACGACAAAAACGGAGTGCCGACCAAACATGATCAAGCTCCACGCGATCAATGCTCTCATACCCCTCTCCGGTCAAACAATTCCAACTACACTCGCGATTGAGATCAGTTACGATCTTAGAAGTGGTTTTGGGA
>DFST01000179.1:9352-9781 GCA_002378975.1 Chitinophagaceae bacterium UBA3430
GGCAATACATCCCGGATAATACCGCTGAGTTGATTCTCACTCACCGCAAACACCAAGGCGAAATCGATGCGGCGGGATTTCAACAACGGAGTCAAGTTCTTGGCAAACGAGAGCTTGCTGAACTGCTTTTCAATTGATGAAGGAAGTCCTTGAATTAGGAGATTCTTTTCGTCGGCGAGTTGCAATTTTTCGGTCAGAGTCTGTGACATGTACAGCGTTTTGTGAATACCCAAAAAGCTGATCGGCATCAGTCGATCGGGCGTCAAAACTACGCCAAAAAAACGGCAAATCCCAACGGAATAGCTGCAAACCGCAGATCGAAATATAAATTGAAGTGTTCTGACTTAACTCAATGAATGTCAACGATTGGTGTTTTTATAATACTCCAGTGCTTCAGGCATCAGCCGCTCCAAACGTTCGATGCGTTTG
>DFST01000179.1:10022-10153 GCA_002378975.1 Chitinophagaceae bacterium UBA3430
GCTCCAAACGTTCGATGCGTTTGCCCTCGGATGGGTGTGTATTGAGAAACTCTACTTTTTTACCCCCTCCAGCCTTTTCCATGCGCTCCCACAAACCGATGGCAGCCCGGGGATCATAGCCGGCCATGGCA
>DFST01000179.1:10489-10762 GCA_002378975.1 Chitinophagaceae bacterium UBA3430
ATAGGATGAGCCCCCATCGATCGGCTTCCAGTTCATGTCCCCGTGAGAATGGCAGCATTACACCAACCTGCGTGCCTACCCCATAGGCCAGCATAAATAGGTTGCGTGTTTCTTGAGGCCGATTGGACAAGGCCACGGACAAGGCTGCGCCGCCCATTTGTTGGACAAGCGCCTGACTCATTCGTTGATTTCCGTGCTGCAATAAGGCATGACAGACTTCATGGCCCATAACGGCCGCCAAGGCCTCTTCATTTTGCGTAATAGGTAGCAGGC
>DFST01000177.1:0-3504 GCA_002378975.1 Chitinophagaceae bacterium UBA3430
TTGGTATCTCTGGCTTCACCCCGGCGCGACCAATTCAATGTCTTTTGGGTTGGGTCGAGATAAAATCCAGGATCTTTTGAAGCCAGGATGGAAAGCGCAATTGAGTCGATCACCCAATTCACAAATGTTCTGTACTCTAAGTTGGAGACCTCTTTTTTTGATAAGTAAAAACTAGCAACACCCAACCGTTTGCCTGGTTCCATATCAATGATCAAGGTTGTATCATTTTCTGGCCTTCGGCCAATGCTTTCATATGGCTTTGATGATGCAAAAGCCCCCCCTTGGATGAATTGAAAACCTTTCAATGCATTTTCTTCTTTTTTTATCGATTTTTTTATCGATTTTAAAGAAAAGGAGCCAACCCATTTTGAATGTGTTGATGGGGTTGTATCGGACGTGTAATCTGAACCTCGAGCATGTTGGATGGTGGATGCCAAGAACGCTACAAAGCAGCAGGATACTAATAAAATTTTCATCGGTTTAGGTGGTTGGTGTCTGATTGGTGGTGAACACACATGATAAACCCTAAGATACGTCCAGAAACGGCTATTTGCCAAATGGCCTTGGGTGCAGCTTTAAATCACCTCATCGATTTTGATGTCCAATAAAAAAAATAATAATCCTCCCCAAGACTGGATTAGCTACGCTGATCCAATACGTCCTGCGAGGGGGCTACGAGTAAACGCCCCTGCTCGCCCCCCCCCCCCCCAAAAAAAAACTCCTCAAACTAAAAACCCGACGCAATGCTTCGAGTTTTTCTGTGCCCAAGACTGGATTCGAACCAGCACGCCGTTTCCAGCGCTACCACCTCAAGGTAGTGCGTCTACCAATTTCGCCACCTGGGCAGGGGGAGCAAATTTAAGCTGTTTTTGCATTCAGTACGATCCGAAACGTAGTCCCTTTTCCGATCTCGGAGGAAACCACCGATAATTCGCCGCCGTGATACTGCTCGATGATGCGTTTGGCCAGCGACAGTCCCAATCCCCAGCCTCGCTTCTTCGTACTGAATCCGGGCTCAAATACCTTCCGCACATGTGCGGGCGAAATTCCCTTGCCCGTATCGGAGACCTCGATCCACACTCGATCCGCGTTTGCTATAACCCGAACCCGGATCTGCCCCACCCCATCCAACGCATCCAACGCATTCTTCAATAAATTCTCGATCACCCATTCAAACAAGGTGGCCGATACCGGCACCATCAGGCTGCTCGATCCATCCGCATCAAAAACGATCTGCACCTTATCAGAAGAACGCCCCCGCATGTAGTCCACCATTTCTCGGATCAGCGGGATCAAGTCCATTCGTTCCAATTGAGGCGTGCTTCCGATCTTCCCAAATCGGTCCGACACCAATCGCAAACGTGCCACATCCCGTCCCAACTCCTTGGCCAATTTTTGTTGCTGCGGATCTTCTCGCAACAGCTCCACCCAAGCTTCCAGAGAAGATACCGGTGTACCCAGTTGATGAGCCGTTTCTTTGGCCATACCGGCCCAGACCTGATTTTGTTGTGCTTTGTGGCGGGTTCGCAGGGAATTCAGGGTGATGAAAATGAACAAACCCACGATTAGCAACTGCACCAAGGGGTAATAGCGCACTTCGTTGAGGAGAGCCGAATCGCCGTAGTAGAACAAACTGACTTGTCCGGGGTCTTCCCCGATCGTAAGCCGGATGGGCGCATGCTGACGCTTGAATTCGGCCACTTTACGCGTTAAATAGGCATCATCGATTTGTGCATCGGATATTTCCAAATTGGAATAGGTGCCGGTGGGACGGTCTTGTGCGTCCGTTTGAATGATCGGAATCCGTTCGTTTTGGTTGGTGATGCGGGTTGATAAGGCCAGCGCCTGATCGTTGGGGCCTGAACGGATATTGTAATTGACGGCCTCGGCCCAGAGCTCTACGTAAGCTCGCTCCTCCCGAGCAATTTTTTGAGCCAGGTACTGCGAATAAAAAATGGTACCCGTTACAATGACCATGGCCAATACCGCCAACCAGGTCCGCCAATTCAACCAAGCAGGAATCATAGCTACAAAATAACGAACCTCCCGCAGGTGACTTACATTTGAGGCATCTTTTTCCTTTGCCTACACATCCACATACAGCCATTGTTATCCTGAATTGGAACGGCGCCCATCACCTCCGGCGGTTTTTGCCCGGGGTGCTGAAAACTAATCATCCGAATTTGGAGATCGTGGTGGCCGACAATGGATCGACCGACGAATCGCTGGCTGTAGTGAAACAGGAGTTCCCGAGCGTGCGGGTCATCCAACTGGATCGTAACTACGGATTTGCCGAAGGGTACAATCGTGCCTTGGAGCAAGTTTCGGCCGACTATTTCATGATCCTCAATTCCGATGTGGCCGTTGAACCGGGTTGGATCACTCCGTTGGTCGACCTGCTGGAATCCGACCCGAACATCGCCGCCTGTCAGCCTAAGATCTTATCGGTCCAACACCCCGACCGGTTCGATTATGCCGGAGCGGCCGGGGGCTGGCTGGATGCGTTTGGATATCCTTTTGCGCGCGGACGGATCTTCGATCATTGTGAAACCGACCAGGGCCAATACAACGATTCAGCGCCCATTTTTTGGGCCAGTGGAGCAGCTTTATTCATTCGGGCCTCGGTTTTTCGGGAAGTGGGTGGCTTCGACCCGTTTTTTTTCGCGCACCAGGAAGAGATCGATCTCTGCTGGCGCATTCAAAGACGGGGGTATAAAATCTATGCTTGCCCCGAATCGGTGGTGCATCATCTCGGGGGTGGCACCTTGCCCCGTGGTAATTCGTTGAAGACCTATTTGAATTTCCGAAACAACCACCTCATGTTGATCAAGAACTTATCATTTGGCCGCAAGTGCTGGGTGTTGCCGGTTCGATTTGCGTTGGATGGATTATCGGCTTGGAAAGGTCTTTTCGGCGGAGACCCCGGTTATTTTGTATCGATCGCAAAAGCGCACTGGAGTGTGCTTATTTGGCTTCTCACCCGCGGTTTCAAATACGTTTGGGGAGGCAGTACATTGAACGGGCTCGAAGGATTGACCCGCAAGAATATGGTCTGGGAGCATTTTGTCCGCGGACGAAAGCGTTTTGCTGAAATTTTCCCTTCCACTCCAAAGAAATAATCGAGTTTCTTATCTTTGCCAAACAAATTCTCTTCATGAACGCCGAACAAGAATATCAACAAGAAGTAGCGAAAGTAGAAAAGCGTGATTTCACTCACAGCTGGGTTTCTTCTTCCGGATTTTTATTTTATCTGCATGTCGGATGCCTGGTAGCTTTTCTGTTTGGAGCCAGCTTCATGCTGTTCACCAAGCGATTTGAAAAGATCAATGTACCCGTGCAAGAGAGCACGCTGTACACACCCAAGTACAAATAAGCGGGGCTAAAATTTTTTTGGTTGCGCAGGCGACCTTACTTTTGTCGCCCTGACGGAAACCCGTCAAATCGTTCTTTTAAGCGGAAGTAGCTCATTTGGTAGAGCACGACCTTGCCAAGGTCGGGGTGGCC
>DFST01000177.1:3794-5145 GCA_002378975.1 Chitinophagaceae bacterium UBA3430
AAGTAGCTCATTTGGTAGAGCACGACCTTGCCAAGGTCGGGGTGGCCGGTTCGAGCCCGGTCTTCCGCTCCACGATCCTCCTGCCTTTGGCGGAGGATTTTTTTTGCCCCGGTGGTGAAATTGGTAGACACGCCGGACTTAAAATCCTGTGGCCCGCAAGGGCCGTATCGGTTCAACTCCGATCCGGGGCACTTAATCCCGGCCCCTAGGGCCGGGATTAGTTTAGAGTTTAGAGTTTGGAGTTTAGAGAGTTGGGGAGTTAGTTACATTTGTTGAAACACCCGGTCATGTCTCCTGAGATCCGCTGTCCCAATTGTCAACACAGCTTCGCCCCCGGCGATGCCATCCGCGAAGAGGTCGAAAAAGAGACCCGTGCCAAAGTGATCGAGTGGCAGAAACAGAAGACCGCGGAGTTCCAAACGCAACTAGACAAAGAAAAATCACAGTTGCGCGACCAGGTTGAAACCCAGCTACGCCAACAACTAAAAGGCGACTATGAGATCCAATTGCAATCGCTGGCCGAAATCAATAAGCAAAACGAAGACAAACTAAAGGCCGCCCGCGAACAACAACTGGAATTCCTTCGCAAACAACAAGAACTAAAAGACAAAGAAGCGGAACTGGAGATCACCCTGCAGAAAAAACTATTGGAAGAACGCGAAATGCTGTCTGCTGAAATTCGCAAGCAGGAAGATCAACGTGTACAATCGGTGGAAACCGAATACCAACTCCGGATGAAAGAACTGGAAATGCAACTCCAAGCCCAACAAAAACTCGCCGAGGAAATGCGCCGCAAGGCCGAACAAGGCAGCATGCAATCACAAGGAGAAGCGCAAGAATTACTGCTGGAAGAAATGTTGCGCAGTGCCTTCCCTTTTGACCTCATTGAAGAAGTGGGCAAAGGCGTACGCGGCGCCGATTGCATTCAAACCGTGCGCAATCCCTTTGCGCAAGATTGCGGAAAGATCATTTTTGAAAGCAAACGCACCAAGGAATTCGCAGCCGATTGGATCGAAAAGATCAAGAACGACATGCGCAGCCAAGGAGCCGACGTGGCCCTGATCGTCACTCAAACGCTGCCCAAAGACATGAACAGCTTCGGACAAAAAGAAGGCGTTTGGATCTGCACCTTCCAAGATGTAAAAGCCGTTGTTCAACTACTTCGTGAAGCCGTCATTCGGATATACAATGCCACGAAGAGTCAAGAAAACAAGGGCGATAAAATGCACCTACTGTACGATTATCTCAACAGCCGCGAATTCGGAGAACAATGGCAAGCCATCCGAGAAGGGTTTTTATCCATGCGAAACTCCATCCAACGCGAACGTGACGCCATGGAAAAACTTTGGAA
>DFST01000123.1:0-238 GCA_002378975.1 Chitinophagaceae bacterium UBA3430
AAGGCTTTTTGATTCGTTCGAATTCCAATCAATATCGGTAGTGATCCGATTTGAAGGGGCCTGCTTTCGGTATGCCCAGGTAGTCGGCTTGAGCAGTAGTCAGCTCATCCAATTGAACACCGATTTTGGCGAGGTGCAGACGAGCTACTTTCTCATCCAGGTGTTTGGGCAGTACGTATACGTTGTTGTCGTAGTTCTTGTGGTTGTTCCAAAGCTCGATCTGGGCCAGGGTCTGGTT
>DFST01000123.1:528-2148 GCA_002378975.1 Chitinophagaceae bacterium UBA3430
CGATCTGGGCCAGGGTCTGGTTGGTGAATGAATTACTCATTACGAAAGAGGGGTGACCGGTGGCGCAACCCAAGTTCACCAAACGTCCTTCGGCCAGAATGATCAGGTCTTTACCATCCACATTGTAGATATCAACCTGAGGCTTGATGGTGTCTTTGGTGTCTCCATAGTTGGTATTCAACCAGGCGATGTCGATTTCAATGTCGAAGTGTCCGATGTTACAAACGATGGTCTTATCCTTCATGCGTTTGAAATGCTCACCGGTAATCAGGTCGCGGCAACCGGATGCGGTCACTACGATGTCGGCTTCAGCAACAGCATCAATCATTCGCTTTACTTCAAAACCATCCATGGCTGCCTGCAGCGCGCAGATCGGATCGATCTCGGTAACGATAACACGGCAACCGGCTCCAAGCAAGGAAGCGGCTGAACCTTTTCCTACGTCGCCATATCCACCTACTACAGCCACTTTACCAGCCATCATGATGTCGGTCGCGCGACGGATCGCATCCACCAATGATTCTTTACAGCCGTATTTGTTGTCGAATTTGGATTTGGTAACGGAGTCGTTGACGTTAATAGCGGGCATGGGCAGGGTGCCTTTGGCCACGCGCTCGTACAAGCGGTGAACACCGGTGGTGGTCTCTTCCGAGATTCCTTTCACATACTGGGCCAATTCCGGGTATTTATCAAGCACAATGTTGGTCAGGTCACCGCCATCATCCAGAATCATGTTCAAGGGACGATCAGCTGCGCCGAAGAAGAGCGTTTGCTCAATGCACCAATCGGCTTCTTCGATGGTTTGGCCTTTCCAGGCAAAAACACCAATGCCGGCTGCGGCAATGGCAGCAGCTGCATGATCTTGTGTAGAGAAAATGTTGCAGGAGCTCCATTTTACTTCCGCGCCCAAAGCCACGAGGGTTTCGATGAGTACGGCCGTTTGAATCGTCATGTGCAAGCAACCGGCAACCCGAGCGCCTTTGAGGGGCTGGGTGGCACCGTACTCGGCACGAATGGCCATGAGACCGGGCATTTCTGCTTCGGCGAGGCGGATCTCTTTACGGCCCCATTCGGCCAGGGAGATATCGGCTACTTTATACGGAAGACTAAAATCAATCTGGATGGTGTTGGTAGACATGAAATGTCGGTTTGGTTTACAGCGCGCAAAGTTAGTGTATTGGTCCGTAAAAACCCGACTAGGTGGGCGATTCATTCAATGGGGCAGCCCATGATGTAATCGTTCATGTAAAAACCGTTTCCGATGTCAAAATCATCCACACGGAGAATCTGAAATCCGTTTTTTTCATAGAAACCGACCGCCTTGTTTTTTCGATTCACCTGCAACTCCAATTGGGTACCACCGGATTGTTTGATTTCCAAGCGAACCCGTTCGATCAGGCTTTTGCCCAACCCACGCTTTTGACGATCGCTTCGTACATAGAGTTTGTCAAGTTTCCAATGGGTTCCTTCTAGGCAGCGAAAGGAGGCAAATCCCAACGGCGTTGACGTAGTATCCTCCAAGAGGAGAAACCGAATCCCGGATCGTAGTTGGTCGGACAAGGCGGGCGGGCTGTACATCCAATCCAGCATGTACGCGATTTGTTCGGCCGTGATCACTTC
>DFST01000123.1:2436-5528 GCA_002378975.1 Chitinophagaceae bacterium UBA3430
TAATCCATCAATTCCCTTCTTTGCGTGCGGGTTGGCGGGGGGTGGTGTCTTTTCGTTCGGGTTTGGAAGGATCTTCTTTGGGCGCTTGTGATTCAGGTCCGATGTTGGGTATGTTCTCTTCGTAATCCTCTTCCGTTACGGCTCCGGTGTTATCATCGGCAGCGCCCGGAAGTGGATCGGTATCG
This sequence comes from Chitinophagaceae bacterium UBA3430, assembly GCA_002378975.1. Lineage (GTDB taxonomy): Bacteria > Bacteroidota > Bacteroidia > Chitinophagales > Chitinophagaceae > JJ008. The sequence goes on from DFST01000123.1 coordinate 2,622, forward strand.
CTGACCTGGATCTCTGCCGTTCCCTGATGCAGCGTTAGATCAGTGGGTTTAAAGAAACGGGCTCCTCGATCGATGCCGGATCTGGAATCGGATAAAACCTTACCGAGGAAATATTCACAGATGGGACGAGCCATGCGCGATCCATCGCCTTCGTTGCGAATAAAACGGTCGTCGAAGCCGACCCAAGAACCCATCAGGAGTTGGGGTGTATAACCGATGAACCAAGCATCGGCGTTGTCGTTGGTTGTTCCCGTTTTTCCACCCATCTCTTCCGCGCCCACGCGGCTGCGCATGCCGGCAGCGGTGCCTTTGTCAACGGCGCCTTGCATCATACGAGCCATTGTATACGCGGTGGCTTCGCTGATTACTTCTTCCCGGTTGGCAGTATAATCCATTCGTTTGATGACCTTCCCATTTCGATCTTCAATGCGGTTGATGCAGATTGGTTTGATGGAATAACCTCTTCCCGCAAAAATGGTATAGCCCCATAGCATTTCGAAAAGCGAAAGATCACAGGCACCCAAGGCCATGGAGGGATATGGCTTTACATCGGTGGGAATTTTCAGTCGGCGTAAGAAATCACTGAAGGCTTCCGTACCCACCTGTTTCATGACGTAGGCAGTGGCGCAGTTTTTTGAATAGGCGAGTGCGTCGGCCATCGTGATGGATCCGCCTCCGCATTGTTTGCTCGCAGGCACCCAGCCATTTCCTGGAAAAAATTGAGCTACATTTTCGAGCACCGACTCGGGACGCAATCCACGTTCCTCAATGGCTTGCGTGTAGAGAAGTGGTTTAATGGTGGATCCAACTTGTCGTTTGGTCCGGATGTTGACGTGATCGTATTTGAAGGTCTTGAAATGGATGCCACCTACCCAGGCCCGTACTTCTCCTGTAAAGGGATCCATGGCCATGAAGGAGGCTTGCTCCAGTTGTTTGTGGTATTTGATCGAGTCAAGGGGCGACAGCACGGTGTCCTTCTCACGTTTTTCGTTCCACGCGAAAACGCGCATGGGCACTTTTTGATTGAACAAAGCTTTGATCTCTTTCTCGCTGTATCCGTCTTCTTCCAAATTCTTCCAACGATCCGATTCGCGCATAGCTTTTTCCAAGATGGCTTCCTTGCCTTTCCAGATGGAACCGGTACGCATCGAATATCGGGCATTGACGCCCTGCTGCAATCGGGTCATCTGATTAGCCATTCCTTCCTCTGCATAGAGTTGCATGCGGATGTCGATGGTGGTGTAAATCCGAAGTCCGTCTTTGTAAATGTTGTATTCCTCTCCATCGGGTCGACGAAGATCCTTGAGAGCTTCTTTGATCTCTTCCTTCAAAATCTCTCGGAAATAAGGGGCGTAGCCGGTATTCTCATCCATCTTTCGATAGTTGAGTTGGATGGGAAGCGCTTTGAGTCGGGTGGCTTCCGCGGCGTTGATCTTTCCATTGACCTCCATTTGCCCAATCACCACGTTGCGGCGCTCCAGCGCGGCTTTGGGGTTTCGAAGCGGATTGTAAATCGTATTGCCTTTTAGCATGCCGATCAGCAACGCGGCTTCTTCGACATTTAATTCAGCGGGTTCTTTTTGAAAGAAGGTGCGCGATGCATTTCGGATCCCGTATAAGTTATTTCCAAAGGGGACGGCATTGAGGTAAAGGGTTAAGATCTCTTCCTTCGTGAAATTCTTTTCGAGTTTGACTGCGATGATCCATTCTTTGAGTTTCTCCACCACGCGCCAAGCCTTGTTTTTACTGCCTTGGTCAAGTAGGGCTTTGGCCAGCTGTTGGGTGATGGTGCTGCCTCCACCTTGTGATCCGAGCGTGAATACGGCCCGGAGCGTTGACTTGAAGTCAATTCCGCTGTGGTTATAGAATCGTTCGTCTTCGGTAGCGATCAGGGCATCCAGTACCGGCTGGGAGATATCGCGGTATCGTACGTTGCTGCGATTGCCTCTTTCGCTGTGGTATTTTCCCATCAAGGTTCCATCGGCTGCATATACTTCGGATGCTTGTAGAATGGAGGGGTTTTCCAGTTCGGTCAACGAGGGCATGTAGCCAAACAGCCCCCAATTGGCTAGGAGGATCAGCAGCAGGAAGGAACCAAGTCCGATCCCGAAGGCCTTCCAGAACCATTTGATCAAAGGGGAGGGGGAGGGGGTATTTGTCGGGGGCATGGGCATGTATCTGCGTGTTCAAAATTAACGCAACGCCGTGTCTTGGACGGAGATGCACGTGAATATTTTCCCAATTCTATTTGAACAGTTCCGGGTAGGCGTTGCGCAAGTACGTTTCGTAGGCGTCGAAGTTTTTTTCGGAACGAACCTTGTCCAGGTTGGCGGCGTCGATCAAACTAAATCGGTAACGTCCGGCATTGAGCCAAGGAAAGATCTCAGTCGAAGCCAGTTTTCGGATCTCCTTCATATAGTCGCTGGCTTCCGCAGCTTGTTGGAACGGCGCTACCAAGAGCAATCGCTGCTTGTCGTTTAGTCCGATTAATTCAAGGGTATACGACTTGTTGTAGTACGTGCTGCGATTGTGACGGAACAAGGCGTTTTTCGCTTCGTTGGCAAATACCGCATCCACGTCTTGCAAGACGATCACCACTTGTTGCGGATTTTGCAGATTGAAGTTGTAGGCTGGTGGGTTGGTTTTGTTGTTGACGGTATCGGGTGCCGGAACTGGTTTCGAGGGAGGTGGAGGCGTTTTCACCCGGGTGGTGTCGGTCGGCTTTTTTGATTCAGGAGCAGTGGCGGGTTTTTGTTCTTTTGGTTTTGTTTGTACGGTATCCGGCTTGATTGGTTCTGGTTGAGAAAGTTGGTAAACGCTCAGTTCTTTTTCGATGCTATCACGTCGGTTCAACACCGCGATCATGGTTTCTGCTTTTGCGGCTAGAGGCGTTTGCTGAAAATTTTG
>DFST01000123.1:5901-10811 GCA_002378975.1 Chitinophagaceae bacterium UBA3430
GGTAAACGGCTTCTACGTACATGAGTTGGGGCGTCCAGTAATTGCGCCCGTATGTGGAATCGGCTTTTTTCTTCAGTTGCGCTGCTTCGGCATATTTTCCTGACAAGAATCGATCGTAGATGGTCTGATAAAGGGCCGTGGCTTGTGTCTGTTGTTCCCGCACAGGATCTTTACCCGTCACGATCAATTTTGTCTTTTCGGAGGACGCATATTGTTTTTCTAAGGTGTTGCGTATGGCTGCTGCTTTCTGTGTGTCGCCGTTTCGCTGGTGGCAATAATACAGCAAGAACAAGGCTTCATCCATGGGTTGAAATGACGGGTAATCCACGGCTACTTTTTCCAGCGCTTGGATTCCATTTCCACAATCTTCCATGCGTTGTATGTAGGTCTTACCCAGCAAAAACCAGGCTTGCTGTAGGGAGTCGTTTACTTTTTTGAGTTGCTCCGGTGTGGTGGGTAATCCGGCAGAAAGCGTCTCGAAATCTACTTCGCCGTTTTGGTTGTTGTTGCCCGCGCCTGCGTTCATGGCGCCTCCGCCCACGGGTTGTTGTCGTGCATTGATGAGGGCAGACAGGCGTCGCCAATTGTCGGCATTCGGTCGGTTGCCCCATCGAGCTTGGAATTCAGTCAAGCCACGTGAACGGGAATTGCCATTGTAGAAATACCATTCACCCCGGGGTTCATTGCCGGCTCCAAACACACCTCCGCCGGCCGGAATGACGCTCCCCCCTCGGATCGGTTCGTCTTTCAATCCTTGTTTTTTGCGGATCTCTTTGACGAGTTTACGAATGAATTCTTTTCTTTCGTCTTCGGGCAGGGCGACGATCCGCAGCAGGCTGTCTTGTCGCTCAATGATCTCCAGTTGGGTGGCAATGATTCCCAACACCTCTTTTTGTTGACGAATGGAGTCGGCATTGGGCAGTTTGGGGTCGTCCAATTTGATGCTGTCGTAGAAGTTGTAGGCTTGACGGTATTCTTTTTGTTGGAGACTGATCCGCGCTAATTGTTCAAAGGCTTGGTTGCGTTGGGCGAGATTGTTGCTGGATACTTGAACGCTGCTCATCAATAAAGATTTCGTAGCGGGCAGGTCGCCAGTCTGCCATTGTATTTGGGCGGCCATGTAGTAAATGATGTCGCGATACTCGGTGTATTTATCGCGCTTGGCCATTTGTTGCAGGTCGCGAATGTTTGAAGCAATTTCATCGGCAGCCCCATCCCGATTCGTTCGGATGGAGGCGAGTCGGGCATAGATCTCCAAAATGGGATCCGTGGTGCGCGGGATGGAGCGGTTGTAATATTTTTCTGCCTCGGTCCATTTGCCGGATCGTTCATAGAGTTGTCCGAGCAGGAATTCCCAACGCGCCCGTTCATTTTGAGTAGTGGCCCGGTCCAATGCCTGACTCAAATGACGTGCGGTGCTGTCCCAATTCTGTTGTTGATAATACCACCAGGCCTGTACCTCATGCAATTCTTCCTGCAATCGGGTGGGGAAAGCGGGATCACGACGCAGGGCTTCGATCAGACTGGCGGCTTCGGCCAATTGATTCTGGGCAATGAAGTTCCGGATCTGCCATAGGAAGGCATCGTTGCGGCGGGGCGGTCCGTTTGACAGGAGCTTGTTGGCGAAGCCTTTTTTCTCGGGGGTGGAAATACTCAGCGCGTTGTTGCCATCGCGGGCACTGCCAATGGTACGGGTATACCCGTCTTTTTCGCGGGGCGCATAGGCTTGGTTGATGAACTGAAAAAGGATGCGGGCCGAATCAAATTTCTGTTGAAAATAATAGGCCGCTCCCCAAAGCAGATAGAGATCATCATTCCAGTCATTGCGCAGGTCGTGCAGCACGATTCCGGAATTGCTTTTCCAGATTATTGAATCCAACTGCACCCCATCTTGGGCTGTCTTTTCCAAGGTGTAATTGTAGAAAGGTAGGAGCTGGGTGAAATCGTCTTGAAAGGCCAGCTTGGCCCGGGTAAGGACCTCGTTCAGTTTGTTGGACGCATTGAAAAAATAGTTGTATCGGGTAACGGTATTTTGCAGAATTCGTTGCGGGAATTTGATGCGTTTATCGGAGGTTTTCTCCCCCCGTAAGATCCGCTCTTCGTACTCTTTGGGTTTTTCGAGTTTTAGCTCAAATCCGGTCTGTGACAAACCTGGAATGGCCCAGCATGTCAAGATGATCAGCGTGATATGGGAGCGGAGAATGCGCATGCAGGGGATGCTAATAACGATTTTTGAGGGCTTTTAGTATGACCGAAAAGCAAGCGAAAATAACCATTTTGGAGGGTTTGGCCCCTGCTACAACACCCCGGATTGCGCTATCTTTATACAAATGAATGTATGATTAAATTGGATGCAGCTTCTGCCTGGAAGCGGCTTCGGAACCGATATAGGCTGATCGTCATGAACGACGACACCTACGAGGAGGTCACTACATTCCGATTGACCCGCGGATCGGTTTACGTGGGCTTGAGTACAGTGTTTGTGCTGCTGGTCGGACTCACCACGGCGTTGATCGTGTTCACCCCCCTGAAATACTACATTCCCGGGGCCGGTCAGAGTTACCAGTCGGTTCGTCAATTGAAACAGCTTCAATACCGCGTGGATTCGATTGAACGGCAAGATGCCTACAAAACCCAGTACATCCTTGGTTTGAAGAAAGCTTTGGGTGGAGGCGGGATGGGGGCGCTAGATACCGTAACCTTGCAGATTCCCGTGCCGGAAATCATAACGGATTAATCGAATAAAAATGTTTAATACAAAAACCAAAATAGAACCTATGGGACAGATCCCGGTATCCACCTCAGCCGCCACGATGATCGGGGCAGGCACTACGTTAAAAGGAGATATTCAAAGTCAGCAAGACCTCCGCATTGATGGCACCGTGATCGGCAATGTGCGGAGCGCAGCCAAGATCATCATCGGTCAGGGCGGTGTCATTGAGGGCGATTTGGAGAGCATCCAATGCGATGTAAATGGTAAAGTGTCGGGTAACATTCGTTGCCGCGAACTATTGCAATTGAGAGGAGAATCCGTCATTACCGGGAATCTCTACGCCGGCAAACTGCAGATCGAACCAAGCGCCACCTTCAATGGCCAGTGCCACATGGGTGCGAACATCGTTGAGATGGGAAACAATGAGCAAATCACCGCGACCGCCCGATAATCGATCGGCATTGCGCTACCTGGGACTGGCCACACAGATCATGGCCTCCCTGGCTTTATCCGTTTGGGCAGGAATCCAGCTCGATCGGTTCCTAGGCATCTTCCCGCTCTTGACGGTAGTATGCCCGTTGATCGTACTGTTCGCCTTGTTTTATAAGATCATCCGCGATACGCGGCAATAATAAATTTGATGAGCACCCGCCTGACCAACCGATTGTCCTTTCTCTCGCCCCTGCTGGTGCTATATACCACCCTTGTCTTGATCATCTTCGTTTTTAAAACGCAGCTGATTGGCTTGAAGGTGGATCTGGGGGTTTTGCATGCAGCCAATACGATTTTGTTTCTGGTGGCATCCTTCGCTGCCTTTTGGATGTCGATCGCTCTTCGTAAATCGGGCGGCCAGGCCTTGTTAAAAGCCCTTTACGGCGGATTCATGATTCGTTTTTTTGTGCTAGCGGGAGCGGCCTTCATTTATATTCTCTCCAAACGAAAACAGGTCAACATCCCTGGATTGGCCGGAGGTGCCTTGTTTTACGTTCTGTATCTGGTCGTTGAAATACGATCCCTTCGTTCCGTTCTGAAATCCGATTCTTCGAATGCCTAAGCAGGAAGTTCCGTTACAGGCATTGTCGGATTTTCTTCCACCTGGCACATCCGATCCGGTGCTGGGTTATCTAAATCAGCATGGGGTACATCTGACCATCTCCCGGGCACGCAAATCCGTATTGGGCGATTATCGAAACCGCTACCAGCATCAACCGCACCGCATCTCCGTCAATGGGAACCTGAATCCCTATGCATTTTTAATCACCCTTTTGCACGAATTGGCGCATTTGCTGACCTATGAGCAGTTTGGCAATCGGGTATCGGCTCATGGTCGGGAATGGAAAACATGCTTCGGTGATTTATTGAAACAATTTCTGGATGCCCGGTGTTTTCCCGAACCCTTAGAGCTGGAGTTGCTGCGTTCGATCCGCAATCCGGCCGCCAGCAGTTGTGCGGAAGTGGGATTGATCCGAGTACTCCGTCAATTCGATGCAACCGAAAACAAACAGCGGGGCGTGTTGGTCGAGGAGCTTGCCGTGCGAAGTCAATTCAGAACCCCCGAGGGACGCTTGTTTCGGGTCGAAAAACGGTTACGCAAACGTTTTCTGTGTACAGAAACGGAGACGGGAAAACAGTATTTGTTTTCACCGGTCTATGAGGTCATTCCGGTTGTGGATGCTGGTTAAGCCACCGCCTCGCGTACCAGTTCGGCTGCTTCACTGAGCAATATGGCCGAACGTACTTTCAATCCGCTTTCATCGATCAATTTCTTTGCTTCGGTTGCATTGGTTCCTTGCAAGCGAACGATGATCGGGATTTCGATGTTGCCTAAATTTTTATAGGCATCGATCACGCCTTGTGCCACCCGGTCGCACCGAACGATGCCGCCGAAAATATTGATCAGGATGGCTTTGACATTGGGGTCTTTTAGGATGATCTTGAATCCGGCTTCTACGGTCTGTGCGTTGGCGGTTCCGCCCACATCCAGGAAGTTAGCAGGTTCGCCACCGCTGAGTTTGATCATATCCATGGTGGCCATGGCCAATCCGGCTCCGTTCACCATACAGCCTACGTTGCCATCGAGTTTCACGAAGTTCAAATTGAATTTGCCAGCTTCTACTTCGGTCGGATCTTCTTCAGAAACGTCACGCATCGCTAATAAATCAGCGTGGCGCATCAGTGCGTTGTCGTCAATATTCAT
>DFST01000026.1 GCA_002378975.1 Chitinophagaceae bacterium UBA3430
TGTGCATCGATTTGCAGGCTGGCCAGCAGGCAGAATAGCGATATGATCAGTTTCGTTGACAACGTATCAAAGCTAATTTTATTTCAGTATAAAAAAAAATGACCGGGAAAAGGATTCTCCCGGTCTGGGCAATAAATTTATTGTAGGTCAATCAGTTATAACTTGGGCTCGGGGTTTGCCCGGAGTAGATTTAACCAAGACCCTGTAACACCTCTTGGATTTTATCAAAATTGGGGAGGTCGGCGGGGCTTTCCAGCACTTCGGCGTAACGTATGATTCCCTCCGCGTCGATCACAAAGGCAGCTCTTTTGGATACACCTTTCATATCCAGGATCCAGTCTTCGTAGATGCACCCATAGGCTCGGGAAGTTTCTTTATTAAAGTCGCTTAGTAAGGGGAAGTTGAGCTTCTCCAGTTCTTTGAATTTACTCTGGGTAAAAACGGAATCTACAGAAATCCCAAAAACAGCAGCATTGGCAGTTTCATATTGAGCCATGTTGTCGCGGGTGGTGCAGACCTGTTGGGTACAAAATCCAGTGAATGCTTGTGGATAGAACATCAACAGTACATTCTTACCATGGAGTTCACTCAGGGTTACCTTGTTCTTGTCTGAGTCGTACAGGGAAAAATCGGGGGCGGGTTGTCCAAATTGTAGAGCCATGATTGTTTTTTTTAATTAACGAAAACGGAAATAGAATGTTCGGCAAAGTGCTTAGAATCTGGAGAAACGGGCATCGCTGACCGACCCGGGTTTGAACCAGGGGTAAACGAATCCGGTTTCAAAGCCACCTCCACCCGGGTTGAATGGGGTCAGGTTGGAGATCGTGATGTCATAACTGAACGAGGCGGATACATGGCCCATGTCCAGCTTGATCACGGGGATGAAGGCCGGTAATCATTAATTGGCAGATGAACTTTTTCATTCGGGCAGGGTATATTCCTGAAATCAAACCAACAATCGTAAAATCCCTTCGTAATTTGCCATCATGCGAATCCATGACATCATTCAGGAATTGGAGCGATGGGCGCCACGTTCCTGGCAGGAATCATACGATAATGCCGGTTTGATCACCGGCGATGCAGCTTGGGACTGTACCGGCGTCTTGTGCTGTCTAGATGCAACCGAAGCCGTGATCGAAGAGGCCATTCAACGCGGATGCAACTTGGTGGTGGCGCACCACCCGATTCTATTCGGCGGGATCAAACGCATTGATCCTCGGCATTATGTTGGACGGGCACTCATTCGTTCCATTCGTTATGATGTAGCCATCTATGCCATTCATACCAATCTGGACAATCTGCTGGAAGGCGTCAATGGAGCCATGGCCGATCGACTGGGCCTCCTAAATCGCTCCGTGCTGATGCCTAAAAGCCAGCAGCTAAAAAAGCTAAACACATACGTTCCTGCTGCACACGTTGATGCAGTGGCGAATGCACTCTTTGCTGCAGGGGCCGGACATATTGGCCGCTACGATCAGTGTAGTTTTCGTCAGGCTGGGGAGGGTAGTTTTCGGGCGTTGGAAGGCGCTTCTCCCCATGTAGGCAAATTGGGTGTCCAACACCGAGAACCTGAATGGAAGCTGGAGGTGCTGTACCCCGCTACTTTGGAGTCGTCGCTCCTGGCTGCTCTTCGGTCGGCCCACCCCTACGAAGAGGTGGCCTATGATTTGGTCGCCTTGTCCAACACACACCCTTCCATCGGTTCAGGCTTAATCGGGGAATTGCCGGAGGCATTGCCGGAGGAAGAGTTCCTGGGTCGTATCAAATCAATTTTCGGGGTGGTTTCGCTTCGTCATACGGCTACAATTGGACGCGCCATCCGCCGGGTAGCCCTTTGTGGGGGCGCAGGTAGCTTCCTGATTTCCAATTCATTGGATCAAAACGCCGACGCCTTCCTGACTGCCGATTTGAAGTACCATGAGTTTTTTGAAGCAGATAATCGTTTGCTGCTGGTGGATTTGGGACATTATGAGTCCGAGCAATACACGATCGACCTGCTACAGGCCTTTTTAGCCGAAAAATTCCCTACCTTTGCCATCCTCAAAACAGGCTTGATTACCAATCCGGTCCGTTACCGTTAACCTGCAAATTTTCCAGCCGCATGGCCCCCGTAAAAGACTTTTCCATCGAGGAGCGACTCAGTTCCGTCCTCCGTCTCCAAAAGATCGACAGCAAACTCGATGAAATCCGCATCCTCAAAGGGGAACTTCCGATGGAAGTGGCCGACTTGGAAGATGAGATCGCGGGTCTGCGTGCTCGTCAATTGCGCATCGAGGAGGAGATCAATGGAGTGAATGAATTCATCGAACAACGCAAGAACGCGATCAAGGACTCCGAGGCCTTGGTGAAGAAATACGAAAAGCAGAGTGAGAACGTAAAGAATAACCGCGAATTTGAAGCGGTCAACAAGGAGATCGAGATGCAACAACTCGAGGTCAAGTTGGCAGAAAAGCACATCAAAGACGCTCAAGAAGAGATCGCGGAGAAAGCATTGAGCCTGGAGAAAGCCAAGAAGAACATTGAGGTGAAAGAAGGCGTTCTGCAGACCAAAAAAGGAGAGTTGGAGAAAATCATTGCAGCCAACGAAAAAGAAGAAAAGCAACTCAATAAGGAAGCCGCCGAAGCCAAAGCTTCCGTTGAGGCCCGCCTCTTGATGAGCTATGAAAAGATCCGGGGTAATTACCGCAACGGACTGGCCGTGGTGCCAGTGGAGCGGGATGCCTGCGGTGGATGCTTCAATGCCATCCCCCCACAAAAGCAAAGCGAAATTCGTCAGCATAAAAAGATCATGATCTGTGAAAACTGCGGACGCATTTTGGTCGATGAGGAATTAAACAACAAGGTCACCCTCGGTTGATCGCCCACATAGAATTACATCCCGGCCTTTGGGTCGGGATTTTTTTTGCCCGGAAAATTGTAGGCCGGAAGCAGAATCCATATCGAGCGATGAATTAAATTGCTTCTCCTCCCATTTCATGCTGCAACAACTGTACATACGGAATTATGCACTCATCAAGGAAGTTCGGATCGAACTGGCCAACGGATTCACCGTGGTTACGGGCGAAACGGGTGCCGGTAAGTCCATTTTGCTGGGGGCGCTCGGACTGATCCTCGGTGAACGGGCCGATACCAGCGTGCTTCGGGAAGCTGCCGAAAAATGCATTGTGGAAGGGGTTTTTTACAATGATCGACTCAGGCAGCATCCACTTGCAGTCGAACAGGAGTGGACCGCCGAATCGGCTTGGTACCTGCGTCGCGAAATATTGCCTACTGGCAAATCCCGCGCTTTCATCAACGACACGCCGGTTACCCTCACACAGTTGCAGTCCTTCGCTGGTAAATTGGTGGATCTCCATCAGCAATTCGATACTCAGGAGTTAGTGGAAGGTGATTTTCAACGCACCCTGCTGGATGCCATGGCCGGTCAACTGACAGAGGCAGATTCCTATCATCAAGGGTATCAACAATGGCAATTTGATAAACGAGCGCTGGAACAATTGATCACCGAACAAGAACGGTCTCGCAGTGAGCAGGATTATCTTCAATATGTTTGGCAAGAATTGGAAGAAGCCTCCTTCAAATCGGATGAGATCGAGTTGTTGGAAGAGCAAGTACGCGTAGCCGGACAATCCGAGGGAATGACCCAAGCAATTGCAGCCGTACTCGAACGGCTTCAGGGCGAGGGAGAGAATATCCTTCTGCAAATTCGTAGATCTCATCAATCTCTCTCAGCCTACGAAAACAACAGCGATTCCTTGAAGCAATGGTCCGATCGATTGCACGCCGTGGATCTGGAGTTGCGTGATCTTTCACAGGAAATAGAGCGAGCCGCCGACCGCTTTCGTTCGGATCCGGAAAAATTGAATGCCTGGCAGGAACGTCTTTCATTGGGATTTAGATTGCTTAAAAAGCACGGCTGTCAGCGAACGGCTGATCTGCTGGAACTCCAATCGCAGTTGCAAACGAAACTCAGCGGTGTGCAATCACTCCAATCCCGCATTCAGGAACTGGAGGCCCAGTGTGCCAAGCAAGAAAAAGCCCTCCTTGAAAAAGCCAACCAATTGCATCAAGCCCGCCTGAACACCATTCCCAGTTGGACAACGCAAATCGATCGTTTGTTGAAACAAGTGGGCATGCCAACGGCTCGCTTTCAGGTAGAGCTTCGAGAAACGTCGCTGCAGGCATACGGAATCGATGCTTGTGTTTTTTTGATGGATGCGAATTACAGCGAAGGCACGGGTGAACCCAATTGGCAGCCGGTTCGTAAGGTGGCCAGCGGCGGGGAGTTGAGTCGATTGATGCTCTGCATCAAATCACTCGTAGCCGATCGGCTGGATCTCCCCACTATGATCTTCGACGAGATCGATGCCGGCATTTCCGGCGAGGCTGCGAAGCAGGTAGGACGGATTTTGCAATCGTTGGGCAATGACAAGCAGGTCATCTGCATCACCCATCAGCCGCAAGTCGCCGCGAAGGGGGCTGATCATTTGCACGTATCGAAAGCAGCAAGCGGACAGGGCATTGAAACCCAAGTCAATCGATTGTCCGAAGAAGAGCGGATTGAGACCTTAGCCAGGATGATGAGTGGCGAGCAGCCGACCGAGGCGGCACGCAACAATGCCCGTGAATTGAGGTTGGCCTAGGGCTGTGGATAACCGGCATTTACCCGTGCAGAATTCGTGCAGAAAGAAAAATTTTTTTCCAATAGGCACAGCGAGTTATTTCGTGTGTGCCGGTACTTAAACGACCGATCTCTCAACGAACATGGAAACCAAGAATACGCCAAAGGATAAAGACCGGAAACGGGGTCGTGCTACACTCGACATGAATAGCCTGGTCTATGGCAAAGTGCCCCCTCAAGCCAAAGACCTCGAAGAGGCAGTGCTGGGTGCCATCCTGCTCGAGCGCAAGGCGTTTGATGTGGTGATCGAACTGCTCAAACCCGAGTGTTTCTATGTCGAAGCACATCAAAAGATCTTTGCTGCGATGTGGTCCTTGGCCAACAAGAATCAGCCCATCGATATTTTGACGGTGGCCGAAGAGCTTCGTTTCCGCGAGGACCTCGAAGCAATCGGCGGCGCCTACTACATCACTCGCTTGACCAACGCGGTGGTTTCCGCCACCAACATTGAAGCCCACGCACGGATCATTTTGCAAAAGTTCATTCAACGGGAATTGATCCGAGTTAGTGGCGAGATCATCGGGGATGCCTATCAAGATTCTACCGATGTGTTCGATTTGTTGGATAATGCGGAGGGGAAACTTTTTGAGATCACCAACAGCAACCTGCGTAAGAATTTTCAGACCATCGATGCGATCCTGGTGAATTCGATCAAACGGATCGAGGACCTGCGTAAAAGTAAAGAGGATGTGACCGGTGTGCCCAGCGGGTTTCCCAGTTTGGACCGGATAACCTTTGGTTGGCAGAATACAGACCTGATTATTCTAGCGGCTCGTCCTTCGGTGGGAAAAACAGCCTTTGCCCTCAACCTGGCCCGCAATGCATCCATGCATGCATCCAAGCCAACGCCTGTTGCGGTGTTCTCACTCGAAATGAGTGCCCCCCAATTGGTGCAACGGATTCTATCGGCCGAGAGTGAGATCCATATGGAAAAGATCAATCGGGGTAATTTGGCCGAGCACGAGATGAAGCAACTCTATGCTAAGGGCATTCAGAAGCTGGCTCAAGCGCCGCTTTTCATCGATGA
>DFST01000081.1 GCA_002378975.1 Chitinophagaceae bacterium UBA3430
GGTCGGATCGGGAGTAAGCCAGAAGACCTGCCCAAGCAAATCAACCCATTCAGCTTTCGGGAGAAAAGCGTGAAGATCGGGACGTGTCGAACACTTCCCTTTTTTCTCATTTCCAACCTGAAGGCAGTCAACCTAAAAACTTTTTCCATGAAAAAGAACTTTTTGCTGTTGGCTGCTCTTGTCAGCAGTCATCTACTCGTCGCCCAACGCGACACCACCACCCTCGAAGCCGCTGTGATCACGGCGACCAAATTCGAACGGAAACAATCTGAAACGGGCAAGGTGCTCTCTGTGATCGACCGTGCCACCATCGAACGAAACGGCGGAAAATCCCTGAGCGAACTTCTCAATACCGTCTCCGGGGTACAAGTCATCGGAGCCAACAACAACCTCGGCACCAACAACCTGGTTACCATCCGCGGCGCCTCAGCCGGTAACACCTTGATCTTACTCGACGGGATTCCGGTCAATGATCCCTCCGTGATCACCAATTATTTCGACATCAATTTCCTACCACTCGATCAGATCGAACGCATCGAGATCTTAAAGGGTGGTCAGTCGACCCTTTACGGATCCGATGCCGTGGCCGGGGTCATCAACATCATCTCGAAAAAACCTACGAGTAAAGCAATCAGCGTGAACGGACTTTTTAGCTATGGAAGTTATCAGACGTTGACTCAGTCGGTGGGACTATCCGGCAAATCCAAGTCCGTAGACTACAGCATCCAGTATACCCACACCAACAGCGAAGGGTTTTCCAGCGCCATCGACTCGACCGGAACCTTGGAATTCGGCAACAATGGATTCAATCAAAACGCGATCACGAGCCGAATCAATTTTCAACTGGCAACCGGCTGGCAATTGCAGCTCCAACATCGATATAGTCAATATCAAGCAGAGCTCGATGCAGCCGGATTTACGGATGAACGAGATTATACGGCCGATAATTACAATACCCAGTACGGAATCGGACTGTATCGGCAACATAAATACGGACAGATCCGGATCAACTACTTATTCAATCGGGCTCGGCGCGATTATTTAGATGACTCGACGTACAAAAGCAGTCCTTGGATCGACCGCATTGAAAGTCGATATGTGGGCAATACACATTTCGTGGAAGCATACGGGCTATGGAAACTGAAAGGTTGGGACCTGCTGACCGGAACCGATGTCCGCATCAATCAAACCGATCAATGGTACTGGTCAAACGGACCTTTCGGCCCCTATGCACCTGCTCCGCTCAATGCCTCGATGAAACAGTTGAGTCCGTATGCATCGGCCATGATCAAAAAAGGAAATTGGAACCTGGACTTAGGCGCTCGATTGAATCTTCACTCAGAATACGGATCCAATGTCAGTTTCAATCTGAACCCAGCTTATCGAATCAATGAACGGCTACGCAGTTTCATCAACGTGTACACCGCCTTCAAAACCCCGACCCTCTATCAACTCTTCGACCCGTTTTCCGGAAATCCGGAATTGAACCCTGAGCAATCGGTCGTAGCCGAAGGGGGCGCTGAATATAAAACAACAAGCGGATTCAAATCCCGGCTGGTCGGTTTTTACAGAAACACCCAGGATGCGATCCTGTATACATACAACCCCAGCACGTTTGCCGCACAATACCGCAACGTAAGTCGGCAAACCAACTATGGAGCAGAACTCGAGTTGAGTTATCAATTGGACCGCTGGACCTTCAACACCAACTACACCTATACCAACGGCAGCATTCGGGCGGCCTACGATGGCACGGGTGCTCCGATCGGAAAAGACACCAGTTATTTCAACCTGTATCGCATCCCCAAACATGCTTGGTATGGCGAGATCGGCTATCGTTGGAACAAAGCGATTTACCTGCAAATGCAGATTCGTTATTTGGGTGATCGGGAAGAGTTTATTTACGGCGATGTACCAGCCAAGATGGCGGCGTATGGCTTGATCGATCTTTATGGCGAGTACAAGCTCAGTCCTTCGGCACGACTCTTTCTCGATTTGAAGAATATCACCGATACGAAGTACGAGGACATACGGGGATATACGACTCGGAGACGGAATTTTGTGCTTGGATTTCGATTCGCGTTGTGAGTTGAGGGATGAACGATGAGAGTTGAGAGTTAGAAAATATTCAATAATCTAACTACCTTCAACTTTAAAATTCTCATCCTTCATCTTCAGTCATGTTCTCTTTCAATTTACAAGAATTTCTCACGCTCGCATTCACCTTGTTTGCGGTGATCGATGTGGTGGGCTCCGTGCCCATGCTAGTGAGCATAAAGCAGAAATCGGGACACATCAATGCAGCGAAAGTCACGATGATTTCCGGCGCGCTCATGGTGCTCTTCTTTTTCATTGGGAAACCCTTCCTGAATATGTTGGGTGTCGACATCCGGTCTTTTGCCGTGGCCGGATCGATCGTGATCTTTATTCTGGGATTGGAAATGGTGCTGGGCATTGAATTTTTCAAATCGGACAATGACACCCCCTCGGGCACCGTCGTTCCGATCGCCTTTCCCTTGATCGCAGGAAGTGGTACACTCACTACGATCATGTCGCTTAAAGCAACTTTTGAGCGTCAGGACAAAAACGAGTACATGATTCTGCTGGCGATACTAGCCAACCTGATCGTGATCTTCGCGGTGATCAAATCACTGAATTGGATCGAAAAGGCATTGGGCAAATCGGGTCTGATGGCTGTACGTAAATTCTTCGGCGTCATCCTGCTCGCGATAGCGGTCAAGGTGTTTGCAACGAATGCGACGGGGTTGATCAAATAACAAACTGTCCAAACTACCCAAACTCTCAAACTACCCAAACTAAAAATCCCACCGAACGGTGGGATTTTTTTTGTGGCCTCGCCTAGAATCGAACTAGGATCTGGAGCTTCGGAAACTCTTATACTATCCATTGTACTACGAGGCCAGAGAACCGCAAATTTAATTAAACCCAACCGAACCGGGAAATGAAGGAATACGCTTGATTATCGAGGAGCCAGGACCCTTCCCGCTGCTTGCATAAAGGGAAGCTTGGGCAAACTGGAGATCAACTTCAACTCATCCATCAAGCTCGTTTCATTATCCAAAAACGCAAACACCCGCTGCACGGGATTGCGGGCGAATAAACGCGCGAATACCCGATCACCGGGCCATAAGCCCTTAGCCAAGACCTCGAGCAAGACCCGATCATAAAAAAGGAAGCGAGACGAATCACTGGGCAATTGATACAACGAACGACCCTCGATCAAGGCACGAGCAATCAAATCCGAACGCTTCTGAATGAACTGAAAGGTATAGCCGCTCGAAGCTTTGGTCTGCCCACCAGCTGTTCCCAATTGGTACATGCCATTTCGATAAAAAGGAAAGGACTGTCCCGTCATCGGGATCACCCCAAATTCCTCCTCGATCACCTGATGCGGACCGATTTTCATGAACCGATCCATATATTCATCCAAGCCCCGATCGTATTCAGCGTTAGACAGTAACCGCTCTGTAAACAAGGTATACTCCACCAATGCCTTCCTTCGGGTCAATGGCAATACATACGCAAACGTGGTGCCGTAGCCTTGATCCACCCGAAAATCCATCAAGGTCGCTTGCGCGGGATCAAAAAAATCTTCGGCCGTTTCGATCACCCGGCCTTTGAAATGTTGCAATAAATGCGTGGCCCGTGGATCTTTCTGGGAAGGGTCGTAAATGGAATTGAACACAACAGGTGCGAGCCGCTGAATTACCTCCGTCGCGCCCACCTCTTCATACCGAAACTCTACCTGCGGATATTGCTCCAGTACGCCCATGCAATGCCGATAAAAATCGATCCCGCGGATCATTTTATATCGATAGGGAGCGAGTGTCAGATCGCTCGAAAATTCATTGCTGTAAAAACCAACCGTATCCCAGGAATGATGCACGACTTCCTCAAAAAATCCTTCGCCTTTTTCCCAAAAGCACCAGGTACGGTCGTTCAGATTCTTAGGGGAACGTTCATAAACCAGCACGCGCTTGTTGGACAAATAGCCGCTTCGTGCCAAGCGCAACAATAAACTCAAGGTAGCGCAGCCCGCCCCGAGAAAAACCAGATCGTATGAACGTGTAGAATTCAGAAATTGGGATTGGAGATGGAAAATTAATCCTTCTCCGCCGCATAATGCACCTTGCGGTTGCCGGCCATCAAAGCTCGGTCGCGCTTCACCTTCTCCCAATACTTGCGGCCCACGAATAGGAAACCAAAACTCTCTCCATGCTCCTTGCCCAGGTGCTTGTGGTGCATTTTATGCGCCCAACGAATGGCGCGCACATAAATGTGGTTGCTTCGGGTGAACCATTTGAGTCGCTGGTGGATGATCACATCGTGCACCAAAAAATAAGCCGCCCCGTAGAGCATGATGCCAAACCCAATGGCCTGCATCCACCACATATTGTCGTAGGTGCCGAAATAGATCAATAAAAAGCTGGGGACCGCAAAAATGACTGCGAACCAGTCATTTCGCTCAAAAACACCGGGTTCAACCTGGTGGTGGTCTTTGTGCAACACCCAGAGAAACCCGTGCATCACGTATTTATGTGTGCACCAGGTAAGCGCTTCCATCACCAAGAAGGTTCCGATCAAAACACCGATATAAGCGAGAATCATCATCATGCAATATTAACCCGCAACAGCCACTAAAGGTTCAAAACGATCTTGCCACCAGGCCTTGATCTTGGGAAAAGCGATCCGAAGCCAGATCGTGAACTTATCCGGAAACCGCTCCAGCGACTCCTCCAATTGTGCCATATCCATGTAGCTATGGTCCATGGCCTCCTCATTGTTGGGCAGCACTTCTCCCTCGTAAATACCGGTGAACACATGGTCCACCTCGTGCTCGATCAACTCTTTGTCTAACGTTGCCCGGTAGGTAAA
>DFST01000175.1 GCA_002378975.1 Chitinophagaceae bacterium UBA3430
AAACAAAAATTATACGTGCACGGAAATACGACCAAGCAGATCTTGGCAGCGTTGGATTTTGTTCAGGAATTCGGCGTGGATCTGGTGATTGTCGGAGGCAGTGACAGTTATCAGGTGGCCGACCTGCTGAAGAAATACAATGTATCGGTGATCTTGCAACAGCCGCATAGTTTACCGACGGCCGAAGACGACGATGTGGATCAGCCGTACAAGACAGCCGCCGCTTTGCAAAAGGCCGGTGTGTTGTTCTCCATTTCGGATGATGATTCGCAGACGCGCGGAAAGAATCTGGCATTCAATGCCGGTACGGCGGCGGCCTATGGATTGAGCAAAGAAGAAGCGCTGGCGGCGATCACCTTGAATGCGGCCAAGATCATGGGGGTAGCCGATCGTACAGGCAGCATCGAAGTGGGCAAGGATGCCAACATCGTGGTGAGTGAAGGCGATATTCTGGATATGAAGAGCAGCAATATAACGCAGGCATTCATTCAAGGTCGCCAGATCGACCTGACCGATAAGCACAAGTTGTTGAATCGTCGATTTGAAGAGAAATACGAGCTCAATAAGGGGAAGAAGGGGTTCTAGGGTAGAGGGTTGAACGAGTTGAGGATATTTAGGAGGTTGAGGAGCCGCAAGGTGGCCTCAACCTTTTTTTGCCTAAAGCGGCCAAATAAAGGCAAATATGCCAATGTGGATTTACGCATTAAAATCTGAATTTATGTATTTTTCCGGTTATAACCTCTGTGTATGAATTTTGCACGCCCCCTCGCAATTCTGTTATTTTTTTCCATCACCCTGTTTACTTCTTATCTAGGTAATAGCCAGGTGTGTACGGTATCGATAAACGCATTTTCTGACACCACCCGTGTATGTGGAATATCCGCCACCCTCGACGCAGGAGCTGGATACACAAGCTACCTATGGAATACCGGAGCTACCACTCGAACAATCACGGTCAGTTCGGGAGGCCCCTACAATGTAACCGTTGGCGATGCGACGGGTTGTACAGCTAGCGACAGTACTTTTCTGAATCTATTAAATGTAAGAATTACACCTGGCGACACCTCCGTTTGTAAAAACAGTACGCTGTCTTTGGAGGCGATTGCTCAAGATCTTGTGGATACCTTATGTTTTCGCCCCTCCGTTAAAACCAGTGGGAATTTAATCTCATTTGCCTCTACCGTGGTCCGCGATCGGTACAATAACATCTTTCATTCCGGAGCTTACTCTGGTAATATTACCATCGGCACGACTGCTTTGGCCAGTATTGGTGGACGTGACTTTTTCGTTTGCAAATATGACAATTGCGGGAATCTTCTATGGGCCATCCGTGGCGGATCAATCGGAAACGAGGATATAACCGGTAACATGGCGGCTGATGCGGCCGGCAATCTTTATGTGGTCGGTCGTTACAATCAGACCTGTACCATTTACGGAACGGGCGGAACATCTTTTGTTGCTCCTTACACGACAACGGGTAATGCGGGTCATCAAGATGGATTTCTTGTGAAGTTGAGTCCAACCGGGGCTGTACTCTGGGGCGTTACCATCCGAGGGGGGAGTAATGACGGATTTGAACGGGTGACCGTTGATCCATCCGGAAATCCGATCGTCACTGGACAGTTCAATGGATGTTGCCCGGCCACACTTGCATCCGTGATTTACGGAACTACGAACACATTTAATCTTACCTCTTCCGGCAATAACTACAGTACTGCGATCGTGGTAAAATTAAACAGCAGCGGTACTGTGCTTTGGGGCTTGCGTCTTTATTCTCGTGATGGGGGGGGTGGACCTGTCAAGGTGGATGCAAATGGAAATATCTATGTAATTGGTAGTTTTCGTACTTGGAGCTCTGGGGCTTCGGCTCAAGTAACTGATGGTTTAAATGCCAATTCAACACTCTTCAATCCTGGGATTGGTCTCGGATATTTATTGAAAATTGCACCCAATGGGGCACTGCAATGGGGGGTAACCTATGGAAACGTCGGCGATGGGGTGGGATCCCTAACCAACCCAACCGGATTAGATTTTGACGGTAGTGGCTCCGTATGGATCAGCGGATTTTACAGAGGTGCAGCTTCCACCTTTTATTCGGCAACCGGATCTAATCTATCCGGTCCTGCCTCCACAAACAATCGGGGATTTGTGGTCAAGTATAGTCCATCCGGACAGGCTTTAAGTGTGGGTACTTTGCAACAAACCCCAGGAAGCAACACGATCTTCAATGCGCTTGCCTGCAATGGCAACGAAGTGAAGGTTGTTGGTTATTATGCTGGTTCGACACTCGGGTCGAACGATGTGCTAGTTGCCGGATTCAACTCTTCGGCTGTGCTTCAATCGACTCAAACTGCCGGGGGAGTAGGGGATGACCGGGCCTATGATATCTGCAACAACAATACCGGTTATTTGATCTCAGGTACGGCCGCTACGGGTGCCTCCATTGGAGGTGCTTCCGTTTCCGCCGATGCATCTTTCCTCTGGAACACGTCTCCCAATCGAGTGCCCGTGTACTCTTATTTATGGTCCACCGGTGCCACCACCAATAGCATCACGGTGAGTCCGGCCCAGACTACCACGTACAGTGTCACTGTATCTAATGGAATTAGCTCCTGTGTGGGCAACCGTACTGTTACCATTGTACCGGTCGATACGACTGTTACGCTCCTAGATCCTTCACAACTCTGTTCAACCGGTGGGGTTGTTCGCCTCCGTGCCGGAGCCGCCACCAGTTATCAGTGGCTTTTCAACGGAGCGGCCATACCCGGGGCTACTGCCCAACAATACAATGCAACACAGCCAGGCGTTTACCGGGTTGCATTGGTCAATGCACTGGGTTGTCGGGATACCTCCAGATCGGTAACCCTCACAGTTAATCCAGTTCCACCGCCACCGAACATTCGCTATCTGAGTGTAAATGCCGTGGTCAATCAGAATCTTTCGCTGCAGGCTCGAACCTTCTCAGGTGCCACGTATCAGTGGTTGTCTGCCACTGGATTGAACAATGCAGCGATTCAATTGCCCATCTTCAATTACAATCAACAGCAGCAGTACTTGATCAAGATCAATACGACGGATGGATGTACGATCACCGATACATTGCTGGTGCGCATGTTCCCGCAACGGGAGATCTACGTTCCCACCACTTTCAGTCCCAACGGCGATGGTGCCAATGATCGGTTGATCCCTCGATTGGTGGGTATTTCAGACTTGATCTATTTCCGGGTCTTTGACCGGTGGGGGCAACTGATGTATCAAACCAACAATGAGAATGAAGGCTGGGATGGGATTTACAAAGGGACTAAACAACCGATGGAAACCTATGCCTGGACTGCCGAGGGTAAGGACGTCGACGGAAACATTATCAAACGAAGCGGCACCACCATATTGCTGCGCTAAAAAAATCAATTATGCGTTTACATAATATATCCATTCTCTCGGCCTGTTTATTCTCCGTGTGCCTATCTGCACAGGATCCTCATTTCACTCAGTTTTACTCTGCACCGCTCAGTGTGAATCCGGCCTATACGGGTGTATTTGATGGGCAGGTGCGCATCATGAGCAATTATCGTCAGCAGTGGAGCAACGCCATCGATCCGTTCACAACGGCTTCGGTGTCGATAGATGCCAAGATCGGTCATAAAAAGAAGGAGATGCAAAATCCTTTCAACATCGGATTTCAGCTGATGAATGATCGCAGCATGCGCGGTGCCTTTAAAAGCAACTATTTGACTGCAACGGCATCCTATCATGTTCCGATGGACAGGGAGGGCAATAAAAGCATCGGGGCAGGATTGAGTGCCGGTTATGCCGATCGTCGGTTGGATTTTTCCAGTCAGTCTTTTGATGCTCAATTCACCAGTGGCGGATTCGATCTTGGTTTGCCCACCGGTGAATCCGCCTTGCGCCAGCTTGAGCCGTTCATGTCCGTTGGAGCTGGGATCGTATATCGATACGACAATGCTGAGTCTGGCAATTTTTTTGATCTGGGTGTATCGGCTTATAATTTGAATCGTCCCCGCCAATCGGCTCTCGGCGATGCAAACCAATTTGTGCCGGTTCGATACGCCGCCCAGATCAGTTACAAGAAGTTCTTAAACGAAACGTCAATTCTCAATGTAAAGGGCTTGTATCAAAATCAGGCCTCGGTACAATACATGTTGGCCGGATTCAGTTTTGCGAAACTGATCGGAGTAAGCAAGGAAATGGTTGGAGCCGGTGTTTGGTATCGGACTGGCGATGCGGTTTCGCCCTTTTTGTTTTTGGAGTGGGAAAAGGTATTGATCGGCGTATCCTATGATGTGACCGTCAGTGATCTCTCCAAAGGTCCTAATCCCGTCCGCTCGGTGGAGATGTCGTTGCAGTGGAGGATAGGGAAGTAGAGTGTTGAGGGTTGAGTGAGTTGAGATAGTTGAGAGCGTTGAGGGGGTGAGTTTCACCCCCACTTAACTTAGTAGCTTGGCTGCCCCCATACATTTCATTATTTCAACATCTCGTACATTTATCGAATAGAATCGACATATGTACAAATCCACCAAACACCGCATCCACCGCCTACTGCACCCCGAAGTATTGGGCAATGAGCGATGGGACAAGTTCATCAACATATTCATCATTGTTCTGATCGTATTGAATGTTGTTTCGGTTATGCTGGAGACTGTACCCGGCTATCACGACGAATGGGCCGAACAGCGCTTCTTCCACTATTTTGATCTATTCTCGGTGATCATCTTTACGATCGAGTATTTTCTTCGGCTATGGAGCAGCAATCACGATCCGAAATATCGGCATCCAATCTGGGGGCGATTGCGATACATGCTGACGCCCAGCGCCCTGATCGACTTGCTCGCTTTTTTGCCTTTTTATTTAGTTTCTGTATTTGCTTTTGATCTCCGGATCATCCGTTTGTTTCGTCTCTTGCGGTTCTTACGCATATTTCAATTGACCGCCTACCTGCATTCAACCCGCATGATCGTCAACGTATTCAAAAAGCGATCGAATGAATTGATATTAAGTACGATCCTCATGATCTTCTTGATCATCATTGCTTCCAGTGCCGTCTATTTTGCCGAGCACCTGCATCCGATCAACAAGGATAATTTCACCAGCATACCGGCCTCGATCTGGTGGGCAATCGTTACGCTCACCACCACCGGTTATGGAGATATGATTCCAATGACCTTGGCTGGAAAAATCGCCTCGAGCATCATCATGCTATCTGGCGTTGCCATATTTGCGTTACCTGCCGGCATCATCACCGCCGGCTTCCTGGATGAATTTCGGGGAAACAACAAGCAAAAACCTCATTGTCAGCATTGCGGAAAATCAATTAGCTTGGAAGAGATGGAGCACAAAGATCATTCATAAGACCACATAACTAACTCAACCATCTAAACCTGCTCAACCACCTCAACGGCCGCTTCGCGGCCTACTCCTTCCCGTGGCACTGTTTATACTTCTTCCCGCTACCACAAGGGCAGGGGTCGTTGCGTCCGATGCGCGGGCCGGCTACGGCTGGAGTAGATTTGTCGTGTTCATTGGCGGCATAATCTTCGCCAGCGGCATCGACTTCCTCCTTGTTGGCGTGCATGCGACTCATGTCGGTCTTCTGCTGGCGGCCTTCTTTCAATTGGGCCTGCTCGTCTTGAATGGGAATGCTGGTATGCGTCAAGAATGAAACAATCGTCTTGTTCACCTCCTCATTCATCGAGCGGAATAGATTGTACGCCTCCATTTTATAGATCACCAAGGGATCTTTTTGCTCGAGGTAGGCATTCTGCACGCTTTGTTTCAGGTCATCCATGGAACGTAAGTGCTCCTTCCAGGAATCATCGATCACCGTCAACGTGATGGTGCGCTCTAGGGCATTGGTCAATTCTAGGCCGTTCGACTGTAAGGTCTTGCCCATGTTGGCCAACACATTCAGTCCGCGCTTTCCATCGGTGAACGGAACGATTACGTTCTCAATGTGATTTCCTTGTTGCAGTTTAATATTCTTGAACACCGGGATCGCCTGCTTTTGCATATCGCCTTTGTGTCGGCTATAACGCTCCATCACTTCGTTGTACAGCGATTCCACCAAGCCCTGGGTGTCTCCTTTACTGAGTTGATCTTTGGTGATGGTTGTATCAATGCCGAAATGCATGATCACGCTAAGCTTGAAACCTTCGTGATCGTCTTGCTCCCGGAATGAATCGATCAATCCTTCTGCCAAGCTCGCAAAAGCGGTATCGATGTCGAGGGCCAATCGTTCTCCAAACAGTGCATGGTTGCGTCGCTTGTAAACGGCATTCCGTTGCATGTTCATCACGTCATCGTATTCCAGCAAGCGCTTCCGGATGCCAAAGTTGTTTTCCTCTACTTTGCGTTGAGCACGTTGAATGGAGTTGCTGATCCAACTGTGTTGAATCACTTCCCCTTCCTTATAACCCAACTTATCCATCATCGAAGCGATTCGCTCACTACCGAACAATCGCATCAGATCGTCTTCCAGCGATACGTAGAACTGAGAAGAACCGGGATCGCCTTGGCGACCGGCACGGCCTCGCAACTGACGATCGACGCGACGACTTTCGTGACGCTCCGTGCCAATGATGGCCAAACCGCCGGCTTCTTTCACACCCGGACCGAGTTTGATGTCGGTACCGCGACCGGCCATGTTGGTGGCGATCGTAACCGCACCGGGCAAACCAGCCTCCGTTACGATCTGTGCTTCCCGGGCATGCTGTTTCGCGTTCAATACATTATGCGGAATCTTCTTTTGCTGCAGCATACGGCCGAGCAATTCACTCACTTCGACCGAAGTGGTACCCACGAGTACAGGCCGTCCTGCATTGCGCAGCGTTTCGATCTCGTCGATCACCGCCTTGTATTTTTCTCTCTTCGTCTTATACACCAGATCCTGCCGATCATCACGGATCATATTCAGGTTGGTGGGAATGCTTACTACATCCAATTTATAGATGCTCCACAATTCAGCCGCTTCTGTTTCGGCTGTACCGGTCATTCCGCAGAGCTTGTGGTACATTCTGAAATAATTCTGCAGCGTTACGGTCGCGTAGGTTTGCGTAGCCGCTTCAATCTTCACATTCTCCTTGGCCTCGATGGCTTGATGCAAGCCGTCCGAGTACCGACGTCCGTCCAGAATACGTCCGGTCTGCTCATCCACGATCTTGATGGCGCCATCCATCACCACGTATTCAACATCCTTGGTGAACAGCGTAAAGGCTTTCAGTAATTGTTGTACCGTGTGGATGCGATCCGCTTTTTGTGCGTAATCGGCCAACACGGCTTCTTTCTGTTGCAATTTGTCTTCGGCATCGGCAGCTGCTTTTTCTACTTCGGCCAGTTTGACGCCGATATCTGGAAGCACAAAGAACTCAGGATCTTCGCCGGTGCGGGTGATCATGGTGAGTCCTTTCTCGGTCATTTCCACGGAATTGTTCTTCTCATCGATGTGAAAAAGTAGATCCTCGTCGACGAGGTGCATGTTTCGCTGTTGGTCCTGCAAATAGTAGTTTTCGGCCTTCAGCATTTTGACCTTGATGCCCGGTTCGCTGAGAAATTTAATCACCGGACTATACTTAGGCAATCCGCGGTAGGCTCGAAACAGGAAGAGTCCGCCCTCTTTTGGGTCATCTTTCCCTTCTGCAAATAATTTTTTCGCCTCATTCAAGCAGTTGCGTACAATGCGCTCTTGTTCTTGAACCAGCTGCAGAATGCGGGGGCGGTGGATGTGGTATTGTTGGTCGTCGCCTTTTGGCACGGGACCGGAAATGATCAGCGGTGTACGCGCATCATCGATCAATACGGAGTCGACCTCATCCACCATCGCAAAGTGATGTTTTCGTTGTACCATCTCCTCGGGGGAGTGGACCATATTGTCGCGCAGGTAATCAAATCCGAACTCGTTGTTCGTGCCGTAGGTGATGTCGGCGAGATAGGCCTTGCGGCGTTCTTCCGAATTGGGTTGATGTTTGTCGATGCAGTCTACGGATAGGCCCAGCCATTCGAAGATGGGTCCGTTCCATTCCTGGTCACGGCGGGCCAGATAATCGTTCACCGTTACTACGTGCACGCCTTCGCCGGGTAGGGCATTGAGGTAAGCGGGTAGGGTAGAGACCAGCGTCTTTCCTTCCCCCGTGGCCATTTCGGCAATCTTTCCTTGATGCAACACGGTACCACCGATCAACTGTACATCGTAGTGGGTCATATTCCAGGTAACGGTACCCCCGGCGGCGCTCCAGCTATTTTGATAAATGGCTTGATCGCCGCGGATCTGGACATAATTCTTTTTGACACTGAGGTTGCGGTCGTGTTCGGTGGCGGTGGCGCTTATTTCGGATTGTTGGCTGAAGCGACGGGCGGTTTCTTTGACCACGGCAAAGGCTTCCGGAAGGATTTGTTCCAGGGCTTTCTCGATCTGCTGGTCGCGTTCTTTTTTGAGTTTATCTACTTCTTGGTAAATGGCATCGCGTCCGTTCAAATCGGCCGTGGGGAGGGCTTCGGCCTCTTGCTGTTTTTCGGTGATCTGGGCATCGATGTCGCTCAGCTGTTCGCGGATGCGGGCGCGGAATTCGGAGGTTTTACCTCGGAGCTGATCGTTCGACAGCATCTGGAATTGTTGGAAGAAGGCATTGATCTGGCCGACCAAGGGCTGGATCTTTTGTACGTCTTTTTCGGATTTGCTGCCACCGAATATTTTGGAAAGGAAGCCTAACATGATGCTTGAGTTGGGTTGTGAACAACGCTTCAAAAACCGCTCAATTCGCCCGTTTTCGGGTGAAAAATGACGAATTGGCACGGGGCGTCAAAGATAGGGCATAGAAGGCAGTCGTCGGGGGGCTTTTCGGTTGAGAAAACCCCTGGGTTGTGTGGATACTGGGCGATGGAAAATCGCTTCCGGCTACCTACCTTCGCGCCCGGTGAAGCCCGGGCCATTTTGGGCCGGATTTGGACCTAAATTTTCAGTCATGGCAGGACAACTTAAGGAAGTACGGATACGCATCAAGTCGGTGCAGAGCACCCAGCAGATCACCAAGGCGATGAAGATGGTGAGTGCGGCCAAATTGCGTCGCGCTCAGGATGCCATCGTGCAGATGCGCCCCTACGCCGGCAAATTGCAGGAAATGCTCAGCAACATCGTCAGCAGTGCCGACGGGTCGGGTTCAATGAGTTTGGCTACCGAACGTCCCATCGAAAAAGTATTGATGATCGTGATTACCAGCGACCGTGGTCTGGCTGGTGCCTTCAATGCCAACGTGGTGAAACTGGTGAAGTCAACCCTCGCCGAAAAATATGCCGATGCCCACAAAAAAGGCAATGTGCACATCTGGAACATTGGCAAGAAAGGGTACGAGAGCTTGAGCAAATCCGGGTTCAATACGGATGCGCGTTTCAAGGATATCTTTTTGAATCTGACTTTTGAAGCTGTTCAGCAAGCTGCCCAAGCGGCCATGCAGGCTTTTGTGAACAAAGAATACGATGTGGTAGAGATCGTGTACAGCCAGTTCAAGAACGCGGCCACCCAGCGTTTTGAAGTGGAGCGTTTCCTGCCCATTCCCAAATCTGAAAATGCCGGCAGCAAGACCAAGGCCGATTTTATTTTTGATCCGAACCGCGATGAACTCATTGCCGAGTTGATGCCGAAGATTCTCAATACTCAATTGTACAAAGCCGTGTTGGACTCGAATGCTTCCGAGCATGGAGCCCGCATGACCGCGATGGACAAGGCCAGTGAAAACGCCAACGAAATGTTGCGCGCCCTCAAGATCTCTTACAACCGCGCCCGCCAGGCTGCCATCACCACCGAGCTCACCGAGATCGTTAGTGGGGCCGCTGCCTTGCAAGGTTGATCGAACTAAATCTCCATGGAAGTTACCCAACTCATACCCCACGTAGAGGCCCTGATCTTCGCGTCAGACCGAGCCCTGAGCACCTTAGAGCTTACCGACCTGATCAATCAGGCATTCGGATTCATGGAAGACAAGATCCCCATGGACCAAGTGGAAGCGGCCGTCGAAGGCATTACCGAAAAATACGCGGCTGAATTCTATCCATTCGAAGTTCGTCAGAGTGGTGGCGGCTGGCAATTCCTGACCAAGAAAGAATATCACAAGACCATCGCCCAACTGAATGGCGATAAATTCCTGAAGCGTCTTTCTGTAGCCGCCCTGGAAACCCTGGCCATCATTGCCTACAAGCAACCTGTTACCAAAGGAGAGATCGAATCCATCCGCGGCGTGAGTTCCGATTATGCCGTGCAGAAATTATTGGAGAAGGAGCTCATCGTGATCAGCGGACGCAATGAAAAATTGCCCGGACATCCCTTGCTCTACGCCACTTCGAAAAGCTTCATGGATTATTTCGGGATCAATTCGCCTGAAGACCTGCCGAGGATCAAGGAAGTATTGGCGGAGCAGATCTTACTGCCCACCAATGTGATGGAAGCAATGGAACGTTCCGATATTGAATCTGAAAACGAATCTGCCGGACCGATCATCGAAGAGACCGATCTGGGTGCCGGTGAAGAAAATTGATGATACCCCAACTGACCAGCGAGCAATTGTTGGAGGCGGCCCATCACTACGGAACGCCCCTGTACGTCTATCACGCAGAACGCATTACCCATCAGTTTGAATCCTTGCGCCAGGCATTCGCCTACGCTCCCGTCCGCTTTTTCTACGCAGCCAAAGCACTGACCAATCTACATATCCTGCAACACGTACATCGCATCGGAGCCGATGTGGATTGCAGTTCGATCAACGAAGTGAAGCTCGCGATTACCGCGGGTTTCATGCCGCAACAGATCCTCTATACGTCCAACAGTGTTTCGTTTGATGAGATCGCCGAGGCACGTGCCTTGGGCGTGCACATCAACATCGATAGTTTGTCGAACTTGATCAAGTTTGCCGAAGCAAATCATGGCAGTTACCCCGTTGGCATTCGCATTCGTCCCGATATCTTGGCCGGCGGCAACTTGCAGATCTCCACCGGTCACGACCGAAGCAAATTCGGTATCGCGCTTTCCGATCTCCCCGAAGTATATCGCCTGATCCGTGAAAAAGAATTGCACGTGCGCGTCTTGCACATCCATACCGGCAGCGAGATCAAAGAGGTGGATGTATTCTTGAAAGGGTTGGATCTATTGTTTGACCTGGCCCCGAATTTTCCGCACCTCGAAGCGATCGACCTGGGCGGCGGATTCAAAGTTCCTTATAAAGAAGGGGAGACCGGCACCGACATACAGGCATTGGCTTCCGCGGTGCAAGAGCATTTCTATGCATTTGAAAATCGGACCGGCATTGATCTCGAATTCTGGTTCGAGCCGGGTAAATACCTGGTGGCCGAGTCGGGGTATTTGTTGACTGCGGTAAATGTGCTGAAGCGTTCGGGCAACATCGAATTTGCGGGCGTAGACAGCGGACTCAATCAATTGATCCGCCCCATGTTTTACAACGCGTATCATTCGATCGAAAATTTGAGCCATCCGAATGGAGCGGTACAAACGTATACGGTTGTTGGAAACGTTTGTGAAACGGATACGTTCGCCGAAGATCGTCCCTTGAATCAGGTACGCGAAGGGGATCTTTTGTGCATTCGCAATGCGGGGGCCTATGGCTTTGAGATGGCCTCTTCGTACAACGCTCGATGCCGCCCCGCTGAAGTCTTATTCCGCGCGGGTGAGATGCATCTGATCCGTCGGCGCGAAACGCTCGACGATCTCTTGCATTTGCAGATTCCCTTGGGTGATTAGTTGATGGTGATCACCGATGTGGAGGTGGAATTGATCGGAAAATCGCCATAACCCGAAGCAACCGTACCGGTAGCCGTAGTGGTGATGGTTTTTTCTTTCAGGATGCCGGATTTGCGGTCGACCTTAATCTTTCCCTCTGATTTATTCTTCATTGTGATGGTCACTTCCATGCCCATGTTCTCTTGAACGGTGGTGCTGTTGGAATTGGACAAGTAATTCAGGGTAATAATGTTCTCATTGATCTCGGCGATGGAGTAGGCTTCTTCGATCTTGGTGCCATTGCGGTCGATGGTATTGGTCCAAGCATCGCCGACACCCACTTCCGTGGCGGGGAGTACTTTAAAAAAGCTGGCTTCTCCTTGCTTGGGGGCTTGAGTCAGTTCAGTCAGTCCGCTGACGAATTGAGCGAGCATGCCGGCTTCGGCACCGGCTTTTCCGGTTGATGCCCCTTCGTTCATGGCCATCAGGGTGTTGCCGGAGGCATCGATCACCAGATTGTATTTTTTGCTCAACAGGTCTTTGACGGGGGCGCCCAATTGGCCATTGAGGTCTTTTTCCGATTGTGAATCAAAACTCATGGTATTACCCATGCCATCGGAGTTGAATCGAACACGATTGATCTCGTGGCTGAGGGTATGGTTCTCGTCGGTGGTGTTGGTCACCTTAAACTGATGATCAGCGATCACCTCGGTTTTCATTTCGAGTTCTTGTCCCATGGCACTCACCAGGTTAGTAGTCGAGCTTTTCATATTCACGGTCAAGACCTGCCCCGGTTGGAACACGATCTTTCCGGCTACTTTTTGAGCTTGGGCAAAAAAGCTGAGGAGCATCAGGACGAGGGAGGCGAGCAGGCGCATGGGGGTTGGGTTGAAAGGGTTATTTTTAGACAACAAACTTAGGGCGGTCCGGTTCACCCGCCAATTCATATGTCAAAATTTAACGAACGGGCAACGCAATTGGATCGGTTTTTGGCCTCGGTCCGCCATCCCCTGAAATTTCGACTACTAACCTTTTGGAAGCTGCCGGCCTCCTTCTTTTCGGGGGTCCGCGTTGATTCCCTGCTTCCGGAGGCCTGTGTCTGTTCGGTTCCTCATCGATGGATCACCCAAAATCCCTTCCGGTCCGCCTATTTCGCCTCGCTCTCCATGGCCGCGGAAATGAGCACCGGCTTATTGGCCATGGCTCACCTCTATGAATCCAAACCGTCGGTGAGCATGTTGGTGGTTCGCTTGGAAGCCGATTTTTTCAAAAAAGCCACGGAGCGGATCTTTTTTACCTGCGCCGATGGAGAAACATTTTATGAGGCGGTAAATGGAACATTAAGTGATGGCCTGCCGCGGACGGTCCGTGCCAAAGCCACCGGACGAAATTCCAGTGGGGAAGTGGCTGCTGTTTTTTTCTTTACCTGGTCATTAAAGGCGAAAGCCAAAAAATAAATTGTATGAAGATTGCCTTTCACGGAGCTGCCCGAACCGTTACCGGTTCTAAACACATTGTTACCCTAAGCAACGGGAAAAAGATCCTGCTTGATTGCGGGATGTTTCAGGGAATGGGCAAAGACACCGATCGGTTGAATCGTCATTTTGGGTTTCGTCCGGAACAGATCGACGTGATGGTCCTTTCGCATGCGCACATCGACCACAGTGGACTGATTCCTAAGCTTGTCAAAGAGGGATTTGCCGGAAAGGTATTTTGTACGCATGGCACGAAGGAGTTGGTAACGATTTTGATGGAGGATTCCGCACAAATTCAGGAAGACGATATCCGTTATGTCAACAAGCGGCGCAAACTGCGCCAGGAGCCTTTGTTGTTGCCTTTGTACACCGTAGAGGATGCGCAGCTGGCTGCCCAGCGATTGGT
>DFST01000097.1:0-299 GCA_002378975.1 Chitinophagaceae bacterium UBA3430
CTTCGGTCAGCACGTCCGGATCCTTTTCGATCAGGGTCAGCGGCATTGCCCCTTCCTCTTCGAGTGGGAATTGAACCACTACCGGGCTCTCACCGACCAGACTATTTCCACTGGGCTGATTGGCATAAAGCTCATTGACCGTCATGCCCGCCAGCGCTGCGGCTCCCAGCTTACTCGTTGAATCTGATTCAGCTTCTTCCGTCGTCTCACTAGTTTCTTCTTCGCCAATTTCAGGTTCACTGATTTCCTCCTTGACTTTGCGCTCGGGCAACTTGAGTTTTGGATTGAATTGCCAGATC
>DFST01000097.1:538-8071 GCA_002378975.1 Chitinophagaceae bacterium UBA3430
GTTTTGGATTGAATTGCCAGATCAGATAAGCAGCTAGGGAAAGAAAAAGGATGGCGCCGGTTCCCAATTTTCCAATGGCCAAATTGAGCCGCTGATTGATCAGGTCACCTACCCCTCCTCCATATGGAAATTCCGCACCTGAGGTGATAAAAGAGAGGGTGACCGAACTGACCAACATGCCAATGGTTACGTATTTCAGGTTTCTCCAAATGGAAAAAACGCGGCGACGAAAGAGCAGATTCACGCCCACGACAAAAAAGAATGTACACACCAAGAATGAGGCGACTCCAAAACAACGGTAGAAGAAAAAATGAGCCGTTAATGCCCCCAATCGACCGGCTGCATTCGCGGCCGGAGGGTCTGTGTCAAAAAGCGACGAAAGGCCTTGCAGCGCAATGGGTTGGTCTTGTTTCCAACTGGACAAATAGGAGAACAAGGAAATCAATAGAAAAATCGAGAAGAGAATCATGGCCGTGCCGATAATCTTCCAGGTACGCTCGTCTTTGGCCAGCGCCTTCCAATCGATGGACTCTTCAGTTTCAGTTTTGAAACCGGTATCGGTTTTGGGAGAGCTTGCTTCTTTTTTGGGCTTATTTTTCAAGGACTTGGCCATCCGAACAAAGATAATCAGTTTGACCGTTCAGGGCGAAGCAAGGAATAGGCCAACCAAGCCCATCCGGCAATCAAGAGTGTGCCGCCCATCGGCGTGATGGGTCCGATCCAGGCATAGCTCCATCCGTTCAATCGAAACCATGTCAGCAAATACAAGGATCCAGAAAAAAGAAGGATCCCTACAAAAATCAGGGTTAGGGCCGATTTCCGAATAGGAACCGTAAGCACAGACGCTCCCAATAAACCGAAAATCAAAAAGGCAATGGCGTGGAACAAATGATAATCGACGCCCGTTTTGTAGCTGTTGATAATGGAAACATCATCGGTAACCTGACGCAATCCATGTGCACCGAATGCACCCAGTACAATTCCCAGCGCAATGCCGAGGCAGGCAAATGCGGTGATCTTTTTATTCATACAGTAGTTGTTTCAATAGATGATCCTCACTAAGTTCCGATTCTTGAATTTTTCGCTTGGCTTGCTGATAATACACCGAACGTTCCAGCTGCTTCTGCTCGATATAATCCATTAGCTGGTCCGCTTGCAAATTCTTTAGCAATGGACGTTTATCCAGTTCGCTCAACAGACGCGGGGCCAGCTCGGAAGCACCCGATTGAAGCCAGATAGTCAGACCCGCCGCGTTCATTTGTTCTATATTATTTAGATAGCAAGGCGTGCCGCCGCCACAGGCCATCACAAAAGATTGATCCAGCGCTGTAAATCTATGTAGTGTCTCTGATTCTCTATCACGGAAGTACGCCTCTCCTTTCTCTTCAAAGAGCTCATAAATGGAGCGGCCATTTTCAGCACGGACGATCTCCTCATCCAAATCAAAAAAAGGATAGTTGAGCGCACGGGCTAAACGGGTTCCCCAATGGGATTTTCCCACCCCCATGAATCCGATCAGGAATATTTTTTCGGGGTAAATCGGCATCCGTTATTTGAACGCGTTGAATCCGGTAATGTCCATACCGGTGATCAGCAGATGAATGTCGTGTGTCCCCTCATAGGTGATGACACTTTCCAGATTCATCATGTGGCGCATGACGGAATACTCACCGGTGATCCCCATCCCGCCCAAGATCTGACGTGCATCTCGACAGATTTGCGCGGCAATCTCACATGAGTTCCGTTTGGCCATACTCACTTGCTGCGGCGTTACTTTTCCTTCATTCATTAAAACCCCCAATCGCCAGTTCAACAATTGCGCTTTGGTGATCTCCGTAACCATCTCCGCCAATTTTTTCTGTTGCAATTGAAAAGCACCGATGGGTTTACCGAACTGAATACGCTCTTGAGAATAACGCAGGGCAGTATCGTAGCAATCCATGGCGGCACCGACCACACCCCAGGCAATTCCGAATCGGGCTTTGGTCAAGCAACCCAGTGGACCTTTCAAGCCTTTTACATTCGGGAGAATATTCTCTTTCGGCACTTTCACTTGGTCAAATACCAGCTCGCCGGTTGCCGAAGCACGCAAACTCCATTTTCCGTGCGTGGTGGGTGTAGAAAAACCTTCCATCCCGCGTTCTACGATCACGCCGCGTATATCGCCGGCATCGTCCTTGGCCCAAACTACCGCCACTTGTGCAAAGGGGGCATTGCTGATCCACATCTTGGCACCATTCAATATAACGTGATCACCGGCATCTTGGATGGTAGTCAACATGCTGCTGGGATCGGAACCATGATTCGGTTCGGTCAATCCAAAACAACCCAACCATTCTCCACTGGCTAGTTTTGGTAGGTATTTTTTGCGCTGCGCTTCGCTGCCGTAGGCATGAATGGGGAACATGACCAGCGAGCCTTGTACCGAGGCGGTGGAGCGGACCCCACTATCGCCACGTTCCAGCTCCTGCATCATCAATCCGTAAGAAATATAATCGAGACCACCCCCACCATACTCGGCAGGAACTGTGGGACCAAAACATCCCAATTCTCCCAATTGACGTACGATATGCTCCGGAAATTCTGCCCGTTGAGCATAGTCTTCGATGATCGGAGAGATCTCCTTTTTCACGTAGGCACGAACTGCATCCCGAATCAGCTTGTGTTCCTCCGATAGAAGTTCATCGACCGCAAAATAATCGGGACTTACGAATTGATCTGTACGGGTTGCCATGCCATGGTTTTATGAATGCAAAAGTACAGGATATCGGGCAGCCAGACTCACTGAAGCAATCCGGCCATCTCCGCTTGATATTCCTGCGCAACGGCCCTTGCTTTCTCGGCAAAATCGGACCCACCTGATGCGTATATGATGGCCCGGCTCACATTGACCAATAAGCCAACGTCGTTGTTCTGACCATGTTGAAAAACTTCGGATAAGCTGCCTCCCTGTGCCCCTACTCCGGGAACTAGTAAAAAATGATCCGGAATAATCTGCCTAACCCGGGTGAACGCTTCGGCCCGCGTGGCACCGATCACGAACATCATGTGGTCGCTCGATCCCCAAGAGGCCACCGTATTTAACACGCGCTCGTACAGCAATTCCGATCCGGTTGATTGCAATTCAAAATCGGCTGCACCGGCATTGGAGGTCAATCCGAGCACGATCGTCCACTTATTTTTCCACTTCAAAAAAGGCTGCACACTGTCCGAACCCATGTACGGGGCAACGGTGATGGCATCGAAGGGAAGCGTTTCGAAAAAAGCTTTGGCGTATTGCTCTGAAGTGTTTCCGATATCACCGCGCTTGGCATCTGCGATCACCAGATGACCAGCGCCAATGTACTCCAACGTTTTTTGCATGGAGATCCATCCATTCAATCCTTCGGCTTCGTAGAAGGCCGTGTTGATCTTGTAAGACACACAGAGATCACGTGTGGCATCGATGATGGCTTTGTTGAATGCGAACAAAGGATCGGGGTCGGCCAGCAAATGAGCAGGGATCTTGGATCGATCGGTGTCGAGTCCTACGCAGAGAAAGGAACGCTTCGTACGTATCTGTTCAATCAGCTGGGCGCGGTTCATGGTTCAAAAGTATCAGAATGGTTGTCTGTTTCCAAAATCCGAATAGGACTATAGTTGCTGGGCGATCTGCTCTGAATGTATGTTGGCGTTACGCATGGCGATGCTCCGTACCACTTGGGCCGCGAAGCGGATGAAAGCCTGTTGCGTGATGACGTCGTCACTCATCATAACCGGAATTCCCTGATCGCCTCCCTCGCGAATTGACTGTACGATTGGGATCTCGCCGAGGAAAGGTAGATCGTATTCACTGGCCAGCCGTTGACCACCTTGCTTCCCAAAGATGTAATAACGGTTGGTGGGGAGTTCAGCCGGGGTGAAATAACTCATGTTCTCTACCAGTCCGATGATCGGCACATTCAGCTGCGCCTGACCGAACATGGCAATTCCTTTTTTGGCATCGGCCAAAGCCACATCCTGTGGGGTACTGACGATAACCGCTCCGGTAACGGGAACGGTCTGCATCAAGGTTAAGTGAATATCGCCGGTGCCGGGAGGCATGTCGATCACCAGATAATCCAGTGCCCCCCACTCCACGTCGGTCACAAATTGACGTATGGCACTGCTGGCCATTGGCCCGCGCCATACCACCGCATTCTTTTCATCAACTAGTAGACCAATACTCATCAACTTAATCCCAAATCGTTCGATGGGGACGATCACCCCTTTCCCATTTACATCCTTCATCAGGGGGCGTTCGCCACGTACTCCAAACATAATGGGCACGCTGGGGCCATAAATATCCGCATCCATCAATCCCACCGATGCCCCACCCTGCGCCAGGGCGATGGCCAGATTGGATGCCACGGTTGATTTTCCGACGCCTCCTTTGCCACTGACAACGGCTATGATGTTCTTGACCCCGGGCAAAAGGCTCCCCGTATCCTGACGTTTGGAGGTGGTATTGGCAGTAAAATTGATGTTCACTTCGGCTTCCGGATCCACCAGCAAGCGAATGGCATTCTCACTGGCCTGACGCATGTGATCTTTCATCGGACAAGCCGGGGTAGTTAGTACCAGGGTAAACGAAACGCGTTTCCCATCGATTTGAACATCCTGGATCATATTCAAGGTGACCAGGTCCTTACCCAAATCGGGCTCCTGAACATTTCGAAGGGCATCGAGGATCTTGTCGCGCGTCATGCTGTAGGTTTTGTTAAATAGGCTTTCCGCCGCAAATTTAACCCCTGAAGGGGGCAAATTGTTGGATAAAATCAAAGGGCAGCAAGTAATTTTGACGCGTGCGGAAAATCATCCTCTTTCTATCCTTCGTTTGGTTGCTGGGAATATCACCCGCGCGCGCGCAATTTGAAACCACCCGGGATTCGATTGTGCAGCTCTTTGGGGTGGTAATGACCGCAGACAGTCTGGTGGGCATTCCCGCGGTGAGTATTCAGGTTAAGGGACAAAACCGAGGCACGTTGACCAACAATCAGGGCGTTTTCTCAATTGTCGTTCTTAAGGGTGACGAAGTTGAATTCACCCACGTCTCCTACCAGTCTAAGCTCGTTAGGATTCCGTTAAACCTAGTCGGCAATCAATATAGCGTGGTTCAATTAATGGTAGCCGATACCGTTTATCTGCCGGCTACGATCATCAAACCGCGACCCACCCCGGAACAGTTTGCCCGGGATTTTGTCAACAATGCCATGCCCGATGACCAGTATGAGATCGCCCGAAAAAACATGAGCGAAGCCAAACGAAGAGCCTGGCTACAATCCACACCGGGCGATGGTGGCGAAGCGACCCGCATGCAATTGAATAAGATCGCCAACCGGGCCGTGTATCAAGGACAGACACCTCCCATGAATATTTTCAATCCAGCCGCTTGGGGCGAATTCATACAAGCCTGGAAGCGGGGCGATTTCAAGCGAAAGCAATAATCCCTTTTGGGTAACTTTGCTAAAACTCAATCGATGGATCTGAATTCGAAAATAGCCGTCATTGGAGCCGGCACCATGGGCAACGGAATCGCACACGTATTTGCCCAACACGGTTATCAAGTCACCTTGATCGATGTTTCGGAAGATGCCTTGAACAAAGCCTTGCAAACGATCGGCAACAACCTGGATCGCTTGGTAAAAAAAGAAATCATTCGCAAAGAACTCAAAGAAGAAACCTTACAGCGCATTCATACCAACACCTCCATTCAAGGGGGCGTACCTGGAGTGCGTTTGGTTATTGAGGCGGCCACGGAAAATATTGAACTCAAGAAAAAGATCTTCGCCGAATTAGATAAAGCCTGCGATCCCCAAGCGATCCTGGCCACCAACACCTCTTCCATTTCCATCGACGACCTGGCTTCGGCTACTACAAGACCTGCGTTGGTCATTGGCATGCATTTCATGAATCCGGTACCCGTCATGAAATTGGTTGAAGTGATCCAGGGACCGAAAACAGATCCTGGGGTTACGCAAACAATCGTTGCCCTGAGCCAAGAGCTTGGCAAAGTCCCCTGTGTTGTAAATGATTTCCCAGGGTTCATCTCCAACCGGATCCTGATGCCCATGATCAATGAAGCCATCCTGAGTTTGGAATCGGGCGTGGCCGGTGTGGAATCGATCGATACCATCATGAAGTTGGGAATGGCACATCCCATGGGGCCCTTGCAACTCGCGGATCTGATCGGCTTGGACGTTTGCTTATCCATCCTGCGTGTCTTGGAAAAGGGCTTTGACAATCCAAAATACGCACCGGCAAAACTGCTCGTTAAACTAGTAGAAGAAGGAAAACTTGGTGTAAAGACCGGAGAAGGATTTTACACATACACGCCCGGCAGCAAAGAATTGAAAGTCAGTACGCGGTTTTCTTCCTGATCAGATCGGTGTAGCTAGAATACCAGGCATTTCTTGCAAGCGTTCTTGCAAGCGCAAAATCTTTCGCACAGGCACCCCCACCTCCAATTTGGAGAACAGATCATGCTGCTGTTTCAAAATCGAAATATCGAGCTCTCGCAACAGACGCATCACTTCGTTGGTCCGTGTATAGTCAAACTCCACACTGAAAGATTTGAGCACTGACTTTCGTAAAACCGGACTCAGCTGCAAAGAAAGTGCAGTGGCTGTCTTGTACGCCTGGATCAATCCGGGTACGCCCAATTGCGTACCCCCAAAATAACGAACGACCACCACCTGCAGATCCGTCAGTTCCCGACTATCGATCTGACCCAATATAGGTTTGCCCGCTGTACCCGATGGCTCCCCATCATCGTTGGCGCGAAATTGATTTCCATCGATCCCCAACCGATAGGCAAAACAATGGTGTGTTGCCTTGGGATGTTCTTTCCGGATCTCTTGTAAGTGACTCTTACATTGATCTACCGTTTGTACTGGCATGGCATAAGCAATAAACTGACTGCCCCGGTCACGGAACTCAGCCTGACTCGGTTGGGCAAGGGTCTGAAATTGCTCAATCATCGTACGTAAAGGTACTACATACGCATCGCTGCCCGTTGTATGTTTGCAGCGTGAATCAACTGAGTTACTTATCGCTGGTCCGAGAAAAACTTTTATCCCTGCACGGCCCCGATGAAACCGAGGCCCTGGGAAGAATATTGATCGACCACCTGAGCAGAAAACATCAGTTACCCATCGACGCATCAGCAGAATGGGCTATGGAGCCACGCGAACATGCCTTTCAGCTGCTCCAAGCGCTTATTACCCAAAGACCCATTCAATACATACTAAACGAGGCTTGGTTTGACAACAGAAACTTTTGGGTGGATGAATCCGTACTTATACCCCGCCCAGAAACGGAAGAGTTATTGGATTGGATCAAGCGTCGTTATGCCTCATCCAAAAATCCAGCGTTCATTTTGGACATTGGCACAGGCAGTGGAATATTACCCATATCACTCAAGCGACAGTTTCCCGAATCAACCGTGCAGGCTTTGGACATAAGCACCCCGGCGCTAAAGGTCACTCGGGAAAACGCGGATCGATTTGATACCGA
>DFST01000106.1 GCA_002378975.1 Chitinophagaceae bacterium UBA3430
TTTTTTTCTTCCACCCCGATGATCAGCAAGAACATTGAAGGAGATGTGGCAACGGGCAAAGGCCCTTCCCTCTCTTATGCGCCTGCCGTTCACAACAAACTATTGGCATTGGTAGAGGAAGTAGCAGAGAAGAAAAAAATTCCGGTCCAATGGCGCGCGTTGAGTCGCAGTACCGGCACCGACACCGATTCATTCGCGTATTCGAACGATGGTTGTCCGTCGGTATTGATCTCCATCCCCTTGCGTTACATGCACACCACGGTGGAGATGCTGCATAAAGATGACATCGAGCAAACGATCCGCTTGATGTATGAATCCCTGCTGACCTTGACGCCGAAAACGAATCTGAGTTACCTGTAAAAAAGAAAATAGGCCTAAATCCAATCTCATCGTTTCCAACCTTTTGAAACTGGCTTGATAGAAAGTTCGACGGAAATCTGATTCATGGACTGACCCGGCTGATAGTACGCGCGGCCGTAATGCAATTGAAAACGATCCAGCTCAGCGCGTAATCCGAGCGAGAAACCCGTCATTCCGTTACTTCCTCCGGCCCAACTGAGTTCGCGGCGGCGAAGAAAATTATACCCGCCATACAATTGAATGCGGGGATGGATCTCGATACGAGTTGAAAAAATTAGATGGTTGAAAAATTGACCCACGAACGTAGAACGTCGATTGTCCGTTCCGATCGGCGAAAATTGGGGGTCATATAACGCATCCGAATCCAATTGCCACTGCTGCATTCGTTGCAAGGTCAGTCCAACAGAAAAGGGCGAACCTTTTAGCTTCTTCATTACACCGAAAGACAACTCAAGGGGCAGATCGGTATTGGTCGATTCTGCATATTTTCTAACCATAAATCCGGCATTTCGGATCGATGCGCCCCAATTCAATCCGCTTGCCGTGTCTCGATAACGAATGCCAACGTCGGCCAGCAAAGCTGAAGCCTGATAAATCCCATACCCCGAATGGGCGAATTTCAACGAGGCTCCACCCCGCCAATGTTGCAAATACGAATGAGAAGCACTCACCTGCATCACCCAATCGGATGCTCGGAAATTCCCCCATGTATTTCCGGCTGCATCAGTTGCCGGAACCGTGCCATAATCGACAAACTGTACCGACGCACCCGTCGCCCAAGGAGCATTCTTTTGTGTAAGGATGCCTGAAAGAAAATATCCCTTTACCCCACCGGGCAAAAAAGAAATGGAGCTATGAACCAACAGACCTTCGGTCGACTCCAACAGGGAAGGATTTTGAGCAGCAAAAGCGATGCTGCTTTGATCGGTACATAATACCAACCCTCCCTTCGCCGCAGTCAAGGCACCGGCCGGTAAACGCAAAAAATTAAACGAGCTCGCTCCGCCCAATACTTGGGCACAAACGAATAGGTGAGTGAACGACAGAAGTCCGGTAAGTAATAAACGGCGCACCTCCGAAAATAAAACAACCCGTTCAGTTTACCGAGGGAATCAAGGAATGGCCAATTCCAAGACCTGGCTCATGGTCTTAACGTAGTGAAACTTCAATCCCTTGATGTATTCCGGATCGATCTCGGCTACGTCTTTTTCATTTTGACTACACAGTATGATCTCCCGGAGACCGGCACGTTTGGCCGCCAGCACTTTTTCCTGAATACCGCCCACCGGCAAAACCTGACCACGCAAGGTGATCTCACCGGTCATGGCTAAATAAGGCTTAACCTTTCTTCCAGTGAATGCAGAGGCCATTGCGGTCAGCAACGTGATGCCCGCACTGGGACCATCCTTGGGCACTGCCCCTTCCGGCACGTGAATGTGCACGTTCTTTTTCTCAAACAGGGTCGAATCGATACCACACTTACGTGCATTGACCTGTAGATAGGTATAGGCGGTACTGGCGCTTTCTTTCATCACCTGTCCCAGATTTCCGGTCAGCTTCATCTCCCCCTTCCCATCACTCAGACTGGTCTCCATGAATAGAATATCTCCGCCCACATAGGTCCAGGCCAACCCCACCGCTACGCCGGGGATCAAGGCAGTCTTATAAAGATCATTGGAGTATTTAGGCTTCCCCAAAATCTGCTCCACGTCTTCGATCGAAAGCGATCGCTTCACTTTTCCACTCAGTGCCATCTCTTTGGCCTGATTCCGCATGATCGAGGCCAATTGTCGATCCAGTTCACGGACTCCACTTTCGCGGGTATAATCCTGTATCAACTTCTCCAACACTTTATCCGAAAGCTGAATGGCTGATTTGGCCAATCCGTGTTGTTCCTTTTGCTTGGGCACCAGGTGACGCTTCGCGATCTGAACTTTTTCCTCAATGGCATAACCACTCAGATCGATGATCTCCAAGCGATCGCGTAGGGCCGGTTGTATTTGCTGAATGTCGTTGGCGGTGGCGATGAACAGCACCTTACTCAGATCATATTCACTCTCCAAGTAATTATCGTAGAAACTATGGTTCTGCTCCGGGTCCAATACCTCCAGCAAAGCGGAGGAAGGATCTGTTCGAAAATCGCGTCCCACTTTATCGATCTCATCGAGTATCATGACCGGATTGGACGACTTCACTTTCCGGATCGATTGAAGCACACGGCCGGGCATGGCACCGATGTAGGTTTTTCGATGACCCCGGATCTCACTTTCGTCGTGCAGTCCGCCCAAACTCAACCGCACATATTTACGACCCAATGCTTGCGCGATGCTTTTCCCGAGTGAGGTTTTACCGATACCGGGAGGGCCGAGAAAACACAGAATGGGACTTTTCATATCCCCTTTCAATTTCAGCACGGCCAAATATTCCAGGATTCGTTCTTTGATTTTCTTCATGCCGTAATGATCTCGATCCAACGTAGCCCGCGCTTCGTTGAGGTCGTATTGATCATTGGTGCAATCGCCCCAGGGTAGATCCAACATCAAGTCGAGGTGATTGTACACCACCGAATAGTCGGGTGTGCTGGGATGCATCCGCTCCAACTTCTCGATCCCTTTTTGGAAAAGCTCTTTAGCGGCAGTGGGCCAGTTTTTTTGCTCGGCCTTTTTTTGCATTTCCTTCAGCTCTTGCTGGTTGCTGTCACCACCCAGCTCATCGCGAATGCTCTTCAATTGCTGCTGCAAGAAATACTCCCGCTGTTGCTTGTCGATCTCCGTGCGTGTTTTAGTGGTCACCTTGTTCTTCAGCTCGGCGAATTGCAATTCGCGTTGCAAGAACTGCATCAACAGATCGGCACGCTGGCGGATGTCATCGATCTCCAGCAATTGCTGTTTATCGGCAAGCTCCACACTCAAATTGCTGGATACAAAATGGATCAGAAAGACCGGATTCTCGATGTTCTTCAGAATGATCGAGGCCTCGGTCGGAATATTCGGGGATAGCTGAATGATCTCAGCCGCCAATTCCTTGATGTTGGCCACATACGCTTGAAAGTCATCA
The DNA here is from genome assembly GCA_002378975.1 of Chitinophagaceae bacterium UBA3430. Taxonomy (GTDB): domain Bacteria; phylum Bacteroidota; class Bacteroidia; order Chitinophagales; family Chitinophagaceae; genus JJ008. The sequence continues at coordinate 3,418 of DFST01000106.1, forward strand.
TCGGTCGGAGCTGTTTGCTCTACCAGTTTTTCTACCCGTGCCTTGAAATAAGGGTCGGTCTCGGTGATCTCATCGATCCGAAAACGAGCCTTCCCTTGAATGATGATGGTGGTACCTCCATCCGGCATTTTGATCTGCTTGACGATGCGGGCAACGGTCCCAATGGCCGTCAAATCCGCGATTTGGGGATCTTCGACCTGGCTGTCTTTTTGAGCCACCACGCCGATCAACTTGTCGGCCTTATAAGCATCGTTCACCGCCTTGATGCTTTTGTCACGTCCGACGGTAATGGGCAAAACCACTCCCGGAAATAAAACGGTATTTCGAAGCGGCAATAACGGCAGTTCGGCCGGTAATTCCAAGTTGGCTCCATCCTCCTGATCGCCCTCATGCAGGGGGATTATCGGTAAAAAATCCATCTCTTCTTCTGGGCGCAAGATCATGTGAATCAGTTTATTGAAAAGTTCAAAGGGGGATAAATATAAAATCCCCACCCATCATATCCAATTCTTGGACCAAAGGGGTGGGGACTGACAGAAAGGCTTACTAGTTCAGTGTTCAAAGTTCAGCGTTCGGGGTCGATATGAAACCCAACATTGAACTATGAACCCTGAATACTGAACTACAAAAGCGCTAAGCCGGCAGAAACCTGAAATCCTTGACTCTTCCACTTGCTTCCGTCAGAAATGTCACTGATGTTATTCAATCCGACGACGTAGCGACCATTAACACGCAGGGGGCCGAGTTTAACCTGTACGCCACCCAGCATGGAAAAATCTCCTTTTTTGAATGCATCGCCTCCATTTTGAAGCAAGGAGCGATTTTGATCGATCAGAATTCCAAACTGCGGACCGGCTTGTAAGGTGATGAACTTCCCGATCAATTTATAATTTAATAAGATGGGAATGGAGATATAATTCAACTTGACATCGGTCAACCCATTCTGGAAAACATTGACGGCATTGGTATAACTACTATCGACCCGCATGGTATTTTGATTATACAATACCTCCGGCTGCAACCCGAATTTTTCGCCCAGTCCGATCGCCGCAAACCCGCCCAGGTGATACCCGTATTTGAATTGATCATTGAACGATTGTCCATCAATTTTCGTGATGTTCACCCCGGCTTTGACACCGAGATCAAATTGTGCAAACGCGCTGGATACGAGCAACATGCCCGCAGCGGTCAGGAGGTTACGAATACGCATAATCATTGTTTTTAGTTAAGAATCAGAACGAAACAAATCTACTCGCTGTTGTTCAAGCCCCGCTGTTAATTTTCATTAACAGCACTCATCGGTATAATTCAATAAGTGTAATCTCTGGTAAGATCCCGACGCGGCCGGGATAACCCAGGAACCCAAAGCCACGGTTGATGTACAAGTGTTGATGGCCGGCTAGGTAATGCCCGGCCCACCGCCGATACACATACTGCACCGGACTCCACCGAAATCCAGGAATCTCCACACCGAACTGCATCCCATGCGTATGTCCGGATAGGGTCAAATCAATGTGTGGATACGAAGCCGTGACTTCCGTTTCCCAATGCGAGGGGTCGTGACTTAAAAGAATCTGAAAATCGGTTGAAACAACACCCGCATAGGCCTTTGACAGATCTCCATAGCGTTTGAAGTTGGCCCGAGACGACCAATTCTCCACGCCAATCAAGCTGAACTGCTCACCCGCGCGTACAATGGGCATATTTTCATTGATCAACAACCGCCAGCCCATACGAGCATGAATGGATTTCAATGTTTCTAAATTCGCTTGCTTCGCGGCAGCCGATTCCCAAGCCACATAATCGCCGTAATCGTGATTGCCCAAGACTGAAAACACGCCCAGCGGAGCTTTCAATTGAGCGAAAATGGTCTCATAATCGCCCATTTCAGAAGCCACGTTGTTAACCAAGTCGCCGGTAAAAAAAATGAGGTCGGGATTAAGCGCCATCACTTTATCGACGCCTCGTTGAACCGCGGCGGGATCATCGAAACTTCCTACGTGAATATCTGAAAGATGAACGATGCGCAGTCCCTCGAATGCCGCGGGCAATTTGGGGGAATGGATCCGTTGCCTGCGAGATTCGTATCGATATTTATTGCCAAATCCATAAACCAGACTACCGATCAAACCGGAACCCGCAATCACCCCCATCCAACTCATGAAAACGGAGCGGGAGATATCGGTACCCGATGAAACAGCGGTTGGAACCGCCAGTTGATACACACGCGAACCACCCCATTGGGCCAGTCGACGTACATCGTCGACCAGAAAAAACAACGCCGCCACCCCCCGAGCCAAGAACCAAGAGACCGCCAAGGCAAAAAGGGTCATCCCGACCGGCTTCCACCAAGGAGTTTGCGCCCAACGCGGAATGGAGAAAAAAATGAACAAGGAAAGCAGACTCAATACCAGATAGGCACCCTGGATCCAGCCGGCCCGCCGGACCGATCCGGCCAACAAATGACTCCGCAAGACCCAAAAAACATAGAGATCGATCAGCAGATAGGTGGAAAAAGCCAGTATTCCGAACCAAGTGATGCGCATGGGGGCGAAATTAGTACCCTATCAACAACTCCCGGCCCCATTGGTTCTATTTCGGTGGACAGAACGGATTTTTGCCGTAATTTGTAGCCCTTTCACCTTTACGATATTTCTCATCGAACATGGCCAGAATCATCGGCGTAGCGAATCAAAAAGGAGGCGTTGGAAAAACCACGACGGCCATCAATCTGGCAGCCAGTTTGGCTGTGCTGGAATTCCGCACCCTATTGGTCGACGGAGACCCACAAGCCAATAGCACCACCGGCGTCGGATTTGACCTGCACAACATCACCCAAAGTCTGTACGACTGTATGGTGAACCAAGCTCGCCCCAAAGACGTGATCCTCAAAACCGAGATTCCCTACCTCGACCTCATCCCCTCCCACATCGATCTGGTCGGAGCCGAAATCGAAATGATCAACTATCCCAATCGGGAGATGGTCATGAAAAATTTACTGGATGGCATCCGCAGCGACTACGACTTCATCATCATCGATTGCTCTCCCTCCCTCGGACTCATCACCGTCAACGCCCTCACGGCCGCCGATTCTGTGGTAATCCCCGTTCAGGCGGAATTCTTCGCCTTGGAGGGGCTGGGCAAACTGCTTAACACCATCAAGATCGTTCAAAGCAGACTCAATACCGAACTCGTGATCGAAGGCATTTTGATGACCATGTACGACGGTCGGCTTCGGCTATGCAACCAAGTGGTCAGCGAAGTACGCCGTCACTTCGATGAACTGGTGTTCAGCACGATCATCCACCGAAATGCCCGCTTGGCAGAAGCCCCTTCTGCCGGCAAACCCGTCATACTGTATGATGGGAACAGCAAAGGCTCTGCCAACTACCTGAACCTGGCCAAAGAGATCTTACAAAAGAATGACCTGACCAAGATCAAGAACCAGGACCGCATCCTGGAATAAATAAATTGCATCGATATGGCTACGCCCAAACCCAACAAAGATCTGCTCGGAAAAGGGATCCGTTCCCTACTCCAATCGATCGACACTGATTTGAAAAGTCCGCAAGGACAGCTCAAACAGACCGTGGTTGAACACATGACCCATTCGAATGCACTCCCGATTCAGGATATTCAAACGAACCCCAAACAACCGCGTCACGATTTCGATGAGGCCGCATTGAATGAATTGGCCCACTCCATCAAATTGCACGGCATCATCCAACCGGTAACGGTCAGCCAACTCACCAATGGCAAATACCGACTCATTGCCGGTGAACGTCGCTGGCGGGCTGCTCAACGTGCAGGACTGACCGAGATCCCTGCCTACATCCGTCAAGCCAACGATCAACAATTGCTTGAACTGGCCTTGCTGGAGAACCTTCAACGCGAGAACCTCAACGCTGTTGAAGTAGCCTTGAGCTATAAGCGCATGATGGATGAACTGAATTACTCCCAGGAAGAAGTGGCTGAGCGCATGGGGAAAGACCGAAGCACGGTCGCCAATTTCATCCGGTTGCTCAAACTACCACCCGATATTCAACTGGCTGTTCGCAACGGCAAGATCACCATGGGCCACGCACGGGCCCTGGTCAATGTAGGTACGGTCGACCAGCAGCTCTACGTATTTCGAGAGATCCTGAGTAAAGAACTGTCCGTACGCCAAACCGAGTCACTGGTTAGAAATCTATACAAGCAACCAACGGCTGTTAAAAAAGCCGAAAAATCAGAAACCACTGGTCCGTTGAAACGAATTCAAGATAAATTGGCCTCGCACTTCAGTACCCGGGTTCATCTGCATCAAAGTCCGCAAGGCGATGGCGCCCTGACCTTGGAATTCTACACCACCGAGGAATTGAATAAGATCCTCCGGCAACTGAATGTGCCTCTGGATTGATATGAGAACATTCATTACCTCATTTTTTCTGCTTCTCCTGCTGACACAGGCAGCCGCGAATCCATGGATTGATTCAACGCCTCAACGCCCTGCCAAAAAACTGAATCGCTACGATTCAATGACCCTGAAGCACAACCCTCGAACGGCTACCATTCGATCTGCCCTCGTGCCGGGACTGGGACAGATCTACAACAAAAAATACTGGAAGCTGCCCATCGTTTATGGCGCCTTGGGTGGATGTGCCGGCGTATTTGCGTACAACCTAACTAATTATAAGGACACCCGGTTTGCGTATCGGGTCAAGTACAACATGCGGGTCAATCAAACCGACTCGGCACTCTACACGCAGATCAATTCATTACTCAAGCCACTGGATGAAGAATCCTTGCGTTACTACCGCGATCAGTTTCGGCGCGACATCGATTATTCCGTGCTTTTTTTTATGATCCTCTGGGGACTGAATGTCGTGGATGCAACCGTCGATGCGCACCTAAAGAGTTTTGATGTTGGTCCAGACCTTTCCCTTCAAGTCAAACCCGGTCGAAGCGAAATGGCCGGTACCAATGGCCTCAGTCTGGTGATCAAAATCGGAAAATAACCTTTGCATGAAAATTGCTTTGATCGGATACGGGAAGATGGGAAAAGCCATTGAAGCAATCGCCCTTGAGCGCGGTCATCGGGTCGTCATTCGTTTGCAGCGAGACAATCCGACGGAATGGCAATCGGACCAACTCAAATCGGCGGATGTAGCCATCGAGTTCACCGCCCCTGAATCGGCTCCGCAACATCTGTTGAATTGCTTTGAACTTGGCATCCCCGTTGTTTGCGGCTCCACCGGTTGGCTCTCCCATGGGTCAGAGATAGAATCGGCCTGCCAGGCCACGCAGGGTTCACTGATCTATGCCAGCAATTTTAGTGTGGGCGTGAACCTCTTTTTTGCCCTAAACCAACAATTGGCCAAACTGATGGCGAAGCAACCGCAATATGCAGTTTCCATCGAAGAGATCCATCACACGGAGAAAAAAGATGCGCCCAGCGGCACCGCGATCAGCTTGGCTGAACAGATCCTGAATGAACATCCCAGCAAAATATCCTGGATGAATGAAGCCACAAACGATTCAAGCATTTTATCGATTGAAAGCAAACGAATAGAAGGAGTACCCGGTACACACCAAGTAGAGTATCGGTCTGAGATAGACACCCTACAGATCAAACACACGGCACACAACCGAATTGGATTCGCAACAGGCGCTGTTTTGGCAGCCGAATTCCTACAAAACAAAAAAGGAATCTACACGATGAAAGACGTGTTGGGCATTGGTCATTAATTGCATCCGAGTATCTCGCATAGCTTTTGCCCCAATGCTTCTCCACGTAGATTTTTGGCAATGATGATGCCATTCGGATCAACCAAGAGGTTCTGCGGGATACTTTGAATCTTGTACTGTTTGGCCACGGCATTGTTCCAGAATTGCAGGTCGCTCACGTGCGTCCAAGTGAGTTTATCCTCAGCAATGGCCTGTAACCAGCGGTCTTTTTGCCCCTGGCGATCCAACGATACACCCAACACGGTAAAGTTTTTATCCTTAAATCGATTGTAGTTCTCCACTACGTTCGGGTTCTCATTTCGACAAGGTCCACACCAGCTAGCCCAGAAATCAACTAACACATACTTACCCCGGAAAGAGGAAAGTGATACGGCCTTCCCGTCTACATCGTCTTGCGTAAAATCCATCGCCTCCGAACCAACGGAACCGAGTTTGGCATCGGCGATCATAGCAGCGATCTGTTTGCCAGTTTGAGATTTTTGTAAGGCTGTATCCAATTTATTGAAGCGGGTTTCCAGTATTTGTATGTCCTGATTGAACCCGTAAGTTGCCGATAAGATGAACGGCGCCACGGGGGAATGCGGAATGGCATCTATGGTTGAATCGATGGCCGCTTGAATGCCCTGTTGACCAAATTGGTATTGTTTGAGTAAGCTGTCACGCTTCAACGGGTCAGTAGCTTGGTTGACCGAATTGGCCAACTGATTGTTTTGTTGCACCAAGGGCACAAATCGTTTGACGAACGATCGGAACTCCAAATGAGACGGCGACCCGTTCACCGTGCACTCGGTTGAATCACCTTTGACCGGCTGAACAACAACCCACTTGGGTTCCAGAAACAACTCGATCGGGCGGGTTTGGTTGCCAATGACCAAGAAGTACAATGTCGGCTCTGAGGGTGGAAGATTGATGCGAAATTCCCCCCCGATGATCTTTGCTTCTCCAACCGGTTGTTGATCGCCGTTACGGATCAACTTAACCGTTGTACTGTCCGGTGCATCCCAGCGGCTTCCTACTAGGCAACCCTGGGTTTGTCCATGGGCTGTAAACGAGGCTAGAATCAGGAGAAATAAAAGTATTCGCATGGCATAAAGGCTTAGTTGCAAAACTAACCGTTTCACCCGGAGACTTCGAATACTTTAACAACTTAACAGCCAATTTTCCAGGATCGATTTACCCAATGGCGTCATCACACTTTCCGGATGGAATTGAACCCCTTGCCAAGGAAGTTTTTGATGTGTCATCGACATGATACGGCCCTCCTCATCACGCGCCGTGATCATCCATTGAGTTGGCAAGGATGTTTCACCCACCATCCAACTGTGATAACGGCCCACTACAAATTCTCTGGGCAGTTGCTGATATAAACCCAGTCTGTCTTGATCCGGATTAACCTGTATCGGGGTTGCAATGCCATGTTTCACATCGGTCAATTGAAACAATTCCCCCCCTGATGCAACAGCCAATGCCTGCATGCCCAGACATATGCCTAGAATGGGGATATGCGGATGAGCCAACCGGATCACTTCAAGCAAATAGCCGGCCTCTTCGGGAATACCCGGACCTGGCGAGAGCACAATACGGCCGTAGCGATTGAGCGTTTCTAAATCGACCGCATCGTTGCGCCATACTTCGGTGGGAGCATCGGTGAGCGATTCCAGCAAGTGGACCAGGTTGTAGGTGAAGGAATCGTAATTGTCTAGGACCAGGATTGGTTTCATGGTGAGGTTGCTCAACAAAGATATCCAGTGTATAGCCAGGAATGACCTTCCGCCCTTCGGGAAACCATGATTTTCATGTAATTTTGTCCCATATTTCACCTCCAAAAACCTCGTATGGCAGATCTTTTTGAACGCCTCCTCAAGAATCAAGGCCCGCTGGGTCAACACCGCGAACGTGCGCATGGATATTTCGCCTTCCCCAAATTGGAAGGAGAAATCGGTAGCCGGATGAAATTTCGCGGAAAGGACATGATCGTATGGAGTCTGAACAATTACCTCGGTCTAGCCAATCACCCCGAAGTTCGGCAGGCGGATGCCGATGGTGCCAAGCAATACGGATTGGCCTATCCGATGGGCGCCCGCATGATGAGCGGAAACAGCAACCAACATGAACAACTCGAAGCCGAACTGGCTGCTTTTGTTGGTAAGCAAGACGCGGCCTTGTTGAATTTCGGTTACCAAGGCATGGTCAGTGTTATCGATGTACTTTGCAGCCGTCACGACGTGATCGTTTACGATGCTGAAAGTCATGCGTGCATCATCGACGGACTCCGTCTTCACCCCGGCCATCGCTACGTTTTCAAACACAACGATGTGGCCGATTGTGAAAAACAATTGCAGCGCGCCACCGCCCTGATCGAAAAACAAAAAACCGGTGGTATTCTGGTAATCACCGAGGGTGTATTTGGCATGGCCGGCGACCAAGGCAAGGTGAAAGAGATCGCGGCCCTCAAAACAAAATACGAATTCCGTCTTTTGGTAGACGATGCGCACGGATTTGGCACCCTCGGAAAAACCGGTGCTGGAGCCGGCGAAGAGCAAGGATGCCAGGACGCCATCGATATCTACTTCTCTACATTCGCAAAATCAATGGCAAGCATCGGAGCGTTTGTAGCTGGCGACAAGCAGATCATCGATTATATACGATACAACATCCGGTCGCAGATTTTCGCCAAGAGTTTACCGATGCCCTTGGTCATCGGCAACCTGAAACGCTTGGAATTGCTGCGTAACCACCCCGAGTACAAGGAAAAGCTCTGGAGCAATGCACGCAAATTGCAGTCCGGGTTGAAAGCGCGCGGATTTGACATCGGCAAAACGGACTCCGTGGTGACCCCCGTTTACATGCACGGTGGCGTAGAGGAAGCAACAGCCATGGTCATGGACCTCCGCGAGCATTACGGCATCTTCGCCTCGATCGTGGTATATCCGGTGATCCCGAAAGGCCACATCATCTTCCGATTGATCCCTTCGGCCGTGCATGCCGACACCGACATTGAAACCACGCTGGAGGCCTTCTCGGAAACCAAGAAAAAACTGGATGCTGGCGCCTATAAAGTAGATGCGATTCCGGCCATGGCTGATAAAGCCTGATCAATAACTCCGTGAATGAATCGAAAAGTCACCCCTACGGGTGACTTTTTTTATGGACGAAGGAAGGTCGAGATTGAGTATTTTTATCCCCCTAATACATACTATGCGTCTCCCATCAACCCTCCTCCTCGTACTCGGATTGATCCCGGCTTTGCTGGGTGCCCAGACCAAGTCCATCACCCTAGAAGACATCTATAAAAAGGGTACGTTTCGGGGCGAATTCGTGCCAGCGGTTTTTGATACCACCAAAACGGAAAACGAACCTCGTTTTGACGGTTTGACCGATGTGGACGGCAAACCCTTTGGGCAACCCGAAAGCGTCCTGCCCTCCCCGAATAACGCGGCCATTTTCCTGCTGCGCAAAGGCACCGAATCCATTTATCGCCGCTCGACCAAGTCTTGGATCTACCTGTAAGATACGACCAGCAAAAAACTGACCCGCTTGGGGGATGAGAA
>DFST01000122.1 GCA_002378975.1 Chitinophagaceae bacterium UBA3430
TACATCAGTTGTCCGAGTTGCGGACGTACGCTGTTCGACTTACAAGAAACCACCGCCAAGATCCGTTCGGTTACGCATCACCTCAAGGGGCTGAAGATCGCGATTATGGGTTGCATCGTGAACGGTCCGGGTGAAATGGCCGATGCTGACTTTGGCTATGTCGGAAGCGGACCGGGCAAGATCACCCTGTACAAAGGCAAAGAGGTCGTAAAGAAGAATGTGAACAGCGAGATTGCGGTTGAAGAGTTGATCAATTTGTTAAAAGAAGAAGGGGTCTGGCACGAGCTATAAGTTTGGGCAGTTTGGGTAGTTTGTAAGTTGTCTACCAATAACCCAACTGCTCAAACATCCAAACTCTCCAAACTGCCAAACTACCCAAACTTTCTACCATGTATTATATCATCTACCCGCTCCTCTGGCTGATCTCTTTGTTCCCTTTTCGGGTATTGTATGTTTTTTCAGATGCGATTTATTTTTTGGTTTTTCATGTTTTTGCATATCGAAAGGCGGTGGTGTTGTCGAACTTACGGATTGCTTTTCCTGATAAAACGGATGCGGAGCGGATCGTCATAGCCAAGCAGTTTTATCACAATATGATCGACACATTTGTCGAGTCGATCAAGTTCATCACGCTTTCCAAAAAGCAAGCGCTTCAACGCAGCTCGGCTAATTTTGAGGTGCTGGATCAGGCCTTGTCGACCGGTAAGCCCGTATTCGCATTTGGCTGTCATCAGTTCAACTGGGAGTATGTAAACATTCTTTTTCCGCAGCACTTGAACGTTCCCTTCATCGGTGTTTATATGCCGATCGCGAATCGGGCCTTCGATCGGATCTTTTATGATTTTCGCAAGCGATACGGAACCGTCTTGGTGCCGGCCACGCAATTCAAGAATCAACGGGAAGAATTATTAAAAGAACAATATGTTTTGGCCTTGGCAGCCGATCAGAATCCCGGTCATCCGGCCAATGCGTACTGGTTACAATTTTTTGGCAAACCCGCTCCGTTTGTAACCGGTCCGGCTAAAGGAGCCATCAAGGCTGATGCAATTGTGGTCATGGCCGAAATGCAGCGCTTGAAGCGCGGTCATTATCATTTTGCCATGCGGATCCTAACCGAATCGGCCAACTCCTTTGAGCCGGCTCAACTGGCGGCGTTGTATCGAAATGAGCTCGAGCGTGTGATCCGTCAAGACCCCGCAAATTATCTATGGAGCCACCGAAGGTGGAAGTATGCGTGGAAGGCGGAATACGGAGAGGTTAGATGAAGGATGAAAGATGAAGGATGAAAGATGAATTTGTTGAGAGATTTCACCGTTCATCCTTCACCTTTCAACTTACTGATCGCGCTCCATCCTCCCAACACATTACGGATCTGATGAAAGCCTTGGCGTTTGAATAAGGATGCCGCAATGACGCTTCGGTAACCGCCGGCACAATGGATGTATAGATTCTGCGTATCGTCGATCGTGGCCATGGAACCCGGATCGCTCATATTGCTCAGGGGTAAGTTCAGCGCATCTTTCAAATGTCCATTCGAAAATTCGTTTTCGCGACGAACATCGAGCACCACTAGATTGGGGTCGTGCGGAATGTCCATCAGAAGTTCATCCGGCTCTACATCGATGATCATATCGGACTCTTCGTTCCCTTTCACCCACGCCTCGTATCCGCCGTGCAGATGGCCGTCGATCCGATGAAAACCCACACGGGCCAATCGAATGATGCTTTCTTTCTCCTTGCCTACTTCAGTGATCAGCAGGATCGGTGCATCGAAGGGGAGCAATCCACCCGCCCACTCGGCGAACCGACCTTCCAGTCCGATGCTGATGGATCCCGGCACGAATCCAAGCGTAAAAGTGGCAGCGGTGCGCGTATCCAACAGGATGCTTTCGTCGTTGATAGCCGCTTTGAAATCCGATACGGATAGCGCGGACATCCCTTTCTCGATCACGGCATCCAGCGGATCGTAGCCTTCTTTGTTGATGCGGGCATTGATGGGGAAATAGGGAGGTGGGGCAGCGATTCCATCGGTCACTTGCTCGATGAAAGATTCTTTGCTAGTCGCTTTCATCGCATAGTTGCTGGCCTTCTCCTCACCGATGGTGCTGAAGGTATTCGGACCCAGGTTTTTTCCGCAGGAGCTTCCCGGACCATGTGCCGGATACACAATAACGTCATCCGCGAGTGGCACGAGTTGTTTCTGAATGCTCTCATACAACATGCCGGCTAGTTCTTCCATCGTTAAGTCGGCTCCTTTTTGAGCCAGGTCGGGTCGGCCTACATCCCCCACAAACAAGGTATCCCCGGTGAACACGCAATGGTCTTTGCCTTGTTCATCCTTCAATAAATAACAAGTTGATTCCAACGTGTGACCGGGTGTATGCAGCACAGTGAACTGCAAGGCGCCCAGGTTGATGACCTCGCCATTCGTTGTTTTGCGAATGGGGAATTGGGTTTCGGCATTGGGACCGTAAATGATGGGTGCTCCGGTAGCTTTGGCCAAGTCGAGGTGTCCACTCACGAAATCGGCATGAAAATGGGTCTCGAAAATATACTTGATGGTCGCTTTTCGCTCTGCGGCCAGCTTGATATAAGCGTCGATGTCCCGCAACGGGTCGATGATGGCCGCTTCACCTTGACTTTCTACATAATAAGCGGCCTCGCTGAGGCAATTCGTATACAGTTGTTGAATGTACATGGGCGCGATTGAAATTTCGCCCCAAAATTACTGCGGAATCAGGATTTTCTGCGAATCAATTACCGGCGATCGATTGGGTCAGTTGATTGATCTGACGGATGCGCGGCAGGTTGGGGGCATAATAGATAAACTTGCCGTCGCGTTTTGTTTTTACAAACCCCGCTTTTCGAAGAATGGCCAGGTGCTGGGAAGCAACCGATTGTTCCAGCCGCAATTTGACATAGATCTCGGTGACGGTGATGGTGCCGTTGTCGGCGATCAAACGCAAGATCTGTTGGCGAAGTTTGTGGTTCAATGCACGCAGGATGACAGCAGATTTTTTTAAGGCAAGCAGATCCAATTTGATTGGGTTGCCAGCTTCTTTCCCATCGGAGATATTTAAGATATAACTACTCATTTTCCTTGCGGCTTTTTTACGCCTAATACATTAGACGAAAATTTATTATTTATCCTTCGGGGCTTGATGAAATTCTTTCAAATAGGTCGGTTCCAGATACGCGAGATTCGAAAATTCGGATCGCTGAAATTTTTCATAAGTAAGGCCCGCTAGTTTTCCCATTAAATTCTTAGCCGTGTATAGGGGGAATTGCTTAATTCCGATCAATCGTTCGATTTTCGCAGCGCCATCTCCGGTATAGATCACGTGGTTTTTTTCTCTCCAAGATTGAAAGGAGTCCGTGCCTAAGATCATCGCTTGTTCCTCCACAACCGGGCGCAAGTCTCGATCATAGACTCCGGCATAGACTTCATCGCGCCGGGCGTCGATCAGTGCGATGATGAGATCGGTGGCTTCCTCTTGTACACCTGCGGCCAGTAGCTGCAGGGTGCTGATCGAAATGAGCGGTATGTTTTGAGCGAAGCAGAAACCTTTGGCGGCAGCCATGCCCACGCGGAGTCCGGTATAGGAGCCGGGTCCGGCCGTTACGCCCACGGCGTCCAATTGTCCGATAGAAATCCCCGTTTCTTCGAACAGCGATTGGATGGCTGGGTGCAACCAGGCTGCGTGGTCGTTCTGTCGGGTATTTTCTTTCTGGGCAAGGATTTTTTTATCGCTTGTCAGTGCAACGGAGGCCGCATTCACGGCGGTATCGATTAGCAGCAAATGGCTCATAGTACTTGCAGGGCTTCGACCAAAGCCGGAGCCGGTGTATAACGCGGGTCTGTTTCCGATAAACGTTTGAGAAGCGAATGAATAGCGGGTAGTCCGATCTGTTCGCTCCATTCGAAGGGACCCATCGGATAATTCGTTCCTAGTTTCATCGCCAGATCGATGTCGGTGCGGCTGGCAGACCCTTCGCCCATTAGCAGATACGCCTCGTTGATGATGGAAGCCAGCACCCGGGTGCCGATTCCACCGAGCTGATCCGGCACGAAAACAGGTTGTTTTCCCAAAGCTGTCAAAACGTTGGAAGCGATGCTTTCTGCCGCCTCGTTGGGGGCTACTACCTCCCAGTCCGGTCCGTTGGTAAAGCCCGGCCAACCGTTGAGGCGAATGGTTTGCGGTGGGAGTTCAGCCAGGGTGAATTCCGGCGCATGCACCAACCACCAAGCATCGGAAGGGGCCGAATCGGGACGATCAAAAGCGTACCGGCCGTTTAGATCCAAATAAACAGACGCAGTAGGGAGCGGTTGATCGCCTGAGTAAAGAACCCAAGGCGCCAGGCCGTCCGGCTTAGCCGACGGGAAACGAGTGTTGAACAAATGCGCATCGCCTACAAAGACCCACATGCAACGGTTTTTTGCAAAGAAAAGAGATAAAGCTAACTTGAGGGACTTCTATTTACCATGACAAAAATCATCATCCGCACCGATCAGGCCCCCGCGCCCATTGGTCCCTACAATCAAGCTGTCGGATACGGCGATCTGCTCTACATCTCCGGACAGATCTGCATCGATCCCGCAACCGGACAATTGAACAACGCCAATCTCATCGATGAAACCCATCAAGTGATGCGTAACCTGCAGGCGATCTTGCAGGCGGCCGGTCGGGATTTTCAACACGTCTTGAAAACCACCATCTTTCTGAT
>DFST01000018.1 GCA_002378975.1 Chitinophagaceae bacterium UBA3430
GAATTGGCCGCTCCGGAGCACCAATTACTTCGAATTTTCCTGCAACAACGAATGGGACCGGTCCGCTGGAGTGGAATTGCCTGATGCCTGACCGCTATCAACGCTGACTTAACAGATTCTTACCAACTTTATCTCGGATTTTTCGTTTAATTTATATCAATGCGTCCTCGTATCCCATTCCTGCTTGCGCTGCTTTTATCGGTCATTGACCTAATCGGTCAGCCGGCCATCTCGTTCATTGAGAACAAAGGCCAGTGGGACAAGCGTGTGCGTTACCGCGGGGATGTCAGCAATGGAGAAGTGTATGTGCGAACAGGCGGAATCACCTTTGTTCGTCATGATCCGAACGATCTCCGTAAAATGGCCGATTTGAAACATGGGATGACCGCAGAAGGAAAATCGATCCCCAAAAACACCCCCATCACCATTCGTTCGCATCGTTGGGACGTTGATTTTATTGGGGCAGAGCCCCAGGCTTTCATTCGTGCAGAGAAGGAATTAGGAGGGTCTTCCAATTATTTCATTGGGAATGATCCTGCCAAGTGGGCGGGCGATTGCAAAAGCTACCAAGGGATTACAATCAGCAATCTGTATCCCAACATTGATCTTCGGTATTATACCGACCGAGGGGTATTGAAATATGATCTCGTCGTTCGTCCGGGCGGGGATCCCAATCGAATCGAATTAAAGTATACCGGGGTGGATGGGCTAGATGTCAAGGATCAGGCATTGACTATTCAAACTTCACTCGGTGCATTTCAAGAAGGGGCTCCGTATACGTATCAGGCGACAGAACAAGGAAGGAAGACCATACGGTCTAGTTATCGGGTGCAGGGCGACCGGGTACGTTTTCAGTTGAAGGATTACGATCGATCGCAGACTTTGGTCATCGATCCGTCCATCGTCTTTTGTTCATTCACTGGAAGTTCAAATGATAACTGGGGATTTACAGCCACTTACGGTCCCGATGGGAGTTTTTTTGGGGGTGGTGTGGTATTTGATTCCGGCGGCAGTTTTCCAACCTCGCCAGGAGCATTTCAAACTACCTATACCAGTAGTCCGTTCGAGCTGTGCATCATGAAGCTGACTCCCGATGGATCCAATCGGGTGTATGCAACCTATATTGGCGGTAGTGGAGAAGATCAACCTCATAGTTTGGTGGTCGATGCGCAAGGCAATTTGTACATAGCGGGCCGTACCAATTCTTCGAATTATCCCGTTGTCAACAATGGAACCTTGGCCGGTAGCGGTTACGACATCGTGGTAACCAAGCTCAATGCAGCCGGTTCAGCTTTATTGGGATCACGTCGCATCGGCGGATCGGGCGATGATGGGGTGAATATCTCTACGGTACGCGGAAGCAGTACATCCTTGCAGCGGAACTACGGCGACGATGGCCGAAGCGAGATCATACTCGATGCTGGGGGTAATGTTTATGTAGCCTCTTCGACGCAATCCAATAATTTCCCCGTGACGGCCGGGGCATTTCAAACCACGTTTGGAGGGGATACTCAGGATGGTGTCGTGTTGAAATGGTCCTCGAACCTGAGCGCTTTGCAATTTGCCAGTTACATCGGTGGCAACGGGAATGATGCAGCCTATGTGCTTTCCATCAATCCGCTCAACAATAATATTTATATCGCTGGAGGAACCGAAAGCAACAATTTATTACCGGGCACACAAACGGGCACGGTCGGTACTTCTCTCGGCGGCACCATTGACGGATTTGTGGCTATTGTCAGCAACAGCGGAAGCACCGTTGTCAAAAGTGCCTACATCGGCACCTCCGGAATCGATCAGGTTTTCGGAGTTCAATTTGACACAAAGGGGTTTCCTTATCTCATGGGACAAACCACGGGAACCTGGCCCATCCAGAATGCGGTCTACAACAACCCGGCTGGTAAGCAATTCATCGTCAAACTAGAACCTGATCTTTCTGCGTATATCTATTCAACGGCTTTTGGGTCTGGGGCGGCTACGCCCAATATCTCACCGATTGCTTTCTTGGTGGATCGATGTGAAAATGTCTATATCTCCGGTTGGGGTGGTTTTTTTGTAAGTACCAATGGATACAATAGTGCAGGCACCAATGGTTTGCCCGTCACTGCCAATGCATTCAAGTCAACCACGGATGGTAAAGACTTGTATTTCATTGTAATCAAGCGCAACGCCGCTTCTTTGTTGTTCGGAAGTTTCTTTGGTGAGAACAATCGGGCCGGGGAGGGGTGTGATCACGTAGATGGCGGGACGAGTCGATTTGATCGGGAAGGGGTGATCTATCAGGCAATCTGCGGAAACTGTCAAGCTTTGAGTACCCCACCGCTCCCATCATATCCAGTTACGATCGGTGCTTGGTCAACAACGAATAATGCAGCGGGCGGCGGACAATGCAACCTCACCATGCTCAAGATCGATATGGACTTGGCGGGTATTCGTGCTTCCGTACAGTCCAGCATCAATGGGGTTCCTCGAGATACTGCCGGTTGCGTACCGTTGACGGTCGACTTCAAGGACACGGTCGCCAATGGCGTATTTTACGAGTGGAACTTTGGCGATGGGTCCCCTCAGGTCGTGACCAATACGCCCAATGCATCACATCAATTCAGTAATGCCGGCTTGTACAACGTTATGTTGGTCGCGGTCGATTCGGCCAGTTGCAACATCCGCGATACTGCGTATATGAGGATTCGGGTGAGTGATCTAAAAGCAACGGTTGGTTTTCAGCCTGTCAAACTCCCTCCTTGTACGGCATTCAATTACCGATTCGATAATACATCGATACCTCCACCGCCTCGACCATTTACCGGACAGTCCTTTGTTTGGGATTTTGGCGATGGCTCTCCTCGGGTGACGGCTGGTGCGGCTTCCGTTTTCCATAGTTTCCCCGGTCCGGGATCCTACAATGTCAAACTGATCCTGGCCGATACCAGTTATTGCAATGGTCCGGACTCGCTGACCATTGTCGTCAGTGTTGCAACCAACGTTGATGCCTCGTTCTCGACACCGCTCGAAGGGTGTGCACCCTACACGGCAATCTTCACGGATAATTCCATATCGGGTCAAACCTATCAATGGAATTTTGGCGATGGTGCCACCTCTTCTCAATCCAGTCCAACGCACGTATACAACGCACCCGGTTTGTATAACGTGGTGTTGGTGGTCAGCAATCCGAATACATGCAACCTCACCGATACCGCTCGATTCACCATTCGGGTTTTGGATGCGCCAACCGCTTCTTTTGGGTTTAGTCCTTCACAGCCCCAGGCGAATACCATCACCACATTCACCAACAATTCCAGTCTGGATGCGGTCCGTTTCAAATGGGAATTCGGGGATGGCGATTCGCTGCTCACTACTTCACGCGCACCGATTGCGCATCAGTATCGATCAACGGGACAATTTCAAGCATGTCTAACCGCATATAATTCATTGGGATGTCCGCGACAGGTATGTCAGCAAGTGCAAGCCCTGGTCATCCCCGCAGTTGACGTTCCCAATGCATTTACCCCACTTAGCGGCGATGCCAATAGTGTTTTGTATGTACGCGGATATGGTATTTCCCAAATGAAGTTCACAATCTGGAATCGTTGGGGGCAGAAAGTTTTTGAGACCAACGATCCTTCAATTGGTTGGGATGGTAAATTCAAAGGCGTGATACAGTCCATGGATGTCTATGTATATACGTTGAGTGTAACCTTCTTTGATGGCGTGGAAGTGAATAAAAAAGGCGACATCACATTAATTCGATGAGCATTCGGTTACGATATGGAACTCTTTTGAGCGTACTGCTGATTTTATTTCAGATGGGCCATGCGCAGGATCTGCATTTTTCGCAGTACACCAATAGTCCATTACTGACCAATCCTGCCAACACCGGATTTATCCCCGACGGAGA
>DFST01000049.1 GCA_002378975.1 Chitinophagaceae bacterium UBA3430
CCTTTTCGAGTTTCCAGTCTTCCTGCATAGATCACGGTTGGTGATCCATTCGGCAACTCGATCTGCGCAAACGCTTCGCCCGCTTTATAGGGATTCGGAACCGTTCGTACTCGATCGGGCGGCAATGCCCAATCCTTCATCGCGATTTGACGCATCGACTCACATGGAGCCAACACCCGATCCGCTTCGCGCAAGGCTAAAAATTCCGGATCGGTTTCTTTTCGATAGGGCTTCCAGGTTTTTTTTATACGCCGCCAGATCCGTTGGTCGTAGTAGCGATCATTCAACCGCTTGACCAGATAGGAAGGAGTGTGCAACTTGACCCAAAGCTTTACCTGGGGTAGTTTCTCTCGAATGAAACGGGCTTCTGCTCCATATTCCGGACACTCGATGCCATCAAACGGAAACTTGGCATGGATCGAGGCCAATGTTTCGGGCGATTGCCGAATGAACTCCTCTCTTGAATTACAAGTGACAAAATACAAGCGCAAGGTTGGAGCCAATCGAAGGGCTCCCGTTCGAGTCGGACTGGCCACGACCACATCGATCTCCACACCGCGAGCCGACAACAATTCAGTCACCTGCTTCACATAAGTGGCAATGCCTCCTTGCCCCGTATCGGGCGGATACTCATAAGAAACAAACCCCAAATGCATCTCCCAAAATAACGAACTTTGAACTCTAAACACTGAACGAACACGTGTCCAGACTCAAAAACATGACCCGCACCCTCGGCCTCGCCGACGGTCTCGCCTTCTGGTGGAAAGCCAAGCAGAAATCCTTTGGAGAGATCCGTGCCTCGCGATGGAATACCAGCTTTTGTCTGCGGCCCGGCACTACCGACTACGATACCTACGAGCATGTTTTCGTGCTAAAAGAATATGATTTCCCCATTCCCTTCGAACCCAAACTCATCGTAGATGGCGGTGCCAACATCGGCATGTCGGCCTTGTATTTTGCCCAGCGATTTCCACAGGCGCGCATCGTTTCCATCGAACCCGATCCGGCCAATTGTGCGTTGCTGCAACACAATACGCGTGACTATCCACAAGTCGAATCACTCCAAAAAGGGATCTGGTCGAAATCGGGCCATTTACGTATTCGCGATAAAATGGCCGATGCCAATGCCTTCCAAGTAGAATGGGCCGCTGAAGCCGCTGCCGATACCCTCGAAGCCATCTCGCTCGAAGAGATTCTGGTACGCAGTGGTGCCGATGTATTGGACATCGTCAAACTCGACATCGAAGGCGCGGAGAAAGAAGTATTTCGTGCCGGATTTGAATCCTGGCTTCCCAAAACGCGATTGCTGATCGTGGAGTTGCACGACCGTATGGTACCCGGTTGCTCCAAATCACTATTCGATGCTGTTTCCAAATACGATTTCGATTGTGAAACACGCTGGGAGAATTTGATCTTTTACAACAAGCAACTTGGCTGAGAATGAGGGAAGAAAAGGGAATCGGCACACATTCAACTTTTGAAGTAGTCCTGATGTACTAAATTAGTATTGAATATCAACCATTTAACTTATATGATGTAGTATTGAGGGAGCCCTCCCGTTTCTATTCTGTGTAGCATCCGGTATCCTTGTAACGGATTTTTTTGATCCCATAACGAATTGCCCCACTATGAGAATGGAAACGTCGTCCGGAACCCATCGTTCTATTTATCTGTCCCTGCTTCTACTCTTTTATTCCCTGGTTACCTCGGCCCAGCCGTTGGGCATTCGTTATAGTGCCGTGGGCCCTACTTGTGCGGGCGCTACGAATGGCTTCATAGCAGTTTATGGAACAGGAGGCACGCCGCCTTACACGTACAGTTACAACGGCGGACCCTTTACAAGTACCAACCTGTTTGCCGGATTGGGAGCAGTATCAAACGTATTCGTTTCCATAAAAGATGCTGCGGGGCCCTCCGGCACGGTTATCTCATCCCCGTCAAGCATCACCCTAACGGCTCCAATCAATTCGCTGAACATTCGGCCCGATTCGGTCTTTTGCACCGGATCTACATTGCCACTGTATGCTACCGGAGGAGGAACTTACAGCTGGACGTCCATGCCAAATGATCCGAGCATAGTAAATCCCAACACCTCCTTCACGACCGCCTCTCCCACTGAGAATACGGTCTATACGGTAACGAGTTTGGTTCCTCGAAATAGAAACCTGATCGACAACGGGGATTTTGAAAAAGGGGATGTTGCATTTGAGAGTCAGTATACTGGCTATCCGTATCCACCTAACCCGGCCAATCCCGGTTTTGCGCAACGGGCATACAGCATTGTGTACAATGGCCGTCAATTCGAGCCGCAGTTCCAATTGTGTACCGATCACACAAGTGGCAGCGGAAGGATGATGGCCATAGATGGTGCCACGGTACCCAATTTGAAAATCTGGTCTCAAAAAGTATCCGTTACCCCGAACACAACTTATACGGTTCAATACTGGCTGCAATCGATCGATCCAAACAGTCCCGCTCAGCTTGAGCTACAAATGAACGGAACCCCCATTACCGGAAATACGGCCACGAGTACAAGCACCGCATCCGCAACAGCTTGTCTTTGGCAGCAAGCATCCTATAGCTGGAACAGCGGATCGAATACAACGGCTGAGCTATCGATCATTGGACGTAATCTATCCTCCTTCGGCAATGATTTTGCCATCGATGATGTTTCCATGACCCACCCCGTTAGCTGCACCTTTTCTAAAAGCACAGCCATAACCGTTATCACCGGAGCGTTCGCCAATGCCGGACCGGATAAATCGATCATCGCCGGGGATGAAGTCACGCTTGATGGAACCGGTACTTCCAATCCGACCTCCATCGCTTGGACACCCAATACCAATATCACCGGTGCGAATACCTATACACCAAGCGTTAATCCCTCAACCACTACCACGTACGTATTAAGCGTTCGAGGAAACAACAATTGTGTATCGACCGACAATGTACTGGTGACTGTTTTGCCTTATTGCATCAAGGTGATGGATGCCTTTACGCCAAACGGCGACGGCATGAACGACCGCTGGCTGGTTGTAAACAACGGGGGTGTATGTGCCCGCCAGATATCGGTATCCGTATTCAA
>DFST01000043.1 GCA_002378975.1 Chitinophagaceae bacterium UBA3430
CCGTGCGGCTGAAACCAAGCGATCAATTTGGATGCGATCGGTTGACAAGCACGGATCGAGGCCGCACATTTAGCCGGATTGTGTGCAAAATCATCGATCACCCACACGCCATTTTTTTGTCCAAGTACCTGATGCCGACGATAAATCCCTTCATAATCGCGCAAGGCATCGGAAGTGGTCTCCAGCGGAACACCAATCAGATGCGCCACGGTTGCTGCAGCCAGCGCATTTTCCATATTGTGCTTTCCTACTTGATTCAACACAAACGGCACCTGGTTGATCCGAAACTGGATCTGCAGACCGGATTGATTGAAATCAGTGGCCACATAGGCCGTGTTTGACGAAGGGACGTTGGAAAAATCACGATCGGCGCTGAGCGATAAGGAACCGGTCAACGCATAGCTTCGATTCGTGCTAAACTGATTGCTCTGATCTCGAAAAATGGTGAACAGGCGCACCAGTTCGTCCAATTCCTGGTGATCTTTATCAATGTTCAGCAATACCCCGATCTCCGGATGATAATGCACGATCGACCCATCACTTTCATCCGCTTCGATGATCAGCCAATCTCCGGTTCCGACCTCTGCATTCCCAATTTTTCCCTGATTGATCAAACGTGTAAGTCCGGCGCCACTGATGATGCCGGGGCCATAACCAGCCCGCTCCAGAATGGAAAACAACATCGCGCTGGTGGTACTCTTACCGCTGGTACCCGCCACCGCGATGGTCTTTCGACTGGCGGCGATCATGGCCAGCAGATCGGATCGATGCAAAATGGGCAACTGTCGTTGTTTCGCAAGTTGAACCTCCGGTACACTGTCTTCCACCGCCGTAGAAACAATGATGCAATCGACCTGCTCGTTGATGCCGGAGCCGTCCTGTTGAAAGCAATGAATGCCCATCGCTTCCAACTTGTCGCGAATCTCACTGGAGTTGGCAAAAAGCCGATCGCTGCCGCGAACAGATCGACCCGTGCCCTGCAGGTATTGAGCTAAGGCACTCATGCCACTGCCGGCTATGCCGATAAAAAAAGGGTTTCGAATGGAGGTAAGGGAAATAGACACGTTGCAATTTATCAAATAACAACGCTGAATGAGGCAAAAAAAATCCCGACACTAAGTCGGGAGATAAATTATGCTTTTTGCTTTTGCTTAGCGGAAGCGGTAGACTTTGAGGAGGCTCTGCCCGATGACTTCTCTGCAGGTCTGGATGCCGTTACCTTGGGAGCGACCTTGACCGGAGTCTTGGACTTGGACTTGGATTTACGAATGGCTTTGTCGATTGCCTCGCTCAGGTTGGCAAAGGTTGGCTTGCCGGAGAAAACTTCCTCATTAATGAAGAAAGCAGGCAATTCTTTTACTCCACGACTGTGCCCCTCTTTGAGGTCATCCTGGATCTGCCATCCGTAAACACCATTTACCAGATCATCCAAGAACTTCTTGTTCTTGACGCCGGCCTCTTTGCTATAAAGCTTCAAACTAGTAGTTCCGAGATTACGTCGGTTGTTGAACAGCACGCAATGCATTTCCCAAAATTTTCCTTCCTGTGCAGCCGCCACAGCCGATTCGCTGGCCTTCAGGCTACGTTGATGAATCAAAGTCAACGGGAAATGCCGAAACTGAAACCGAATCTTACCATCATATTCCTCCAACAATTGCTTAACCACCTCATTGACTTTGGCACACTCCTCATTTTCGTATTCCCCAAATTCAACCAAGGTTACCGGTGCATCCTTCTTGCCCACGAAGATCTCGCGTGGCTCGATTATGATAATGTCGTCTTTTTTAAATGCCATGATTTTTTCTGTTTACCCTTTTTTGACAAAAAGGGATTTTTTGTAAAACACGAAACCGAGGGAATTGTTCACGCAAACAGCTGTTTGTCGGTTTCGGGCTGAAGATAATGTTTTTTGAATGCCAGCCAAGTCTCGAGAAGACTGATTTTGAATACCCATTACATATGATTGTTTTTCAGCTGATTATACTGCTTAATAAAACGTGAAAATCACTGATGAAGCACCTTTTCTGCGGGTTCATTTCGGAACACCACGGTTTGATCAAAGACGTCCACCAACACCGGTTGGGTGCGGTCCACCTCTCCGGCCAGGATCTTCTTGCTCAGGGGGTTCACGATCTGTTTTTGGATCAGTCGTTTCAAGGGACGGGCACCAAATTGAGGGTCGAATCCCTGCTCACTCAAGTAAGCCAGTGCATAGTCGCTGAAATGGAGCTGGATGCCAGATTCAGCCAGCAACTTCGACAAGCCCTGCATTTGAATCTTGACGATCCCCTTGATCTCGGATTTCAGCAGTGGCTGAAACAAAATGATCTCATCAACCCGATTCAGAAATTCGGGACGAACGGTTTGGCGCAAAAGTCCCATCACTTCCAGGCGGGTTCGGTCCATCACTTCTCCCACCGACTTCTCCTCAATGCGATCGAACGCTTCCATGATCAAATGACTACCCAGATTGCTGGTCATAATGATGATCGTATTCTTGAAATTGACCACACGTCCTTTATTGTCGGTCAGCCTGCCGTCATCCAATACCTGCAACAACACGTTCCACACATCCGGGTGTGCTTTTTCGATCTCATCCAACAAAACCACACTGTAAGGTTTACGACGAACGGCTTCCGTGAGCTGCCCGCCCTCTTCGTATCCTACATAACCGGGAGGAGCACCGACCAAACGAGAAACGGTATGCTTCTCCTGATATTCACTCATGTCGATGCGGGTCATCAAACTTTCATCATCAAATAAATACGCAGCCAATGCCTTTGCCAATTCCGTCTTGCCCACACCGGTCGTACCCAAGAAGATGAACGATCCAATGGGACGTTTCGGGTCTTGCAGTCCCGCCCGACTGCGTCGGATCGCGTCGGCCACGGCCGTGATCGCTTCTTCTTGTCCTACGACCCGCTCGTGCAAATGCGCTTCCAATTGCAACAGTTTCTCACGTTCACTCTGCAACATTTTCGCCACCGGAATGCCGGTAGCCTTGGCCACACTCTCGGCGATATCCTCCGCATCAACCTCCTCTTTCAAAAGTCTTTTTTCGGCCGATTGCTCCAGTTGATCAGTCAGTTCCAAGATCCGCTTTTCCTGCTCCTTTATCTTTCCGTAACGGATCTCAGCCACCTCGCCATAGTTTCCCTCGCGCTCGGCGCGCTCGGCCTGCAAGCGAAGTGTTTCGATGGACTGTTTGGCCTCTTGGATCAAATCCACCTGCTCTTTTTCCATCTTCCATTTTGCCTTGAGGGTATCGCGCATCACAACCAGGTTGGCAATCTCCGTTTGTAACTCCTTTAGCTTCACCTCGTCATTCTCCCGTTTGATGGCCTCCCGCTCGATTTCAAGCTGACGTATCTGTCGCTCCAACGTATCCAATTCCTCCGGCATGGAATTCATTTCCAAACGAAGCTTGGCGGCACTTTCATCGATCAAGTCGATGGCTTTATCGGGAAGGAAACGATCGGTGATGTATCGGGTCGACAATTCCACCGCGGCAATGATGGCTTCATCCTTGATACGCACATGGTGGTGTGTTTCATAGCGATCCTTCAACCCGCGCAGGATGGAGATCGCATCTTCCATGGAAGGCTCGTCGATCATCACTTTCTGAAAACGACGTTCGAGCGCTTTATCCTTTTCAAAATATTTTTGATACTCATTCAGTGTCGTCGCGCCAACGGCCCGCAATTCTCCCCGAGCCAAGGCTGGTTTAAGAATATTGGCTGCATCCATTGCCCCTTCGCCCCCACCGGCACCCACCAGCGTGTGGATCTCGTCGATAAACAGAATAATGCTACCATCACTATCGGCCACTTCTTTCACAACCGATTTCAAGCGCTCTTCAAATTCACCCTTGTATTTCGCACCGGCAATGAGTTGTCCCATGTCGAGCGCATAGATGATCTTGGAACGGAGATTATCCGGCACGTCGCCACTAACGATCCGATGTGCAATGCCTTCCGCAATGGCCGTTTTACCCACGCCGGGTTCACCAACCAGGATCGGATTGTTCTTCGTGCGCCGCGAGAGAATGTGTAAAGTCCGACGTATCTCCTCATCGCGGCCGATCACCGGATCCAACTTACCCTGCCGGGCAAACTCGTTCAAATTTTTAGCGTATTTATTGAGCGCATTGTATTCGGATTGCTGCGTAGCCGACGTTACCTTTTCACCCTTACGCAACTCCTTGATGGATTTGATCAGGTCGGATTCATTCAGTCCCGCGTTCTTCAGCAACGTGGCCGTGGGATCATTGCCTTGAAGCAGCGCCAAGAGTAAATGTTCGGGCGTGACGAATTCGTCGCCAAATTGAGTCAGCACAGCGCCTGCCCGCAACACCAATTGGTTCGCTTCCCGGCTGATTTGCTGGCCTGCCTCCCCGGAAGTTTTGGGGAGCTTCGCGACCAACTCATCCAGCTTGGTAGCTACTACTCCGGTGGTTACGTTGTTCTTTTTCAACAGATAGGTGACCGTAGTGTCCTCTTGGCTTAATAGCGCCTTGAGTATATGGGCGGTTTCGATGTTGGGGCACTGGGCATTGAATGCCAGTTGCTGGGCCTGCTGCACCGCTTCTGCTGCTTTGATGGTATAATTGCTTAAGTTCATATCGCATTAATTTTGTACTAAACCAATCGCTCAAACCCCAATCCAATCCCGCAAACCCCGTAACTATGTCAGTTTCTCGTGTACTGCGCTGCCCAGTAGTCATCTTTTTCTTCATGCACCTGCTAGTATTTCAGGTTGCGCTGGCCCAACCCAACTGGGATAACCTGTCGGCCAAAATCGACAACAACCAAAAAAAGCTAGGAAACGACGTGGTGGTACTGATCTGGAACAAAGATTCCCTGATCTTCAAAAAGGAATTGGGTGATTTCAATACGAAAACACAAGTGCCGATTGCCAGCTGCAGCAAATGGCTGACCGCCGCACTGACCATGAAAATGGTGGAAGAAGGCAAGATCAGTTTGGACGACCCAGTCGTCAATTACTTGCCCGAGTTTGGCAAATACTTTAAAAACTACGTCACGATCCGGCAGTGTCTTAGCCATACAACGGGCATTACCGACGAAGACCGCCTGCTGAAACGCCTGGCCGATCGACGGAAATTTGAATCGCTGCAAGAAGAAGTAGATGAGATGGCCGCTCGAAAAATTCGGGTCAATCCCGGTACGGATTTTTGGTATGGCAATGTGGGACTGAATGTGCTTGGACGTGTACTGGAAGTAGTCAGCAAGAAAAAATTTGACGTACTGATCAAGACCAAACTCTTGAATCCGATCGGCATGCGTCGTACCACCTTCACCAACCTCAATGGCGGATTGATCAACCCATCGGGAGGTGCGCTCTCCAATGCAGACGACTATATGCGCTTTCAGGTCATGCTATTGAACAATGGCAAAGTAAATGGAGTACAATTCCTGAGTCCGGAATCGATCGAGGAAATGCGTAAGATTCAGACAGAAGGCTTGCCGATTCGATACGCCCCCAAAGCCGCCGAAAGATTTCAATATGCTTCCGGCGCCTGGGTAATCGAAGGAAAAAACGGTGTGGCCGATGCGCTCACCAGTCCTGGTTTGTTTGGAACCTGGCCGGTCGTCGACTATTGCAATGGATATGCGAGTTTGGTGCTGGTCAAAACACTGCTGTCGGAGGAAAAAGCAGAGGTTCATGCGGAGATCCGTCAACTGATCCTTCAACAGCTTCTTAACTCCTGCAAATAGCTCAACGACCTTGATGCATTCCTTCCACCATCGATCTCAACAAAGCGAGCAAATCAGAAAGATTGCGCGCACATTGGGATTTGACCAATGTGGCATTTCCAAGGCGGAAAAATTAGACGAGGACGCGCGCCGGTTGGAGCAGTGGCTAAATAATGGATACCAAGGCTCCATGCAATACATGGAACGAAATTTTGATCTGCGGGTAGACCCCACTTTACTCGTACCCGGAGCGCGTTCCGTCATTACACTCCTGTACAATTACTTTCCGGCCACCCCGGAATCTAACACCGACCTACGCATTTCGAAATATGCCTACGGACAGGATTATCACACGGTGATCCGTAATAAATTGAAAGAGTTTCTGAACATCCTACATGATGAGATCGGAGAAGTGGTGGGTCGTGGATTTGTCGATTCGGCTCCTGTGCTCGAACGCAGCTGGGCCAAACGTAGCGGACTGGGCTGGATTGGAAAAAATGGAAACCTCATCAACAAACGACAAGGATCCTTTTTATTCATCGCTACCTTGATCACGGACCTGGAACTGGAACCCGATCCACCGGTTACTACCGATCATTGTGGAACCTGTACCCGCTGCCTCGATGCTTGTCCGACCCAAGCGATCTTACCCGGACCCACCATCGATGGCAGCAAGTGTATTTCCTATTTCACCATCGAGCTGAAAGAAAAACTGATTCCCACGGAGATGAAGGGAAAATTCGATGGATGGCTTTTCGGATGCGATACTTGCCAAGATGTTTGTCCCTGGAACCGATTCAGCCGACCTACGCAGGAACCTAGTTTCGCACCCATTCCCGGTGTCTTGAACTTGACGAATAGAGATTGGGAGGCGCTATCTGAGGAGACCTTTCAGGAACTGTTTCGGGATTCGCCGATTCGTCGAACCGGCTGGGAGGGCATTCGAAGAAATTTAAAATTTCTTCAGGGAGAATAGACCACTTGGTCGTCAAGCAAACATTGCTGGAATTTATTCAATTGGGCCTCCAACCAAGGACCATACCTTGGCTCCATGAGTAAACTTTGAAAACGTTGCCAGGGCAACCAACCCAATGCGACATCGATCCGCGCCTGCATGGTGATGGCGCCATCCGTTCCGTGAAAGACCCAACCCAACTGTTGTTTTGAATTTGACAGGGAAACAAAAATCGAACTATCGGTCCGACGAATCCCATTCTTCATCAACAGCTGTCCGGAATCACCCAACCAACAAGCCTGAAAGCTGGCGTCAACGATCCGTTGCATTAAGTCCGTTTTTCTTTGTCCCCGTAGATCAATGGCTCTGGAAATATGTACCGTGGCCGGGAATAGCAATCCCACTGCGGTCAACAAACCGAAAAAAAACAGCAGGCTTATAAACAGGAGTTTGACAGGACGCATGGGGCGAATCATTCCCATTTTATGGTACGGGCAGCGATGAAATAGATCACAAACATCCAAGCGCCCAGGATCAACAATTCCGACCAACAACCCCAGATGGGTACTCCTTCAAAGGCCAGTTTTCGGATGGCATCGTTGAATTGGGTGAGCGGAAGGATCTTACAGAATTGTTGCAACCATCCGGGAAATACATCGATGGGAAAGAAAGTCCCGGATAGCATCATTTGTGGAAATCCAAATAAATTGATCAGCAACGGGATGGACGTATCGCTTTTCACGATGCTGCTGAAGATGAGTCCGACGCCCATTAACAAAAACAGCATTACGATCGTCATGAAGATGATCTCCAAGAAAGTAGTCACGCCGGCATGTAGGGTGAAGTCCATGGCAAAATGCCCGAATAAAAGCAACACCGTCACACTCAATAGTTGAAAGGATAATCGACTAGCCCCAACCCCCAGCAAAATATTCAACCGATTGATGGGCGTAGCATAAAATCGTTTCAGCACCAATTGCTCCCGCAACCCAAAAAAAGAGAAGGCAATTCCAAACAGCGTGGAGAACAAAATGGAAAATCCAAGCTGACCAGGCAGAATGAAATCGATCTGCCGATATTTCCGCACTTCGGTAATGATGGGTGGATCGATCTGAATAGACGCCATCGAAGGATCCTGACTGGCCTGCTCGATCCGCATCCGAATGTAATCCAGTACAGGCAAGAAGGAACCCAACGTATTTCCGCTGGCAGTGGTAGAACGAACGACGATCCGACTATTTGAATGGCTGTCCGTTATGATCTGTAAAACCGCCGTCAACTTGCCTTTTTGCAATTCCTGTTGCAGCTGCAGGGAGTCGTCGAATGTTTTCACCTTGATCACGGGCGTTTGGATCAGGCCCTGATAAAATTCGGAGGTGGTGTCTGAATCGGGCGTCAGGGCGATGCGGTAACTCACTCCACCCCCATTGTCGAAGGCGCCAAAGATCAAAATGAAAATAATGGGAAACAGCACACTGAAAATGATGGCACTCGGGTTGGCAAAAATGGCCTTGAAGCTGGCCTTGGTGATGGCCAATAGCGCGCGGGTCTGGCTGTATGGGTGCGAAGCGTTCGACATGGGCTCTGCAAATGTATCCGAATTAGGGGTAGTTCGG
>DFST01000044.1 GCA_002378975.1 Chitinophagaceae bacterium UBA3430
TATCCGAATTAGGGGTAGTTCGGGATGGCAAATACGGATATTTGTACCATGCACCAATGCCACTTATTGTTGGGGTCGAACCAAGGGAATCGATCTGAATTTTTGGAACAAGCCAGATCCGCCCTTTCCGATCTCGGCCATGTAGTCTATACGTCGGCCTTGTATGAAACGGCCGCTTGGGGATTGACCGATCAACCTGCTTTTCTCAACCAGGCCGTATGCCTATCCACCGAATTAGCACCGGAAACGCTGTTGCAAGAAATTTTATCCATCGAATTAAAATTGGGCAGAACACGAACAGAGAAATATGGCCCCCGAACCATTGATATTGACATCTTGCTATACGGCGACCATATCCATCAATCAAATACCCTCATCCTCCCCCACCCCGAACTGGCCAACCGTCGGTTTGCCCTAACCGCTTTGGCAGAGATTGCCGGATCGAGCATCCATCCGGTTCTGGATTGTTCCATCCTAACGCTTTTGGAAAGATGTCCGGATCCACTCCCTGTGAACGAATTCAGCCAATAAAAGCAAAGACATTCTGAGCCGAAGAAATGGCGTAATTTGTCGCCCTTCCATGAAGCATCATTTCATTACGATCGAAGGCAACATCGGTGCCGGAAAGACCACCCTGGCCAACTTGCTGAGCAAGCACTACCATGCCCGTTTGGTGTTGGAGGAATTTGCCGACAACCCCTTCTTGCCCAAATTCTACGAGAAACCCGATCAATATGCGTTTCCGGTCGAGCTATTCTTCATGGCCGAGCGCTTCAAGCAACTCAAAGAGTTGATTCAGCAGACGGATCTCTTTCAACAAGTCACGATCTCCGATTACCTTTTTACCAAATGCTTGCTGTTTGCAAAAGTCACGTTGCCCGCGGATGAGTTCCGGCTCTATCAACGGCTGTTCGACATCATTCACCAGCAACTGATCCAACCCGACCTGCTGGTTTACTTGCATGCGCCCATTTCGAAACTTCAGCAGAATATTCGCCTCCGCAACCGCTCTTACGAACAGAACATTCCGGATAGCTACTTGCAAAACCTGCAAGACACCTACAGCCATTATTTGAAAAATCAATCCGTCCCCACCCTGTTGGTTGATGTATCCCAAGCAGATTTCATTGATAATCCAGCCCATTTTCAGCAGATGCTGGAAGCACTGGAAAAGGACTACGAGCCCGGGCAACACTTCCTGACCCTCTCCTAGTATCTTTGTTGCATGAAGTTGTTCGCCGGTTCACCGGGACTGCAACCATTGCAACACGCAGAGTTCCGACATTTCATCGTCGCCCGTTTTTTCCTCATCATGGCTTTGCGCATGTTGGGGACCGTAGCTGCCTACCAACTCTTTCAGATCACCCATGACTCATTTTCGATCGGATTGGCCGGACTCGCCGAATTCGTTCCAGTATTTTGTTTGGCCTTGTATGCCGGGCATGTGATCGATCGATCCGACAAGCGGACCCTGCTCCTGCGCTCCGTAATCATCTACGGCGTCTGCACCCTGGCCATGGTTGTGTTAACACACCCCCTGATCATATCGAACTTCTCCCGCAACACCTTGCCCTGGCTTTTTTATCTGATCATTTTTTGCACCGGGGTGATTCGTGCATTTGCCGGTCCAACCACCCATGCCCTGATCTCCCAATTGGTGCCCCGCGATGTGTTGCCGCTAGCTGCCAACATTAGCTCCTCTACTTGGCTGATCGCTTCCATCATCGGTCATGCCAGCTCCGGATTCCTGATCGCCTGGTTCGGCGTGAACAATACCTACATCATTATTTTGATCTATGTGATCCTTTCAGCGCTTTTCCTGATACGCATAGGTAAGAAACCAATCCTGGCCCCTGCCAAAGATCTTTCCGCCTGGCAGAGTGTACAAGAAGGACTTCGCTTTGTATACAGCAACAAGATCATGCTGGGCGCCTTGAGCTTGGATCTGTTCGCGGTGTTGTTTGGCGGAGTGGTGGCTTTGGTTCCGGAGTTCGCCGATGAGATCCTGAATGTGGGCCCAATTGGCTTTGGCTGGCTGAACGCCGCGATCGACATCGGCTCCATCATCACGATCGTCTTGATGACCGTACGTCCCATGAAACAAAAACAGGGTCAGCGGTTATTCTATGCCGTAGCCGGTTTTGGCATCTGCATCTTGCTTTTCGGCCTTTCCAATATCTACTGGATCTCTTTCGGCGCACTGTTACTGGCAGGGATGTTCGATGGGGTGAGTGTTGTGATCCGCGGTACGATCTTGCAATTGACAACCCCCGATCACATGCGGGGACGGGTATCCAGTGTGAACTCTTTATTCATCAACAGCAGCAACGAGCTGGGACAATTTGAAAGTGGATTCGCGGCACGGGCACTGGGTACAGTTCCCTCCGTGCTATTTGGTGGCATCGTGACCATCTTGGTCGTGATCGTTACCTGGCTTCGAGCACCCAGTCTGAGAAAATTCGAATATTGATCAACGATCGGCGAGTTTTTTCATCAAACCTTCCACAACCCGGTACGTGATGGGGCAAAACCGAACATTCTCCAGTGTAATGCGGGAACGCTTGACCAGTACATCTTCGTCGGTGTAGGGGAACCGTCGACAATCGGAAGGACGATCCTCATAGATCGAACAATAATTGTCGGCCCCCAACATCGGGCAGGGAGTGGTTTTCGTCACGTAGTCACCTTCTTCATCCACCTTGAGAAACCGTTCGATGAATTCACTTTCGCGTAAGCCCATCACCCGGCTGATTCGTTTGATATCGGGCGTTTTGAATCGGGGGGAAAAGCTTTTGCAACACTGGGCACATTGCAGGCAATCGGTCGCTGCCGTGGCGGTTTCGTGGAGTTCGGGCAGCAAGGGCAACACCCGATTTCGGTTGACCCGGTCGAGGAACTGACGGTATTGCTTGAGCCGGGATTCGGCCAGTCTTTTCCAATGAGCGGGTAAATCGGACATGAGGCAAAGAAAAAGGATTTCACGGATTATCCCCACCCTTCCACAAAGCACATCGATCTGAATCGTCGAATGTAACTTTGCGGCACATTCAAATATACCCGACCATGTCTCTGCCCGGCACCTCGAATTCCGAATTCCAACAACGTCATTTGGGTCCGCGTGAAACCGACCTTGATTCGATGATGCAGACCATCGGCATCACCGACCTTTCGACGCTGATCGATCAAACCGTACCGGCTAACATCCGAATGAAACGATCGCTCCAGTTGCCGGAGGCGATGACCGAGTATGCCTACTTGCAACACATGCAGACATTGGCTGCCAAGAACCAAGTGTTCAAGACCTACATCGGGCAAGGTTATTACAACACCATTACGCCTTCCGTCATCCTGCGCAATATTTTTGAAAACCCAGGCTGGTACACCCAGTACACGCCCTACCAAGCGGAGATCGCGCAGGGTCGACTAGAAAGCTTGTTGAATTACCAGACACTCGTGTCGGACCTTACCGCACTTCCCATTGCCAATGCCTCCTTGCTTGATGAGGGCACGGCCGCTGCGGAGGCGATGACCATGTTCTTTAACGCACTGAACAAACAAGATCACATTGAACGTCCACGTTTCTTTGTAGACGAACAGGTTTTCCCGCAAACACTGGATCTGCTCAAGACTCGTGCCCTGCCGGTCGGCATCGAGATCATTGTCGGCGATCTTCAACAGGCTTCCCTGGATCAAACTTATTTTGGTGCACTCGTTCAATATCCCAATAATCTTGGCGAGCTGGTCGATTACCGCGGTTTCATCAATCAAGTCCATGCCGTTGGCGGATATGTAGTGATGGCCACCGATCTGATGGCCCTAACGTTGATCACACCACCGGGAGAATTGGGCGCGGACGTAGCGGTTGGATCTTCCCAACGATTCGGCGTACCCCTGGGTTACGGGGGCCCGCATGCTGCCTTCTTTGCCACCAAGGATGATTTCAAACGCTCCATGCCCGGTCGCATCATCGGCGTAAGCATCGATGCCAACGGGGAGCGTGCCCTCCGCATGGCCCTGCAGACACGCGAACAACACATCAAACGCGAAAAAGCCACTTCGAACATTTGCACCGCACAAGCACTGCTAGCAAACATGGCCGCGATGTATGCGGTATATCACGGTCCACAAGGATTGAAAGAAATCGCGCAACGCATCGCTCATTACACGCAAGTGGTAGCTGAAGCGTTGGAGACACGCGGATACGAGCGGATCGGATCCGGATATTTTGACACGATCACCATTCAGACCGATCAGGTGCCCCGCATTCGCGAAAAAGCGCTCCACCAACACATCAATCTACGCTACATCGATTCCAACCACATCGGAATATCGATCGACGAGACCACCCAGGCATCCGACCTTTTTGACTTGATCAATTGTTTTGAGAACGACACCGACCCTGTTTCTTTTTCGCTGGACCCAACACGTACAGAAACCGGAATCCCTGTCACCTTCCAGCGTGAGTCTACCTACATGTTGCATCCGGTGTTCAACAGCCACCGCAGTGAAAGTCAGATGATGCGCTACATCAAATCGCTCGAGAATAAGGATCTTTCGCTGAACACATCGATGATCTCCTTGGGAAGCTGCACCATGAAGTTGAATGCGGCCACGGAAATGATGCCATTGAGTTGGCCCGGCTGGAGCAGCATGCATCCGTTTGTTCCTACCGAACAAACCGCCGGCTACCAACAGATTCTTCAAGAATTGTCCGATTACCTCTGCGACGTAACAGCATTTGACGCTTGCAGCTTGCAACCCAACAGCGGAGCTCAAGGAGAATACGCGGGATTGCTCACCATTCGCGCCTATCACGAATCACGCGGCGATCATCACCGAAATGTAATGTTGATTCCGATCTCCGCACACGGTACCAACCCCGCTTCCGCCGTCATGGCCGGCATGAAAGTAGTAGTGGTGAAAGCCCTGGAGAATGGATACATCGATGTAACCGACCTACGGGCGAAAGCCGAACAATACAGTTCGGAGTTGGCCGGTATCATGATCACTTACCCAAGTACCTACGGGGTGTACGAAGAAACGGTGATCGAGATCACGGACATCGTACATCAACACGGCGGACAAGTATACATGGATGGTGCGAATATGAATGCACAGGTTGGTCTGACCGCACCCGGATTAATCGGCGCCGATGTTTGTCACCTGAACTTGCACAAAACCTTCGCCATTCCGCACGGCGGTGGTGGTCCCGGCATGGGCCCCATTTGTGTGAAAGCACACCTAGCCCCCTTCCTGCCCGGTCACGTAACCACCGATAACAAGTACGCGGTTTCCGCTGCCCCTTTTGGTTCTGCAGCAATTCTGTTGATCTCGTACGGATACATTCGCATGCTCGGCGCAATCGGTGTACGTGCCGCTACTGAATACGCGATTCTGAATGCCAATTACATGCGGGCTCGCCTGGAGGGACAATACGATATTTTGTATACCAACCACAACGGACTCTGCGCGCATGAATTCATCGTCGATTTGCGCCCCTTCAAAAAATCGGTAGAGATCGAAGCGGAAGATGTGGCGAAGCGACTCATGGATTATGGATTCCACGCACCCACCATGAGCTTCCCCGTAGCTGGTACGATCATGATTGAACCCACGGAGAGTGAGGACAAAGCCGAGCTCGACCGTTTCTGCGATGCTTTGATCTCCATCCGGGAAGAAATTCGCGCCATTGAGGAGGGTCGATCCGACAAAAAGGACAATCCGCTCAAGAATGCCCCGCACACACAAGCCATGGCTATTGCCGATGTTTGGACACATGATTACACTCGACAAACTGCCGTGTTCCCATTGCCTTACGTGGCCCTAGCAAAATTCTGGCCCTCGGTTGCCCGGGTGAACAATACACACGGAGATCGAAACCTAGTTTGCACCTGCGAACCAGTGGAGAGCTACCAATAAAAACGACCGCCTGTTGACAAACAGACGTGAAATAAAAAAGGGGAATCATTGATTCCCCTTTTTTATTGACGGATTTTTGTTACCGTCGAACTTTAAAGGTGCAAACCACATTTCGGTTCGTGCCTCCAAAATTCATCCATACATTGAAATTGCCTTCCGCAAATCCGGTTACAGGTACTCCATAACCGGTGAGATTCATGGTCGGGTTCACCGTCACGATTTGCTGACTACTGAGTGTTTGGGATAAATAAACGGTTGCAGTTTGCAGCGGCAAACCGTTGGCCACAACTCCGTTGTGATTGAAATTAAAGTTGACCGCCGTGGTAATATTGGTTCCTCCTCCCTGGTTGATGCGAACACCGGATACCCAGGCATTGAATGGTGGAGCCGAGGCTGAATCCCTGATGCTGACTTGATCTGGCGGAGAAACAAAATTATATGGCGTTCCATCGATGAGTAACTCAATGAATTCGGTTGCAGCGGTACCGCAGGCCTGAATGGCTCCCACATTGGCAGTTCCAGTTGTGGCCGTTCCACTATACGGTACCCCCTGCTGTAAGGTATTGTAGTCCACGCCCAAGACATTGAAATTTAACGTACCACCGTTGCAACGGAGTATGGTGTGTGAAAAAGCTCCATTGGTAACAGGCACGGTGTACGCAAAGGCGCCACCGGTATAGATCAAAACAGCACCATTGGTTACTGGATTGTTGCTGCAATCGGTTACGGTTCCGGTAATGGTTACTTGATTGGGCGTCGGAATGGTCACCTGAATGACTCCCAAGTCCGTATTGGCTGTAAATGGACCAATGTTCTGGGTATAAACCACCGTTCCGCATTGATCCAATACCGACAAAACAAGCGCTTCATTCTTGGGCACTTTTCCGCAGAGCTGTCCGCTCGAATCGGTTCGACCATAACCAGAAGAATTGTTTGGACGCCGGATAGTAACCGCTACGTTATTCAAGGGTTGGTTGCCGGTAGCCGATTGTAAGGTCATACACAGATCGATCAACGGAAATGGTGCATCGCAGTTCCAAAAGGAAAAATGACTTACCTGTGCTTGATACATATTGCCACTGCGTGTGGCGGTTCCTTCTTGCATCCAGCGGGCACGCGTTTCATTGAAATGCCAAAGATCGATGGTAGCGGGAGCCGTCCCACTTAAACTAGCAGGAATAGGAAAACTTAGATCTGCTTTCTTCCCGGCCGCCACATTGAGGGGTTGCCCAGAAGGACTGGTCAATTCAACACCGATCATGCCATAGGTTTCCAATCCACGTTCCTGACCAGCGGTGGTTACCCCGCGCAGATCGCCCATCACGATATCTGCCAAGTTCGAAGCGGAAGGATCGATCCAGGTCATGGCCACCTGAACTTGTCCGCTATAGGCATTACCACTGGCATCCGCTACGGCATTGGCTGGCATCACCAACTTCGCTCCGTTGGACAAGTTGACCGTTCCACCACTGGCGGCATCGAAGGTGCCACTGTTCGATTTGGGAAGCAATTGGATGCGCACTTGGTGCATACGCCCAGTCGTGCTGAGGAAACTCCGGTAGTGCGTGAAATAACCGGGCTTTACCACTTTGACAGAGCCGTTGGCTTTTGAAAGCGAGATATTCTTAAATGAGAAAGTACCGTACCGATCGGTCGACTGGGTTTGCAGCCCACAGGTAACCAGCGCGCCGGAAACCGGGCGACCGGACTCATCGATGACCGTACCACGAACTCCGGCAACTACCGTGATGTTGTCGTTCACAACATCTGTCGGAGTCGTAGGCCCATCCGGCAATATGATTTCACGCTGACAGGCAGAAAGGGTTAGCAACAGGGCAAACACCCCAAACCAACGAAAGAGCTGAAGTAATTTCATAAATGGAAAATTAACAGTTAATAAACCGGGCTGCTACTTGGTCCCAATTCACGATCGACCAGAACGAGGAGATGTAATCGGCCCGACGATTTTGATATTTCAAATAATAGGCATGTTCCCAAACATCCAATCCCAAGAGCGGCAAGCCTTTCAGATCGGAAAGGTCCATCAGGGGATTATCTTGATTCGGGGTAGAACCAACTTTTAATTTTCCGTTTTCACCCACCAACCAAGCCCAACCACTTCCGAAACGCGACTTGGCAGCATCGGTGAATTGAGTTTGAAACACGTCGAAAGAACCAAATGACTCCTTGAATGCCTTCATCAAATTATCCGGTGGCATGTTGAAGGCACGCGGTGCACGCAACGACTTCCAGAAAAACTCGTGATTGTAGTGCCCGCCGGCATTGTTACGCATTTTGGTCGAGTATTTGGAAATCTCACTCATCAACTCAGCAATTGACTTTTTGCTTGCATCGACTTTTTCTGCAGTCAGCGCATCCGTCATATTCTTGGTGTAAGCTGCGGCATGCTTGGTATAGTGGATCTCCATGGTCATCGCATCGATGGAGGGCTCCAAGGAAGCATAGGTATAGACCAAGGGAGTTTGCGTGTAGCCGATCTCGTCGGAGGGTATGCCTGTAACCCCTTGTGCCTGGATCAGATCCGGGATCATTGTCAGGGCAGCGGCAGCCTGAGTGGATTGAATGATAAATCGACGACGCGACTGCATAATAAAAACCTGTTTAAGGAAACAACCATAAAGGTAAGATTTTGATAAAACATGAAGGGCCCGATTACCTTTGCCCCCATGCTGATCGATCATTACGCCATATTGGGCCTCCCCCCCTCAGCGTCCGTATCTGAGATAAAGTCGGCATACCGGAGCATGGCCCGGCAGCATCATCCCGATCTCAATCCGCAAGATCCCGGCGCCATTGATCGATTCCGGGCCATCCACACGGCCTACCAAACCTTGACCCACCCCAGTCTTAAGCAAGCCTATTTGGAGAAGCGCTGGTATGCACAACATCAGTATCAGTCGCTTCAATCCAAGGCCCTCAGTTTCGAGCAACTGCTGAAACAGCTCGTCGAATTGGAACGTTTCGTGGCCACACTAGACCCACACCGGATGGATCGAAACGGACTTCATCAACATTTACTCCAATGCATTGAGTTGTTAAAACAAGTTAACATCGATTCGTTCAGTCAACAGCAGGAAATCGAATCATCCCTGCAATTGATCGTCGCTTGCTCTGAGCCGCTGACATTTGTCCAAGCAAAAAGCATACATGAAAGGCTTTACCCGTGGTTGAACAAACTGGATCGAAGCGAGCTGTTATCCATCGCATGGCTAACTAAAAAGAAAAACCAAGAAACTTGGCAGCGGTGGACGCCCTGGATCGTTTTCGCTTTAACGACCTTAATCACCGTGTGGATCTGGAAATCGGCCTGATCAGGGCGATTAATTGAACTACCTTTGTACGATGCATTATTTATCGGCTGAAGGATTATCGAAGAGTTACGGAATTCAACCACTGTTTCAGGGACTCACTTTTCACATTCAACAAGGAAACAAGATCGCACTAGTTGCCCGCAACGGAAGTGGAAAATCGACGCTACTGAAAATTCTAGCCGGACAAGAAACACCGGATTCAGGCAAATGCTGGATACATAAAGATGTGCAGGTGATCTTATTTGAACAAGAACCCTTGTTCCAGGAATCTGCCTCGGTACTCGACAACATATTTGCTTACGAGCACCCGGTAATTCGAGTGATCAAACGGTACGAAGCTGCCTGCGAAGCCTCAGATACCGATGCCATAACAGGTGCCATTTCCGAAATGGATGAACTGGGTGCCTGGGATTTTGATGCCAAAGTGAAACAGATACTCGGAAAGCTGAACATCCATCACCTCGACCAGACGGTCCTCTCGCTCAGCGGAGGGCAACGCAAGCGCGTAGCCTTGGCACGAACCTTGATCGACATCACGTTTGGTCCACCGGATATTCTACTCATCATGGACGAGCCCACCAATCACCTCGATGTGGAAATGGTGGAATGGCTGGAGCAATTCCTGAACCGAGACCGCGCCACCTTGCTCCTCGTTACCCACGATCGATATTTTCTCGACTCCGTCTGCAACGAGGTCTGGGAACTTGATGGCTCCAACCTCTACCCCTACACGGGCGATTACGAAAACTATCTGGAGAAAAAAGCAGCCCGCATCGAAAGCGATACCGCCACAATCGACAAAGCACGCAACCAATTCCGCAGCGAGCTGGAATGGATGCGCAAACAACCGAAAGCGCGTACCACCAAGAGCAAAAGCCGCCAGGATAACTTCTACAAGATCGAGGAACAAGCCAAGCGAAAGATCGGCGAGGAACACGTCGTACTGGAAGTGAAGATGAATCGCTTGGGTGGTAAAGTGCTGGAGTTGAAAAAAGTTTACAAACGTTATGGAGACCGCGTATTACTGAAAGGATTCGACTACACCTTCAAACGCGGGGAACGCATTGGCATAATCGGCAAGAACGGCGTGGGCAAATCCACTTTCCTGAATCTGATCCAGGGACTGGAAGAAGCCGATAGCGGCAAGATCAATGTGGGTGAAACCGTGGTGTTCGGAAACTACAGCCAGCAAGGGCTGGTGATGGATGAACAACTCCGCGTGATCGAATTTGTAAAAGACATCGCCGAGAATTTTCCATTAGCCAGTGGCGGTACCTTATCGGCCGCTCAGTTCCTGCAACGATTTCTGTTTGACCCAGATAAACAATACACGTACATCCACAAACTCAGCGGTGGAGAGAAACGCCGTTTGCACCTTCTTTGCATTCTATTTAAGAATCCCAACTTCTTGATCCTCGACGAGCCCACCAACGATCTGGATCTTCCAACGCTTTCCATTTTGGAAGAATTTTTGATGGAATACCCGGGTTGTATGCTCATTGTTTCGCACGATCGTTATTTCATGGACCGGCTGGTGGATCACCTATTCGTTTTTGAAGGCGATGGCGTAATCAGCGATTTTCCGGGCAACTACGCACAGTATCGAATGAATGAAAAGACCGGAGAAAAGACCGCCAAATCATTAAATAACGAAACGGAAGTCGAACCCGTTGAGCCCGTGGAGAAGTCTACGAAGCCGAAGCAATTGAGCTTTAAGGAAAAGCGCGAATTTGAAACCTTGGAAAAGGAGATCCCACAATTGCAGGAAGAAAAGATCAAGTTGACCGAAGAAATGAGCAACAGCGAATTGGCCTATGCCGAATTGGAGAAGATTACGCAGCGTTTTACCGAGATCAACCGATTGCTGGAAGAAAAAGAATGGCGTTGGCTGGAGCTTAGCCAATAGAAGAATGAAGCCATTGACGGGCGATCGTCAACACCTTTTCCGGTTCGATCTTCCGCATACATGAAAAATGTCCAATCGGACAACGGTCATACCCGATCTTGGAACAAGGCCTACACCATACCTTATGCTCCAACAATTCATGCGGCACCTCATCGGATCCGTAATACGGCGTCATCCCAAAAGCAGGAACGGTATTCCCCCAAATTGAAATGATGGGTTTCCGGTAGGCCGCGGCTATGTGCATCAGTCCGGTATCGCCGGTAACAACAAATTTTGACCGGCGCACCCAGTCCGCACTTTCATTCAATGAAAATTTGCCGCAGGCATTGTAAATCTTAATGGGATCTGTCGAGGCAATTTCCGCTCCGCGCTCCCGATCTTCCTCCCCCCCCAACAATACGATGGGATGATTCAATTGCTGACAAAAGGATTTGAAATGGTCGGTGGGCCAGCGCTTTGTGCCTAAGGCTGCCCCGATAACGACGGCGACAAATCCGCCCCACTGCGCACCCGGCATGTCCTCCTTCTTAAGTTGATCTGCCTCGGAGATGAAATAATCCAACCCCCTTCCATCATTCACAACCCCCAAGGGTTTTACGGCATCCAAATACCGATCGACAATGTGCTTTTCAGGAAGCACATTGACCTTAAACGCCGTTAGCAAATACTTCTCGATGTTGAGCTTATGGAAGGAGGAAGCGGAAACACCCAGATCGCGTTTGATTCGAAGCGTCTTGGCATTGTGATGCAGATCGATCACCTGTTCAAATCCAAGCTGTTTAAGCTGATCGATCAACAACAAATAGTTTTTACCCAACAAATGCAATCGATCGATGTAGGGGTTGTGCTGTAGAATGGAACGAAAAGAGGCCTTGGTCAATACATGCACTTCCGCGTCGGGCACTTGTTGTTTGAGACAACGGATTACCGGGGTGGTGAGGACGATGTCACCGATGGAAGAAAGTCGGATGATTAGAAATCGGCGCATCTAGGGCAGCGTTTCTTCTACTTCGAGGTAGTTCAGGTCTTTATCAAATGTTTCTTCTGAAAAATAGACGCCAATAAATGTAATGCCCATGACGATCAACCCAGTCCAAATGGCTGACTCCACCAAAGAAAGGTGCCAGCTTTTTTGAAATAGGTTTACAAAAAGCAAATTCATCAATGGCAAGGAACCACGCACCATATTGGGGATCGTGGTGGCCGCCGTAGCCCGCAAATTGGTTCCAAATTGCTCGGCGCCCATGGTGACAAAAATGGCCCAAAATCCGGTACTGAATCCCAGCATGGCACAAGCCAGATACATGGTAGCATCATTTCGAACCCCTCCACCAAAATAGAATCCAAAGGAGATGAGGGCGAACAGATAGAATAAATACAATGCCTTTTTTCGGCTCTTGAACCACTGGCTGATGAATCCGATCAAGATATCACCAACCGCGATGGCCGCATAGGCATACATGATGGCTCGGCCGGAAATGATCTGATTCGGACCGTACAATTCATGTGCAAATCGATTGCTAAGATTCACCAATATGCCGATCACAAACCAGGTAGGCAATCCGACCAAAATAGCGAGTACATATTTCCGAAATCGCTTTCGGTTGGTAAAAAACATCAGAATGTTCCCTCGTTGTACCTGTTGCGATTTCAATTGTTGGAACATGCCACTTTCGGCAACCGTGATGCGAAGCAACAGCAAGCTGAGTCCCAATGCACCTCCAATCTTATAGCAAAGTCGCCAATCCTCGGTGTAATGAAACGTGAAATAGGCTGCGACCGCACCAAACAAGCCAAAACCCGCCACCAAGGAGGTGCCGATGCCGCGTTTTTTTCTCGGAAGCAGTTCACTGACCAGGGTAATGCCGGCACCTAGTTCCCCGGCCAATCCGATCCCGGCTGCAAAACGGGCATAGGCATACTGCTCCACCGTCTGAACATAGCCGGTAAGAAAATTAGCGGTAGAATAAATCAAGATGGAACCAAAAAGCACACTCAACCGCCCCTTCTTATCGCCCAACACGCCCCAGAGTATGCCGCCGATCAGCATACCCCACATCTGCCAGTTGATTACCTGGGTGCTGGCAGTCATGACCGCATGCTTATCAGTGAGGAGGACGTTCAGTCCTTCCAAGCTTGGCTCTCGTACAATGGTAAAAAGTAGCAGATCGTAGATGTCAACAAAATACCCCAAGGCGGCCACGATGACCGCTGCATTTAATAAAGAGACTTCTTGAGTTTGTGTTTTCATGCAAACGTTTGACTAGCTCGTAATTTTCTTTTTGGGGTTGGACAGCATCTTCCAAAGGACCGGAGCCGTGGTGACAAATACGATGCCCAATACAATGATTTCCAAATGCTGTTTGAGATCGAAGCCGAATTGAGCCAGGATCCATTTTTGAAGATAGAATCCGGACAAGATCATGCTGGCCACCCAAGCAAAACTGCCAGCCACATTGTAGAAGTGAAATTTCTTTGAGTCCATTTGAACGATGCCCGCCACGATGGGTGCAAAGGTTCGGATGAATGGAAGGAAACGGGCGCCGATCACCGCCAAGCCGCCATGTTTTTCATAAAAATCGTGGGCTTGATGCAAATATTTTTTCTTAAAAAGCAATCGGTCGCGCCAATGATACATCGCTGGCCCCACCTTTCGTCCAGTCCAATACCCCACCATATTACCCAGCACACCCATCACCGCAATCAAACCGATCAATACGGCCAGATCGATGACCTCTACACGCAAACTGCCCAATCCAATGAGATCAAGGAACGTATTGGCTAGTCCGGGTGCATGGGTTTGATCATCCATTTCATGAGCGAAGATGCCGGCTACGAACAACAGGGAGTCGCCCGGCAAAAAGAATCCGACGAAGAGTCCGGTCTCGGCGAAGATCACAAATAACAATAGCCACAGTCCGCCGTGGGCAATGTACCACTGTGGCTGTAACAGCTGCATCCAATGAAAACTATCGAGTAAAAAATGAATCATACATTAGATTATTCGGTTCCGTCGGTCAATTCGCCTTCCCATTTACTCACGGCGGTGGTGGCTAGTGCATTTCCGACCACGTTGGTGGCGGAACGAAACATATCGCAGAAGTGATCGATTGGTATAATCAGGGCGATGCCTTCGGCGGGAATATTGAACATGGCACAAGTGGCGGTCACAACAACCAAGGAGGCGCGTGGCACACCGGCGATGCCTTTACTGGTCAGCATCAACACCAACAACATGGTCAGCTGCGTACCCAAGTCAAGATGAACCCCATACGCTTGTGCAATCGCTAAGCTGGCAAAGGTCATGTACATCATACTGCCATCCAAGTTGAATGAATAGCCCAAGGGCAATACAAACGAGACTACCTTGTCTTTGCAACCAAATCGCTCCAACTCTTCGGTGAGTTTGGGGAATACGGCCTCACTGCTTGACGTGCTGAAGGCAATGAGAATAGGTTGTGCAATACGACGGATCAACAAGCGAAGCCGGTGGCGAAGCAAAAAATATCCGACGCTGAAGAGGATCACCCACAACAGCAGGATGCCTACCAGGAATGAGGATAGATACTGTCCGTAGAAAATAAAAACGCTGAGTCCTTTGGTCGCAATCACGGCGGCCATCGCACCAAATACACCAAAGGGCGCAAAATTCATAACGTAGCTGACCATCTTCAGAATGATGTGTGAGGCAGCATCGAGGGCCTTAACCACGGGCTTGGCGTGATCGTGCAAAGCGGTAGCGGCTACGCCAAAAAAGATACTAAATACAACGAGTTGCAGAATCTCATTTTGG
This sequence comes from Chitinophagaceae bacterium UBA3430, assembly GCA_002378975.1. Lineage (GTDB taxonomy): Bacteria > Bacteroidota > Bacteroidia > Chitinophagales > Chitinophagaceae > JJ008. Next base: position 14,951 of record DFST01000044.1, read on the forward strand.
GACATGGCCTCAAAAACACTTCGTGGAACAACATGATCAATGAATTTGGCCAACGAAAACTCCTGCGTTTTGCCGATCAGATCCTGCGCCCCGGTTTTATCGGCATTGCTCAAATCAATGGCCGTTCCGGGTTGAAATATATTCACCAGCACCAGTCCGAGTAACAAACTGATGAGTGAGGCGGTCAGAAACCAAGCCAATGCCTTGCCCCCTACCCGACCGACTGTTTTCAGATCCCCTAATTTGGCAATGCCCACTACCAGCGTACAAAACACCAAGGGTGCAATGATCATTTGAACCAGTCGCAGGAAAATGGTGGTCAACAGCTTCGCGTTCTTGGAAAAAGTGGCGATGAAGGAGGCGGAACTGTTCTCGTGGATGAGATAGCCAACTCCAATTCCGAGTACCATGGCGATCAAGATCCATTGCGTGAGGCGGTTTGCTTTCATATGCTAATTTAAGCGTGTCGAAAATCGGCAAAAAGAGGGAGGATAAAAAATAATAAAGCCCGACGTGAATCCATAAAATCCCTATTTTACGAGATTAATAAATCCCTTACATGTCCCAAACGCATACTTCTTTCAAACCAACACTCAGTTTGTGGGACGGCACCATGATCGTGGCTGGCTCCATGATCGGATCCGGTATTTTCATCGTCAGTGCCGACATCACTCGAAACGTGGGTAGTGCCGGCTGGCTCGTGGCCATCTGGCTCATCACCGGATTCATGACCCTCACCGCAGCACTCAGTTACGGCGAGCTCAGCTCCATGTTTCCGAAAGCAGGCGGGCAATACGTATATTTAAAAGAAGCGTACAACCCACTCATGGGATTCCTGTACGGGTGGAGTTTTTTCGCCGTGATCCAAACCGCGACCATTGCCGCCGTAGGTGTAGCTTTTTCCAAATTCCTTGCTTATCTCGTTCCCGAACTTGGTAACAATTATTTTTTGTTCGATGCGGGGATCATAAAGGTCTATGCCGGACAACTCGTATCCATCGCCATCATTTGCTTGCTTACCTATGTCAACTCGCGCGGGGTAAAAGAAGGCAAGTTCATACAAACCTTGTTCACCTCTGCCAAACTGTTGGCTTTGTTCGGACTCATCGCCTTCGGTTTTCTATTGACCAAAGAAAGTTTCTGGGCGCAAAATTGGGAGACCGGATTCAACGCACAAACATATACAGGAGCTGCAGATGCGGCCAGTGCCGCGATCGCTACCAACTGGACCGGCATTTCCGGAGCAGCACTCATGGGTGCCATTGCGGCGGCCATGGTTGGATCCATCTTCAGCAGCGATGCCTGGAACAACGTTACATTCATCGCGGGAGAAATGAAAAATCCGCACCGCAACATCGGACTCAGTCTATTCCTCGGTACCGGCATCGTGACGTTGATCTATATATCCGCCAATTTGATGTATCTGAATGTACTTCCCTTGAATGAACTCGCCTTCCCAGCCGATGATCGCGTTGCTGTTGCCGCTGCGAATAAGATCTTTCCAGGGATAGGAACCTATGTAATTGCCGTGTTGATCATGGTGTCTACGTTTGGATGCAACAACGGACTGATCATGGCCGGTGCGCGCGTTTACTACACCATGGCCAAAGACGGATTGTTCTTTAAGAAAGCCGGTGAATTGAACGCCGTCTCCGTACCACAAACCGCCCTCTGGATCCAGGCCATCGTGGCCAGTATCTGGAGTTTGAGCGGCAAGTATGGGCAACTGTTGGATATGATCTCCTTCGTAGTGGTTTTATTCTATATGCTCACCATCATCGGTATTTTTATCCTACGCAAAAAGCGACCCGATGCAGAGCGCCCTTACAAAGCTTTTGGGTATCCGTTCCTGCCAGCGATTTATATTTTGATGGGTGCAGCGTTCTGCATACTACTCATCATTTACAAGCCTGAGTTCACCTGGCCCGGGTTGGTCATTGTCATGCTGGGTGTACCACTTTACTACCTGGCCATCTCCCGCAACAAAAGCACTGCCACTACCTAACCACTGAATCATTATCTTAGAAGCCACAAAACCAACTGCTCATGAGTTTATTTGCCAAGAAATCCCTCGACCAGATGCTGGCCCACGCAGCCGACGGAGAAAAGGGACTGAAAAGAACCCTCGGTGCCGGAAACCTGATCGCCCTGGGAATTGGTGCCATCATCGGCGCCGGATTGTTTGTACGCACCGCCGCTGCAGCGGGACAAGCAGCCGGACCAGCCGTAACACTTTCCTTTATTGTTGCCGCCATCGGTTGCGCCTTTGCGGGACTTTGCTATGCTGAATTTGCTTCGATGATTCCCATCGCCGGAAGCGCTTATGCTTACTCCTACGTAACCATGGGCGAACTAGTAGCCTGGATCATTGGCTGGGCGCTGATCATGGAATATGCACTGGGTGCTGCCACCGTTTCGATTGCTTGGAGTGAATATTTAAACAAGCTCTTGGGGGGAGCTGTCCCCTACGAATGGTCGCATTCCCCCTTTGAGAGCTACACCGATTCAGCAGGCATACTTCATACGGGCATTATGAATGCGCCAGCCTTGATCATCCTGTTGGCACTGACTTTACTCCTGATCAAAGGAACCCAAGAGTCGGCGCTGGTAAATGCGGTCATCGTATTCATCAAAGTAGCCATCGTACTAATATTTATTGTACTCGGCTGGCAATTCATCAACGATGCCAACCATAGTCCGTACATGATTCCGGCCGACACCCCGCCCGTGTTGGATAATGCGGGAAAAGTCATCGCCGATTATAGCGGATGGAATAAACATGGTTGGGGTGGTGTACTGGGTGGTGCCGCCATTGTGTTTTTTGCCTTCATCGGATTCGATGCTGTTTCTACTGCCGCGCAAGAAGCCAAAAACCCCAAACGAGACATGCCGATCGGCATTTTGGGATCGTTGGTTGTTTGTACCATTCTCTACATCCTATTCGGACACGTATTAACCGGAATAGCCCCCTGGCAAGATTTCGTAAATCCGGAAAAAGGACGCGAGGCATCCGTTGCCTATGCGATCAGCAATTTCATGCCCGGATACGAGTGGCTGGCGCAAGCCGTCACCGTAGCGATCCTCGCCGGATTCTCTTCCGTGATCCTGGTGATGCTGATGGGACAAAGCCGCATTTTCTACACCATGAGCAACGACGGATTGATCCCCAAAGCTTTTGGCGAACTGCATCCGAAATACAAAACACCGTACAAGTCAAATTGGATCTTGTTTGTATTCGTGGGCGCATTCGCTGCCTTTGTACCGGGTCACGTAGCCGGTGACCTGACAAGCTTCGGCACGCTTTTCGCCTTCGTCCTGGTAAGCATTGGTGTTTGGATTTTGCGCGTCAAGGCCCCCAACATGGAGCGGCCCTTCAAAACGCCGTTGGTTCCCGTGGTATGTACCTTGGGTGCACTGATCTGCTTAGCTATGATCGCCGGTTTGGATCTCCAAACACTCAAAGTGGCCTTTGCGTGGATGGGCCTTGGCTTAATTGTTTACTTTACCTATAGCCGATACCACAGTAAACTTCGGAGTCCGGGCGAAATCCTGCCCAAGGCCTCGGATTTCAACTAGTATATAAAGAATGACTACTATAAAACGTCCCGAGCCATCGGGACGTTTTTGTTTCTGCCTATTGGCGTACTTTTGCCGCTGCACATAAACATTTTCATGGGACGCATATTTGAAGTACGGAAATCGACCATGTTCGCCCGCTGGGACCGCATGGCGAAGCAATTCACCCGCATCGGGAAAGAGATCATCATTGCCGTAAAGGCCGGAGGGTCCGACCCCGGTCAAAATGCAGCCTTACGTCGCTGCTACCAGAATGCCCGCAGCGTAGGAATGCCCAAAGACCGAGTAGAAGCCGCAATCAAGCGCGCGCAGGGCAAGGAGATGATCAACTACGACGAAATTCTTTATGAAGGATATGCGCCGCATGGCGTGGCCCTACTTGTTGAAACCGCTACCGACAATCACGTGCGCACTGTCGCTAACGTGAAGTCTCATTTCAATAAAGGCGGTGGCACCTTAGGCAACAGCGGCAGCGTGGCCTTTCAATTCAAGAAAATGGGCGTGTTTAAACTCAAACCCGAGGGACTGGTTGCCGAAGAACTGGAGTTGGAACTCATCGATTTTGGCCTGGAAGAACTGGGAGAAAGTACCGGAGAAAATGGCGAAGAGATCCTAGTCGTTCGATGCGGCTTCACCGATTTTGGCAATATGCAAAAAGCATTGGAAGATAAAGGGATCAACCCCATCAGCGCTGAAACCGAATGGATTCCCACCGTGACTGTACCTGTGAACGACGAGCAAGCCGCCGACGTCAGTAAGCTGATCGAAAAACTGGAACAAGACGATGACGTGCAGAAAGTGTTCCACAACATGGCCTGATCATGCGCGAACCGGCGCTCATCTTCTTTGACGGACACTGTCATCTTTGTTGCGGTTCCGTACAATTCATTCTCCAACGCGACCGGGCCGGCTATTTTCACTATGCACCGATCGATGGAAGCACTGCCCAGGCAATACTCAACCAACAAGATTGCTCCGCTCCCCTGCCCGACTCCATCGTGCTGTATGAAAAGGGGAAGTTCTATACCCGATCCACCGCCGCCCTGCGCATCGCAAAAAAACTTACTGGCGGCTGGCCGTTGCTCTATGTATTTATGGTGATTCCGGCCCCGTTGCGCAATTGGATCTATAACCTGATTGCAAAAAATCGATACCGCTGGTTTGGTCGATCGGAAACCTGCTGGATGCCTAAACCGGCATGGAAGGAACGATTCAAAGATTGACCTATTCGGCCATCATCGCCTTCACCACCGCAATGATCTGCTCCGCATTGGGCTTGCTGAAATAATCGCCATCACTTCCGTAACCCGGACGATGCGCTTGTGCCGTCAACGTGCGAGGTGCTACATCCAAATGCCGATACCCCCCTTGGGTCTCCATCACCTGCGTGAACATATATGCCGAAGCTCCACCCGGTACATCTTCATCAACAAACAAGATCCGATTGGTCTTCTTCAGCGACTCCACAATCTGATGATGGATATCAAAAGGCAACAGCGTTTGTACATCTACGATCTCACATGAAATGCCCTGAGCCAACAAATATTGTGCTGCTTCCTGAATGATGCGTAAGGTAGACCCATAAGACACGATGGTGATGTCAGTTCCTTGTTGGATCACCTCAGGTATGCCAAAAGGCACCGTGAACGTATCCAAATTGCTCGGAAGAGATTCCTTCAAGCGGTAACCATTCAAGCACTCGATGACCAAGCCCGGATCATTGGACTGCATCAAGGTATTGTACATGCCAGCAGCCTGCGTCATGTTGCGCGGCACACACACATGCATCCCGCGAAGCGAGTTGATGATCATGCCCATGGGCGAGCCACTATGCCAAATACCTTCCAAGCGGTGTCCGCGGGTACGTACGATCAGCGGACACGATTGCTTACCGCCACTCCGATAATGCAAGGTGGATACATCATCACTCAGAGGCTGCAATCCAAAAAGCAAGTAGTCGAGATATTGCATCTCGGCGATGGGACGAAGTCCGCGCATCGCAAGTCCTACTCCTTGTCCAATGATGGTCAGCTCACGAATGCCGGTATCAAATATGCGTTGGGTGCCGTGTTTTTCCTGTAGGCCCATGAATCCTTGATTCACATCGCCGATGTGACCCAGATCTTCCCCGAATGCGATCACGCGTTTGTCGCGTGCAAACAGTTGATCGAAATATTGATTCAAGACCTCAAAGCCATTCAACACCGGTGCATCCTTGGCGATGGTTGCTTTCACCTCGGGCACATTCAGCGCGGATTTCCCGTATTCATTATAAAGATGTGTGTTGTAAAGTTTGCTGTTGGCTTGCTGGAGTTCTTGGTAGAGCTGACGGGTCCAAAAAGCCGCCTCGTTGTTTCCGACCAGATCCAGTACACGATAGAGCGTACGCATCACCTCTCGACGAAGGGGAGTTCGGTTTGCGCGCAAATCGGCTGCCAATTGTTGAATGGCGTTGGTTTGCTCGGGACAAGCTTTGGCTAAGGATTCGATTAGATCAGCCGCTTGAGTTACTTGTAGACGGATTGGCTCATTGAATTGCTCCCAGGCTTCGGTGCGTTCGCGTCGAACTTGATCGGCAACTTCTTGCTCCAAGGTAGCCAGTTCGTTTTCATTGGCTAGCCCATTATTGAGCACCCATTCCCGCATTTTATGTAATCCATCCCAACGCGTTTCCCATTGCAAGCGATCCTCTGATTTATACCGTTCATGGCTTCCGGAGGTGGAATGTCCTTGAGGTTGCGTTAATTCTTCCACGTGGAAAATCACCGGCGTGTGGTATTGACGGGCCATCCGAATGCCTTCTTCAAAGACTTCACAACAGGCGGCATAGTCCCAACCCTTGACGGTATAGATGCGCAGTCCGGTCTTATCGGCATCGGCTTGCATACCGGCCAATGCCTCGGAGATAGAGCCTTTGGTAGTTTGATATTTTTTGGGAACGGAGATGCCGTAGCCATCATCCCATACAAAAACGGCGAGCGGCACTTGAAGTACGCCGGCTGCATTGATGGTTTCCCAAAAATGACCTTCGCTGGTGGAGGCGTCGCCGATGGTAGCGAAGCAGACTTCATTTCCTTGGTTGGAGAGTTCGATCAGGGTATGTAGTGCTGGAATCTCGCGGAATGATTTAGAGGCGAAGGCAAGTCCGAGTGCGCGGGTCATTTGTCCGGCGGTGGGCGATGAATCGGCCGACACGTTTTTGAGTTGCGTGAGGGGCAGCCAATCTCCTTTTTCATCTAGGAAAGGCGTAGAAAAATGGGCATTCATTTGTCGACCCGAGCTAGCCGGTTCGTGAGCAGGGTCGGGATCAGCGTATAATTGGGCGAATAGTTCGCGGACCGTGGTTAGTCCGGCCGCCAACATAAAGGTTTGATCGCGGTAGTAACCACTGCGAAAATCACCGGGCTGAAAGAACTTGGCCATGGCTACTTGGGCCACTTCCTTGCCGTCGCCAAAGATGCCGAACTTGGCTTTGCCTCCGAGTACTTCCCGACGTCCGAGCAGGCTGGCCTCGCGGCTGAGCATAGCCAGCCGGTAATCGGTCAAGACGGTCGACCGGAATGCATCAAAGGATAGAGAGGCCGAGGCCTCAGATAACGGTTGTTCGGGCATGGGACAAAAATAGGGCAATTGAGAAGTGGACGTTAAAAATCAGCCGGGGCCTTGCAACCCTTTTTCCCCAACATCCATCTTTTCGTACATTTACACGATGATGCTACGACCCGTCATATTGTCGATTTGTTGGCTGGCTTTCACAAGCGCTCAAGCCCAAACGCATGGTGAGCACGATGGCCATGACCACGGCAAACCGGCAGTTACCCAACCTCCCGCCGATGATCCGATCGTTGTTTTGGAGATGAAGCATGATTTCGGAAAGATCGCCCAGGGAAAACCGGTCTACCACAATTTTGTGATCAAAAATGTCGGCAAAAAGCCACTTAAACTGGAAAATGTACAGGCGGCCTGCGGATGTACCACCCCGGAGTGGAGTCGGGAAGAAATCCCAGCCGGATCGACTGCCATAATTAAAGTTGGCTACAACGCAGCTTCGGAAGGGGTTTTTGATAAACCCGTTACGTTGTTTTATGGTGGCGTAACCAAGCAGATCAGCATCGTAGGAACCGTTTGGCGTGCTCCCGAGGGCTCAGCCCCCCGAAATACGTCCATTGATTTACTTAAAAAACAATCCAATTAAATTAAAACAGAAGTATGAAAAAAATCTGGATTCTAACCGCAGCCCTATTTATTTCCATCGCTTCCATGGCTCAAGTGAAGCTGGAAGAAGTTGTGAAAATGAACGTTGAGAAACATGATTTCGGCAAGATCAAACAAGGAGAGCCCGTTACCTACTCCTTTGAGATCAAGAACATCGGCGGCAAGCCCTTGGTTGTTGAGAACAGCTGGGCCAGCTGCGGATGCACCACCCCGGAAAAGATCACCGAGCCCATCTTGCCCGGTGCTACCGCCAAATTGAAAGTGCAATACAATGCGGCTGCCGTTGCCCCATTCACCAAGGATGTTTACGTAAAATTCGCCGGCATTGACCAAACCAAAAGTGTACAGATCGCCGGAGAGGTTTTGACCGTTGAGGCCTACGAAGCATACAAGAAACAAGCGCCTAAGCAATAAGACTCTTGCAAGAAACCGCATTAAAAAAGCCCCGCATTTGCGGGGCTTTTTTAATTATAGGCAGATTAATTAAAGGATCTGATTATCGACCAGCCATTTCATAATGCGCTTCAACGTTAGATAATTCTTGTCAACGCTTTGATCGGCCGCCAGGATCCGATCTTTTTGCGGAATACCGACCAGCCGCTTGTATTTATCCTTGTAGGTATAGAGTTCAAAATCCTGCGCGTTGTTTCCGCCAACAAAAGAAAGGTCAGCCAGGCGTACACCGGTCGGCAAGTAGATCTGATAATAATCCTTCCCGTTCCCATCGGCATAATTCGCTGTGAAATAGCCGATCACCTTGCTTTCCTGTGAGATCTGTCGATCGGCCTTGATCTCGATGGGCCAGGTGCGGCTGCGGGGTACGGGTGTATAGTCTACATACAATTTTGGCGTCACGCCTCTTCGTGCGATGAACGACTGAATCTTGGCCTCGTCGGGTTTGTTGCCTACAAGAATTCCGCTGGATCCCATCAGTTGGGCAAAGGATTTTTCTTGTCCGAGTGAAGCAACTTTAAAAACCCCTTTTTGCTGGGAAGGAAAAAAGACGACATCGTAATAGAGAAATGAGTTGTCGTTTTTATCCGATTCGTATTTGGTGGCATTGACCTCGGCGGTCGCCACCTTCACTCCACCGGTCGTAAACACCTCAAAATTTTTCGTGAGTCCGAAATTCATCTTGATCACCTCCATCGTGAGATACTCTACGCCATCCACCAGAATCTTTCCTTTTTTGTACTCCACATCTTGGGAAACAGCGGTTCCGCCAATGAGCAGCGCAAGAAACAGTGCAAACTTTTTCATCTTGTATGAATTGATTTTTGCAAAGGTAGGCGACCATTCGGAGTGAACTGATGGGGATGCTGTAGTTTT
>DFST01000107.1 GCA_002378975.1 Chitinophagaceae bacterium UBA3430
TGACCAAGGAGCACATCTTCCGGATCATTGATATTTTGATGAAGAGTGTGATGAAGCGTTTGATCAATCTCGGATTCAGTCTGGAGCTGACGGAAGAAGCCAAAACCTTCCTGGCCGATAAAGGTTATGATCAGCAATTTGGTGCCAGACCGTTGCATCGGGCCATTCAGAAATACCTGGAGGATCCATTGGCGGAGGAGATCCTCAATATGAATGTAAAAGCAGGAGATGTATTGATCGCCGGGGTGGATGCGGAGCAATCCAAATTGGCTTTTACGTTCAAAAGTCGGGCCGAGGCAACGTCCCCAGCGTAATTGAATTTTCTTTTCGGGTGTAGATGGCCGTGACTTCTTTTCGGGAGGGAACGGCCATCTTGCTATTTTTGGGTGTGTCCAAACCACTTACCATTGCCATTGATGGCTGGTCCAGTTGCGGAAAAAGCACCCTGGCCCGGCAGTTAGCTCAAAAACTGGGCTATCTGTATGTTGACTCCGGCGCGATGTACCGGGCCATTACCTTGTATTTAATGCGGAAGGGGGTGGAACTTTCCGACCTGGAAGCGGTCGAACGGTGCTTGCCCCGAATTCAATTGGATTTTACGTACAACCCCGATCGGGGGGCCAGCGATATGATCTTGAATGGGGAGAACGTGGAGTCGCAGATCCGCGATCTGGAGGTGGCCGCTCGGGTCAGTGTGGTAGCGGCCATTCCGAAAGTGCGGGAGATAGCCGTAGCTCGACAACAAGCCTTGGGAAAGGCAGGAGGGGTGGTGATGGATGGAAGGGATATTGGTTCTGTGGTGTTTCCGGAGGCAGAGCTTAAGATATTTATGACGGCTAGTCCCGAAGTGAGGGCCCAACGTCGATTGAAGGAGTTGCTTGTCAAACACCCACACGTTACACTCGAGGAGGTCCGGGAGAACCTGGCCCAGCGGGATCACATTGATTCGACCCGGGCGGTCAGCCCGCTTATCCAATGCCCCGATGCCCGGGTTTTGGATAATTCCAATCTATCCATGGAAGAGCAATTGGAGTTGGCATCTAGTTGGATCCGTGCTATTTGCTACTAAATAGAAAAAGGCTCCTACCGGAGCCTTTTTCTATTTCCATCAAGGGATACTTTATTGTTTGGGTGCTTCGGTGGCAACTTGTGTCCGCTTCACGCCCAGTAGTTCCACTTCAAAGACCAGGGTGGATCCACCCGGAATCGACATCATATCAAACTCACCATATCCCAATTTATAGGGGATGTAGAATTTGTATTTGGAGCCGACCGACATCAGTTGCAAACCTTCAGTCCAACCCGGAATCACTCCGTTCAACGGGAATGTAATGGGCTCCCCGCGGTCGTAGGAATTGTCAAACGGTCTTCCATCCAGAAACGTACCGCGATAATGACAAGTAACACTGTCGGTGGGTCCGGGTTTCTCCCCGGCTGAATCACGAAGAACTTCATATTGCAGACCGGTTGCTGTTGTTTTTACTTCGGGACGCAGTTTATTCTCTGCACAGAATTTCTCACCAGCCTCGATGTTGGGTTTTGATTTCTCCGACTGCATCTGACTCATGTACTTATTCATCACCGCATTGGCGGTGGCCTCATCCAGCAACGGTTTGCCTCCTTGCATCAGGTCATTGATGGCCTTGCCAACCAGATTGGCATTGATGCGGGTAATTCCTTGTTGTTTGTAAAAACTAGCCACACTGATGCCCACCGAGTAACTGGCGGAGTCGATCAAATTTTTCAGAGCCGGCGGTGGGGGTGGAGGAGGAGGGGCCGGTTTGGTGTTGACGGTTTTCACCGGAGCTTTGGCCGGTGATTTAACTGGAGAAGTGGTGGTGGAATTTTGCGCGAGCAAGGCTCCGGGGATCAGGATCCCCAGCACCATCGAAGAAATACGTGTCATGGAATGATTTTAGAATTCAAATTTACGGGAACCGGATCCTAACAAACTCCCAAACTACTTGAGTTCAATCACTTTTTCCGGAAAACGAGTTGCATGCCCCAGTACCAGATTCCGGACAAAGCTATTCTCGCGCATTCGCGGAATTTTCTTGATCAGGAATTGTCGATTCAATGGATGCGTTTCTTTGATATAGCCCATTCCATGAAAGGAACCCTCAACGACCAAGATGCAGGAGCGTTCGCCGGGGGTTCTTCCTTGATCGACCAATGCAAAACTGGGTGATTCATGCAGGGTCTGAATGGCTGATTGAACTCGTTGGTTATATAAGTGGTTCGCCTCTGCTGCTTCGCAGGCGCCCAAGCAATTTCCTATCAGCTTATCCTGGCAAGGGATGGCGGATCGTTGTAGAAAACAAAGCTTCGGACAGAGCTGGTGTTGCTGAATGAGTTTTCGGATCAGGGATTGTCCATCGGCCAAATAATGAAATGTCCGCACCGGTTGTTCGCCCGATCGCACTTTGTTGATGGCCAATCGCTGATATCCTTGCTGATCTTCAAATGTAAAAATCCCATAGACCTCCTCCCGGTGCTTTTGCGCAGCATTGAATGCCGGCCATTGATGTTTGATCTCGATCGATTCCAATACCTGGGCCATCAGATCAGTGGCACATTCTTTGAATTGGATCCGATGTACATGCTGCATGAATCGCAGCCGTTGTCGGGTCAAGCTTCTTCCGGTGAAATGAGTGTTCACCCGATACCGAATGTTCTTTGCCTTGCCAATGTAGACCGCTTTGCCAGCTTTGTTCAGGAAATAATACACACCGGGCGTATAGGGGAGCTTATCAATGTCTGCGAGCGGAACATGCGGCGGCCACTTCGTTTCCGATTTGCCTTTGGGCAGGGATTTAGCAATCAATCCTTGTTGGTCGTTTTTTAGCAACCGATGAAAGAGTTCCATCGTTGCCAACGCATCGCCCGCTGCCCGGTGACGGTCATTGAGCGGTATGTCTATGGCTCGACAGAGTCGTCCCAGGCTGTACGAAATTTGTCCCGGAAAGATCTTCTGACTTAGCCGTACCGTGCAAAGTCGTTTGCCTTGCAACCAAAATCCGCTTTTTTGCAATCCGGTATCAATGAAAGAATGATCGAACTGCACATTGTGCGCGACGAAGATTTTACCATTTAAAATTTCGTAAACGGACTTAGCCACTTCCGCGAAACGAGGCGCGTTGGCAACCATTCGATCGGTTATGCCCGTTAATCGTTGTACAAAAGGAGGAATCGGCATATCTGGGTTGATCAACGATTCCCAGCGATCGATCAGTTTCTCCCCATCGCTGATCAAGATGCATATCTCCGTAATTCCGCCTTCTCCGGCATGGGAACCCGTGGTCTCAATATCTACGATGGCGTACATGGATGCGCTAATTTCGTCAAAAAGCAACCATGTTCGAAGCCCGGCTGGATATGTTCCGTAATCGTTTGGTTAAAGTTTACCGACATCTGGGCCGTCAGGCCCGGCGGCAAGGCATCGAATGTTATCGATTGTACGACCACGACCTGCCCGAATTCCCCATCCGGATCGAGCTGTACGGTGAACGGGTTTATCTCTCCGAATACAAACGATACCACGGCATGAGCGAAGAGGTCCATGAACAGTGGTTGGATGCGGTCTATCAGGTTATTGCAGAGATTTTGGAGTTGTCCACGGATCGGATCTACGGCAAGCTTCGTCAGCGCAAAACGGGACGGCAAGGGCAGTATCAAAAAACAGGCGAGGAGCAGGAATTCTTTGAAGTAAACGAAAATGGCCTTCGATTTTGGGTGAACCTCACCGATTATCTGGATACCGGCCTGTTCCTCGATCACCGCATCACACGCGAAATGGTCCGTACCGGCTCTGCCGATAAACGCGTCTTAAATCTATTTGCCTACACCGGGTCTTTTTCTGTGTACGCTGCAGCCGGTGGGGCTCGGGAAGTTTGCACGGTTGACCTATCCAATACCTACCTCGAGTGGGCAAAGCGAAATATGATCCTGAATGGATTTCAAGACGATCGGTTCAGCTTCATCCAAGCAGATGTAAAAGCACTGCTGAGCACGATCCCCGACAAGCGCTACGATCTGATCATCTTGGATCCACCCACCTTCAGCAACAGCAAACGGATGGAGGAAGAACTGGATGTACAACGCGATCATGTAATGCTCATCCGCGAATGCTTGCGGATATTGACTCCGGGCGGACTCCTTTATTTCAGCAACAACTATACCCGTTTTCAACTGGATAGCGCCGCCATTCAAGGCGCTGAGATCAAAGACATCACCCGGGCTACCACGCCTTTCGATTTTGAAGGGCGGCTCAATCGTCCTTGCTTTCGAATAAAAAACCCCGGCTGAGGCCGGGGTTTTAGTTTGGAAGTTTGGCTAGTTTGGCTAGTTTGGGAGTTAGAGTGTTTTGAGAACGTCGTTCATGCTGCGAACGGCATCGGCGCTTTTTTGGAAAGCGGCTTTTTCGGAGTCATTCAGTTGGAAGTCCAGGATCTTTTCCCATCCATTTCGTCCGATCACAACCGGTACACCCAAGCAAATATCTTGTTGTCCGTATTCGCCCTCGAGGGCAACGCAGCAAGTAAATAATTTTTTCTCATCCCGCACGATGGATTCCACCAAAGCTGCACCGGCTGCACCGGGTGCATACCAAGCTGAGGTACCGATCAGTGCGGTGAGGGTAGCACCGCCGACCATCGTGTCTTTGACGATCTTTTCTTGTTGTTCGGCACTGAGGTAGTTGGTGACAGGCGTGCTGTTCCAGGTGGCCAAGCGAATCAAGGGAATCATGGTGGTATCTCCATGTCCGCCTACCACAACGGCATTTAGATCGGCCGGAGAACATCCGAGATGCTGACTCAATTGATATTTGAATCGAGCGCTATCCAACGTCCCACCCATACCAATGATCCGGTGCTTGGGCAGTCCGGTCGACTGCATGGCCAAGTAGGTCATCGTATCCATCGGGTTACTGATCACAATGATGATGGCGTTGGGAGAGTACTTCAATATGTTCGCACAAACGCCTTTCACAATGCCGGCGTTTACCCCAATCAACTCTTCGCGGGTCATGCCGGGTTTACGGGGCAATCCGGAAGTAATGACCACTACATCACTGCCGGCCGTTTTTGTGTAGTCGTTGGTCGATCCGGTGATTTTCGTGTCGAAGCCAAGTAGGGTGGCTGTTTGCATCATATCCTGGGCTTTTCCTTCAGCAACACCTTCTTTGATGTCGAGCAAGACCAGCTCATTGCA
>DFST01000099.1 GCA_002378975.1 Chitinophagaceae bacterium UBA3430
AACCGCCAATTTCTTGTAGGTGCTGTTGTAGCACGTTTTATTAGTAGTATCCTTTTCCATTTATGCAATGTCTTATGCCACCTCGTGGGTTTTCCATGTCGCCTTTATACCTTGGTATTAAATGACAATGAAAGTGAAAAACTGTCTGACCAGAAGATTCACCGCAATTCATACCAATATTATAACCATCAGGTTTGTGTTCTTTTTCGATAATACTTTTTGCTAACTCAATAGTAGTGTTCAATTCGTTTTTCTCTTTTTCGGAAAGTTCAAAATAATCTTTTCTTACAATGTTGCTTATTATTAAAAGATGTCCTGGCGAAACAGGAAAAGCATCTTTAATAATAAAAAATGATTCGTTTTTATAGATTATTCTTTCTGCTTGTATTTCTGTAAAGTCTTTCATTAAAATGTTCCAATTAATTCTATTTCAGGTTTCCACGTATGAATCGAATGTTTCAAAGCTAAATTATATTGAGCTTCCAAAAAACTTCTTCTGCTTTCTTTTGTTAAACCTGTCTGATTGATAATAGTTTCTGCTAACGGATGTTTACTTTCTATGTAGAATTCGTTTCGGTTAAAAAGTTTATGAAGAAAACGTTCTTCTGGAATTCTTGCTTTCTTATGTAAATTGATACTGCTGTCCGCCAGAACTAAATTCCATACTCCATTTATGTTAGCGCCAGTTTGTGAATGAGCTAACTTATTTACATGCGGCAAAAAATGGTCAACTTCACAAATATTGATGTCATTTTTATTAATTGAAATGTCTTGATATGAATAAAAGCATTTGCCTTTTTGATAACCATTTAATGAATCTCGGACAGAAGTAATGTCAATGCGTCTCATTAAATTACTCTCAATAAAAAAAAGTGATTTACTCTCATCATACTTTACTTCAAGTAGATTTGGATTTATTTGCAAGTTCCAAGCTGTTTCAACTAAGTTCCATCTAGCTTCAACTTCTTGTTCCAAATTTCTATACTGGAATAATTCTTTAATCTTTAATAAATTGTCTGTAACTACTATTTCTTTTTTGCCTTGACTATAATTTTTTTCATAAAATGCATTAGGTATTGTTCCACCATTAACGTTTTGGAAAGCGTCGACCACATTAACAAAACCATATTTTTCGGTTAAACTGTAAAGGTCTTCTTTGGTAATTTTTTCATTTATGTAGCTTCTGCAACCTTCTAAAAACTTACTCGAACCGGCATTGCCTTGTTTGTCACTTTTTTTTAAATGCTCCACTATTGAGTTTGCGAATGGTATTGCTAATTCATCAAGCGATATTTTTGTTTTTTCTTGTTCGATTAATCCGAGTAATGATTTAGCAAATGCAAATTTGTATGTTGCTGAGTTCTTTCCAAATAGAATAATAGCTCTCCATTGAGATTCTAATGAGGGGTCGTTTATTTGGAATTGTGTTGTCATTTAAAATGTGCTATAACGGTTTGGCGCTTGGCGCAGTGGCGGATTTCGGAGAACAAAACTGTCAATACACCACAAATGTTGATGCGAGGTAGAATGTTCAATTAACCACGTCACCCGCCATTGAGCCAAACGCCTGTTACCTGCTGGCGTTCTTGTTGTCATAGTATTGCAAAGCTTGATTTCAAAGAACTAAATTTTGTCGATAGGTTCTTTCTTGTCCCTACTTGAATAAGATATGATTTCTTATTCTTTAAGAATATTATTGCTTTTGTCGGTAGTCCTTGTTGGTCAAAAGTATATTCAATAGCAGAAACGTCTTGATAAGTTGTGTAGGTATATGCAATTCCTGAATTTTGTAGATTAGTTGCATATTGTTCAAGATATTTTTTCTCAAAATAAGCATACCCTGACGGTTGAATATTTTTATAACTTTTAGACTCGTCATAAATGTTGATGTTGTGAATCACACCTATATCTGGATTATCTTCGTTTTCAGTACAAATGTATGCTGCTATAATATTATTCATCCCTTGTTGTTTAGCCATTGAGATAAATGTAGTGTTTACATACAGTTTACACCCACATTTAACTTTAAAGCCCGCAGCTGTGAATGTTTGGTATGTGTCTTGTCCATAAATGTTAGCAACAAAAAGAAGTGCTAAAATGGTTGTTGAAATGATTTTTGTATTCATATTATTTAATTATTACACGCCTTAACTAAAAAGAAAATTAGATTAATCACAACAACCCAAATAACAAGTTGAATAATTCCTTTAACACATCCATTTGCTGCTGCTTTTGTTACGCCTTTAAAATCCTTTATTGTTTGAATGGCTAGCTCAACAGCTTGTTTTTTTGCGTTTTCCATCCATTTAGCGAGTATGTCATCTTCAACCTTATAATCTCGATATTCATACTCTCGCTTAGTTTGTTGATGTTTTTGTTCTTGCCATTCTTGTTGCTCGGATTTCTGCTTTTCTTTTTCCGAATGCCTATTTTGCTCTTGGTATTGTTTAAATTTATTATACTCTATGTCGTATCTCGCTCTTGCTTCTTTATCTTTTAAAATTAAATATGCTTCATTTATTTCTTGCATACGCAATGTAGTGTCCGTTCCCTGATTTCTATCAGGGTGCCATTCAATTGCTTGCTCTCTAAATGCTTTCTTTATTTCTTCGTCAGAAGCATTTTGCTGTATATCAAGAAGCTTGTAATAATCTTTGAACATTACGATTTATCTAGTTCTTGATTTTTGTTGTTATCGTTTGGTTCTTCTGGATTGTATTTCCAAACACCGTAGATTATTGCAAAACCGATAATGTTTTTCACAATAATTGGAATACCCATTTCTTTAGCTGCGGTCATAAATACTATTACCACTAGAATGACAACAATTTTGATTGTCCATAAAATACCTTTACTCATTTTGTATATTTTTAAAATTCAGTGCCTACTCTGGTCGGTTTTCGGCTTCCCCGTTTTGTCTGCTGTCGCTCTACGCTTGCAGGTAACTTACTTATAGGTCCTACATTCACCAACCTACACAACCAATCTCGGTGTATAGGTCTGTAATAGTTTCATGTTGTAATCTATTATAAATCGTCGAATGGACTTCGAATCTGTTGCAAATTTTGGTTGCTGACATGTGTATACAATTCCGTGGTGCGTGTACTGCTATGACCCAGCAAAACCTGGATATATCGCAGATCTGTTCCACGTTCCAATAAATGTGTGGCATAACTGTGTCGTAACCAGTGCAAAGTAGCCGGCTTCCCAATCCCGGCCTTACACAGCGCCTGTTTAAATACCTGCTGTATGCTCTTTTCACTGTATTGTGCATCTCCTTGGCCCTCAAACAAATACAGCTTTGGACGGTAAGCAACAAAATAGCTGCGCAATTGCTCCAGCAGGGTCTCCGGAATCGGTACGACCCGGTCCTTCTTACCCTTAGCTTGCCGAATAAACAATAAGCCTCGATCTGATTGAATATCGGTCGGTTTAATATTTAATAATTCGCCCCGGCGAAGTCCACAAGCATAAATAAGCGCCAACATAACCCGATGCTTCACATTGACCGGTGCAGCCAAAATCCGCTTTACCTCCGATTTAGACAATACATTGGGCAACCGCTTTTCTCGCCTCGGACGCGCGATCCCCTCCGGATTTAATTGCCTACCCGATTGAATACTAAAAAACAACTTCACCGCATTGATTACCTGATTCTGAAACGAAAGCGATAATCGCCTCTTTAATATATACTCCGTATTGAAACGAATGATGTCTTCATGCGATACAATACCCAGCGGTTTTCCCTGTAAAAAATGCAAAAAAACCCACAAGGCATCCATATAAACACGAACGGTATTGTCACTATAGCGCCTGCTACGCATCCATTGCTCAAACCGAACCACCTCAGCCCCATATAACTCCCCTGCTCGATCACGCCCTGCTAAACGAGTCACTTCCCGATCTGCTTCAGCACAGCTGACAACCGCGTGCTTTGACAACTCAACCTTCACTTGTTCATACCGGACTTGCGTGTACGCTACCAACCAACTTCGATGAACCGAACTCCACGTAGCATCACCCAACCGCTTCACAACATCAATTAACCCAGCATGATACGGAAATTGAATGCGTATCCACTGCTGCTTACCGGTTTGTAATAAACGAACCTGAATCAACGGTAACGTAATTTGCTTTTTCAAAACCAGGCAAATTACCCCGAAGCATAAGCTCGTTCCGTTTTTTAAACGTTTAAAATAAAAATACTTGGATATGCATATTACCCAACCAACGGAGATCAGCCGATTCAAGTCCGCCAAAACCAACGAAGCTTAACAAACAGATAGGTGATCAATGCAACCAGTCCCGTGAATATCACTCCTTTCGAAAAGCCCATCCAGGCATTCTGATTCATCGAATCCCAATGTGATTTGACACTTAGAATCGTCATAATCGGCAATACCACCAAACTACCTGCTACATAGGCAACCATCGGATTCTGTCCCTGCAGACCAAGAAATCCTACTGCTTTGGATAATAAAAGGCGATCCCGAAATCCTTCGAAAACGATCAACGCCGTGAATGCGAGTCCGGAGCAAACAAAATAGTAGCTGTAATTGGATGGATCTTTTTTGATGCCTCCTTCTAAGGATTCAAAACAGAGTCCGAGAATGAGCAAATAAGCCCCTGCTTCAAACAGTCGACGCAGCGCGACTGATCCAGCTTGTCGGATCAGCCAATATTGCAAAGCAAGGATCAAAACACTGCCAACAACATTCAAACCCAGCTGCCTTGTGTAGAGTCCATACAGATTCCAGACGATCAGCAACAAACCCAAAGCCGCCGATCCGATTGAATGTCTTGAAGTACGAGCATCTTCGGTGCGCAAGCGGATCAACCACTCCCCGGCGAACATACCGGGGATCACGATGAAGAGATACTTCAAGAAGTAAAACTTATACGCCCAGTCGAACGAGAACGGACCGATTGCATGAAACGAATAGAAATCCTTGACCCAGCCGTCCTGCTTCGATGCCAAGAATACAGCCATTATCAGCGGAAGAATACCGATACGGACCCAAGGACGGTTCTGCGTCAATCCGTAAATGATCGTTCCGAATAGCGCCATGTTCGCCAACACCACAATGATGATATCCGAACGATAGAGATCGAAATCCGTACCCTTCGCATAATGCATCTGTGTCATCCAACCGATCGAAACAAGCAATGCGATCAATCGAAGCCCCAAACGCACCCTCGAAGAGGCGATGCTTTTCCATTCATATAAGACAATGAACAGAAGTCCAAAAGCCACCAAGGAGTGGATCTGCTCGCGCAGTTGCGGCTGATCGGAAAGTACCCAGGCCTTGAAATGCTGGGTGAAGAGGGCGAAGAAAAGCAACAACCCGAACCGTCGAAAAGCAACCCACAAAAGATTCGGTAACGCTTGTAGGCTGATCGGCTGACGGATCACCTGTGGGAAAGCGGCTCCCATGCTGAACAAAAAGAAAGGAAATACCAAGTCGACCCACGTGATGCCTGGCTTCGACGGATCGAAAACATGATTGGGCGGAGGGACTTGTGCATGGTACATCCATCCCGGTAACACATCGCCGAAGGCAATGCTACCCGATAAAATCATACCTAAAATGGCGAGTCCGCGCAGGGCATCTAAGGAGCGTTGACGTTCTTTCATAGATTTCACAATAAATGTAATCATAAAAAAAGGCCACCCTAGAAAGGGCAGCCGTTTTCTTGCTAATGTATGCTGAGTATTACCAGCTTGTGTTTTGGATGAGGTTCTTGTTCTTATCGAGCTCACCTTGTGGAATGGGCCATAGTTTGTACCTCGGATTCTGATTGGCACGTGTTTGTACACGAGTCTTCAGACGCTTGGGTACACTGACCGTATAGTCGGGAATGTCGTTGTTGTCGAAAGTGGGTGTTTCAGCAGGAACCGCAGGGTCCAAGGACACGCCCACGACCGGGAAACTGTTTGCTTGAGTGTAGAGATCCCAGCGCCGCAGATCGATCAAACGCTGACCCTCTCCCGCTAACTCCACCGCACGCTCGCGACGGATCTGCTGACGAAGAGAAGCTTGTGATCCGGTAGCGATCGCCGGCATACCGGCCCGAGCGCGAACGGCATTCAACGCGGCAAACAAAGTCGCGTCGATCTCATTCAATTCAGCCTTGGCTTCGGCATACATCAATAAAATATCTGCATAACGCAAATTGATATAGCCGGTTTTGGTTTCCCAAGAATATTGAGTGGAGTCGTTATACTTTCTCCAAATATATCCTACCCCACCACTGGATCCGGTTGCCCCGGCAAACCAAGGAGAAGCCAGATAGCCGATCCAATCGATATTACCTGTTACGTTATCGTATACGTTGGTATTCCAATTGAATTTCCGACGTGTGTTGGAATAAATATTGAAGACGGTACGCTCCTTGGGCTGCACATACGGTAACGCCGGTGTTTTGGAGGTATTATGAACCATGGTATCTCCCTGCATGTAGAGCGTCCAACGCAAACGAGGATCGCGGTTCGCAGAAGGAGCGGCCGGACTGTACACCGCAGACTGATCGATACGCTTACCATCGATGCCCTCGAACTTGTCAACCAATACCTGCGAAGGGAAATGGCTGCTCTGAGAGGTTCCTACCTGACGAGGAATGGTCAACACCGTCAACCAATTTTGCGGATCCAATACATCGGTCGGATAGGTTTGTACGAACATACACTCCCGATTCACGTTGGCACGCTGTCCGGCCAACACGAACAAATCGGTATAGCGTGGATTCAATCCGTACTGACCTCCGTCGATCACGGCTTTGGTTGCGTTCTTGGCCGTAGACCAATCACTGACCAATAAAGCGAGCTTGGCTTTTACGGCCAAGGCAGCGCCTTTGTTAACACGGCCATAGGTGATGATCGGTGCAGCACCGGCTTGATCGAAAAATTGCGCCGCTTCATCCAGATCGGTATACAAAGCAGCTACGGCTTGCGCTACAGGTGTGCGTCCGATGGTTTCGTATTGATCGGGCGTGAGCGGTTGTTGGAAAAATACCGGATCACCGAACCATCCCATGATGTTATAATAGCCCCAGGCACGAAGCGTCAAAGCCTCCGCACGCATTCGCTTATAGCTAGCGGCTGATACATTGGCCTCTCCTTTTTTCATCCCTTCGAGCAAGATGTTGGCGCGGGTCACCAATTTATACGCCTGCGTCCAGGCCGTAGAAGGCAAACTATTGCTAATTAAGAACGGACCTCCATCGCCCATGGCGACCTGGTCTTCGGCATTGCCGGTTCGCTTGATGGCCAGATCGGTCGTAGCCTCAATAGCAAAAAGCAACGGAGTGTTGTTGGGGAACGCCCAGAAAGAAGCGGCATAAACACCGTTCAGTCCGAGGTCCATTTCCGCTTCCGTTTGAAAGAACGTAGCGGAAGACGCACTGTCGAGGGGTTGCCGATCGAGAAATTTACTACAACCGGCGAACAAGCCCAGCGAGGCGACAAACAGGATCGATACTATCTTTTTCATGATTCGCTGTTTTGTTGGATTAGAAGTTGAGGTTTACACCGGCCGTGATCGTACGCATAAGCGGATAGAACTCGGCAGTTTGACTGTTGATTTCCGGATCGAAACCATCCCAGGCCTTGGTGAATGTGAGTACGTTCTGCGCACTTACATAGAGTTTGGCACTGCGAATGCCCGCCTTCTTGAGGAAGGTCTCTGGCAAACGATAGGCCAGATTCAGGTTTTTGATTCGGAAGAAAGATGCATCGCGGATCCACTGCGAAGACGCCACGTAGTTATTACCTCCGAGACCAGAAGGCAATAAGCGAGGGAAACGCGCATCGGGATTGCTGGGCGTCCAGTAATCTTTGTGCATCGACAACAAGGAAGCGGCAAAATCAGCACTCGCAAATGGAACAGCACCCGTACCGCTGTAATAATTACTGCGCTTTCCAACCCCTTGACCGAAGATGTTCAGATCGAAACGACCATAACTCAGATTCAGGTTCACGCTGTATTCGTAGCGAGGGAAATTGTTTCCAACAAAAGTCCGGTCGAAGGCATCCACCTTTCCATCGGGCTTGCCGTCCACGCCACTGATATCGGCGTATTTCACATCACCGGGTTTCGGACCGATGGTCGGGTTGGCACTCCAGGGAATACCGAACTGAACCGGGGATGCTTTGATGTCATTCGAATCGCTGAAATAGCCCATGGACTGATAACCGAAGTACGACCAGAGCGCTTGACCAGGAGCCGAACGGATCGAACCGCCGTCCAAGAATGGAACACCTGGCAAGGTCTTCACCTTATTCTTCACATCGGAGATCATGGCAGTCACATCCATTTTCAGCTTATTGAAGTTCTTCTTGTAATTCAAGCTGAACTCCCAACCCTGATTCTGCATGGTACCGGCATTTACAAAAGGCGCACTCAATCCAACATAAGCGGGGATGGGACGCACCAACAACATGTCGGAGATCTGACGATCGTAATAATCAAACGTAATGGAGAGATTATTCTTGAAGGTCACTTCCGCACCAATGTTCTGTTGCATTGATTTTTCCCAAGAGATAGTCGGGTTCGGCGCATCCAACAATGCATAACCCAAGGTCGTCACGTTGTTGAGGTAGGTATTGGTACCATTGTTGGGATTTGAATAGGTACCCGTAGCGAAATTGACCGCAAAGGGATAGATTTCCGGCAACGCCTGATTACCCAAGCTTCCGATCGATCCGCGGAGTTTGGCGAACGTGATGAACTTCGAGAAGGGGAAGAACTTCTCCTTCGAAACGATCCAGCCCGCAGAGGCCGAGGGGAAAAAGCCCCACTGCTTATCCAACTCCTGAGAAAAACGAGAGGATCCATCGTACCGTCCGTTCATCTCGAAGAAATACTTATCGGCCAAACTATAATTGAATCGAGAATAGAATCCGGCCAAGGCCGTTTCATAAGCAGAACCGGAGTTGTTTAGGTTCGCCGCTCCCAAGCCCAGATAAGGCTGATTGGGATTCAGGAAACCGGTACGCGAAGCACCAATCCCCGAGTAGGTGAACTCTTCGGTCTGTGCACCCGCCAACAACTTGAAGTTGCTTTGGCCTACCCGAGCCGAGTACGTAGCCTGCGCCAAATAAGTGGTACGGATGTTGGTGGAATAAGACTCAGACAAAGAAGTAGTACCCGGCCAAACTCCGATCTTATCATAATTGCGCGTAACTACATTGGGTACATAGATGTCGGCGTTCTTTACGAATGACTTGTTGTTCGGCACCCAATACTCCCGTGCCCAAGAAGCTTCCAGTTCAACGTTGTTGATCGGACGATAGTTGATGCCGATCTTAGACAGGATCGAGTTGGTCTTGGTAAAAGCAGTACCAGCAGCCTCGGCCATGGCCAACGGATTTCGGTTGTTGGTCTGACCGGCTGTTCCATACATACCCGGACCAAATTTCGCCGCACCGATCGCCGGCAAACCGATCGCCTGACGAATGATGAACTCAGCCGTTCCGGTCGAAGGATTGATGGTCTTGCTATTATTGATATTCAAAACCGCGTTGATGCTCAACCGATCATTGATCTTGAAATCGGGATTAATCCGAATATCATATTTGGTGAAACTGTTGTTGGGGATCAATCCCTGCTGATTCAAATACGTGATGGACGCAAACAAACTGGTATTGTCACCGCCCGAGTTCAAGGTCACGTTGTGGTTCTGCATCAGTCCGCTGTTGGTCAGCAACAGATCCACCCAGTCGTTGTTGATCACATCCAAATTATTATGCGGGAATTCCTTGTATTGGTCGATCAGCGACTGCGGATATAAAAACGCATTGGCATTGCCGGTACGATTTTGCTCGGCCAAGTTGCTCAACTCCATGTGCTCAATGGCAGTGGTACGCTTCGGAAGGGCCGTGGCTTGTTGTTTGGTCAAGAAAGCGTTGTAAGAAAGTTGAACGCCTTTGGTTTTTGCGCGACGGGTCTTCACCAGAATCACCCCGTTGGCTGCGCGCGTACCATAGATGGCGGTAGAAGCCGCATCCTTGAGAATGGTAATGCTCTCGATCGCATTGGGATCGATGGCATCCAAACTCGATACCACTCCGTCAACCATGATCAACGGACTCTGTCCAGCGTAAATGGATCCCAATCCACGAATGCGAATGGACGCACCATCAGCACCGGGACGACCCGATTGCTGCTGAACGGTAACACCCGGCGCCAATCCTTGCAACAGGTTGCTGGTGGTGGACACCTGACGCTTGAGGAGTTCCTCTTGCTTCAACGTGACGACCGAACCGGTAATAGCCGCTTTCTTTTGCTGACCATAACCGACTACGACCACTTCCGACAAATTCGTATTGACGGATTTCATTTGAACAGAAACAGCGCTACCCTCCACTTTCACGTTTTGCGACTCCAGTCCTACGCCGCTAAACACGAGGGTTTCTCCCTTCTGTACCGAAATGGTGAAATCTCCGGCTGAATTGGTGATGGTTCCGGCAGGCTTACCCTTTACCGAGACGGAAACGCCCTCAAGGCCATTTCCGCCGGCATCGGTCACCTTACCGGTCACTTTTAAATTCTGTGCCCAAACCGCTGCCCACACGAAGAGCAACATCGAACACAAAAGGCTTGCTTTTTTCATAAACAATCGTTTTTGGATGGTTGGTTTTTATAGTGATGAAATATTCCCTTGATGATTGACGGACCGCAAACGAAATGGATTTACCCAACGGTCCAATACGACAGCCAATTCAATACGGCGCAACGAACGATTCGGATCCCAACTCGGAAATCCCGCATCGACATAGATCTCGTTCAATCGTTGTTCGGATGGCTTGCTGTTCGTGAATGCCTCCAATACCCACAACAGATCACGCCCCGTTACGACCGCGAGCATGTCTCTTCCGGGTTGATTGCTCAGATACGGCTTCAATCCGGGCCACAACTGGCCCCAGGTCATGGTTGAATCGGCATCGAACCAAGTTCGATTCGCCCAACCCGAAGGCTGCAATCTTCCTCGAAGAATTCCCGTAGCGCCTATGTGCTGAATTGATACAAAATGCGGATGCGCCGGTGTGATGTCGGCATACGGCATCAAATACGCCTTTGCATCCAACAAAGCTTGTTGAACCTCCCGAACCGGAATGGTTGCAGCCGGTTGATTCGCGAGCGCGGCTTTCGCGGCCAGCAAGCCCGCTGCTTGTCCGGTCAACAACACACAAGGTTGCAAACGCGTCGTACCATTCACCACATTGCTAACACTGATCGATTTCTCCGCAGCAATAATTCCGGTGACCGTTTTTGGAATCAACGAACCCAGTGGCACAATGAAAGAAGGAATCGGATAAAAACCCAAGTGCTGAGGCGCATTCGGATTCTTCCGATGATGATGATCGATGGGATAATCACCCACGGCAATGCCGGTACGATACAGCGATTCTTCTTCCCGGAAAGGCTGGGCAATGTGTTGCACTTTAAATCGGGTCAAGCCATGCATCCGACGAGACTCCCGATGGTACGGAATCAACGGCAGCCGATCGGCTGTCGGAAATTCGTCATCCGCCAATCCAAAATGACGAAAGCCCAATTGGGTCTGCAGAAAATAGATAAATCGATAAGTCTGCTGCTTGGCCGAATCCAGATCGATCAACCGCTGCGAGGGCGAACGATCAATCAAATTCAAGTAAATATCATTGCCATGACCGGGCCAGTTGATCATGTACTTGCGGTTGGGCAATTGCCCATAGGTCATCATTTTCTTGGCATCCACATTGGGTTGAATGCGCGTTTTATCCGTGTAATAATCGGTACACGAACCATCGAATTCTTGGGGATCGTAGTTTTTAGGACGAACGATGGTGCAATCGGCCTTCGAGCCATAGTCCTTCAGGATCACGGCATAGGTAAGATCTTGAATGATGTCATTCGAAGCCGGAACGTTCACATCTTCACCGGTGAGCGAACTCGCTTCCATACCCACATCAAACGGAATGCCCGCTAACGCGATCGCATCGCCCAGCTCGGTCGCATCCACCACCTGACGAGCCCGCACCGTCAACTTCTTACCTGATTTTGAATGCTTGAACCAAGCCCCTTCAACTCGATTTCCCTTTTTCAATACCCCCATCAATACATAACCATGCAAAACCTGCAGCTTGGATTCACGAGCCGCCAGGGATTTGAAAATACTATCGCCCACATGAGGCTCGAATAAAGTGTTGCTCACCCAACCCGTCGCAACCCGATTGGGGCCACCGTATACTTTATACAACTGATCCCGAAACTCGGCCCACAGACCCGATGGAAGCATATGATTCCCATCGGTAGCAGAAACACCCGCCGCCGTCATCATGCCTCCCAACCAAGGAGTGGGCTCCACAATCAACGTCTTTGCTCCGGAACGCGCTGATTGTATACCGGCTGCCGTACCGCCCGTACCACCGCCAATGACCAGTACATCGACCGAACGACGCGATTGAGCATGCGCGAATCCACCCAGTGTCAAAGACCCAAGCAGCAGTAAAGTCAGGCGATATGTTTTAATGGACTTCACTCGTTGGGGGAAAGTTGCGATAAGGTTTTATGTACCTGATACAGCGAACGCGGAATATGAAAACAACCTTTCCATTTGCCGCCCTTCAAGGGCAACAACACTTCACCGCGCCGATTCAAATAACCAAACCACTCTCCATGCGGCTCGTCGCGGAAATGCGACCAGGTATATTGATGCACCCGCTCAAACCAATCGGCACAACGCGGATCACCCGTAAGCACATACGCCTTGGCCAATCCGACCAAGGTCTCTACATGTACCCACCAGAGCTTCTGATCCCATTCCAATTGCTGCGGCGGATGACCATGAATATCTAAGAAATAAAAAATGCCTCCATGCTCCCGATCCCAACCATACTCCAATGTATGCAACAGAATGTCTTTGGCTTTCTCGATCAATGCCGGATCGTTGAATCGCTTCCCCAAGTCCATGATGAACCACATGGCCTCAATGGCATGACCCGGATTCAATACGCGTCCCTCAAAACTGTCACTGGGCTTACCATCCGGATGCACATTCTCCAGGATCAATCCGGAATCCGATTGATAAAAAATATTCATGATCTGGTCAACCACCTGAGGCGCAAACTCATTCACGCGGTCGGCACCGATCAAATGCTCCAACTCCAAGGAGAGGTTGCACAAGATCATGGGTAAACTGAAATTCTTTAGCGGACGCGTACCCGGAAAGGCTTTGTTGTAACTACCCTTCCAGTTGTCCTGACGCTTCAAAATATTCTCGAACGTATCCAACGCGATCTGCTTCCACTCGTCGCGCGGATTGATCCGATCCAAGGCCGCAAACGCCATCGTAGCAAAACAATCACTAAATATATTATAGGGCTGCACCAACGGTTTCCCCTCGGCCGTCAACGAGAAATACCAATTGCCCTCCGCATCCCGACCATGTCGCTTTAAAAATTCCGCCCCCAACAAAGCCATGTGCAACCATTCGGGGTTGGGCTCCAGGTGCTTATACATATAACTATAACACCAAACCTGGCGACCTTGCAACCAGACAAATTTGTCGGTATCAAACACCTTTCCATAGCGATCCAAACAAGTGAAAAAACCTCCGTTGCGCTCGTCCCGACTATGCTGCACCCAAAAAGGAAGAATATTATCCTTCAATTCAGATAAATACAGATCACTGTAACGCGAAATACCCACAGAAGCTACCGGAGCAGCGTTGGCTAACATGACAAGCAATTAGGTTTGATGGACGAGAACTTTCAAAAGAACATAAATTATTTAAATAATCAACAGTACTTTTTAATTTATTTTATTAATTGTTTAGTTTTTACCCCGATTTCTGGTAAAATCTTTAGATTGCCTTCCCGGCACGATCAAGCCGGATTCTTAGCGAATGGCCAGCCACTTACGTCTTTTTGAAGTCTTCAGCGACGAGAACGCCTCCGGGGTGGCCTTTAAAAATAGGTCACTTAAGAGACTGATAATCAATTTTATAGATCAAAATGGCCATTCCACCATCAACGAACTCAGCCGGGAGTTGAACACGAGTGTGCCCAAGATCACCAGCTTGGTCAATGAATTGATTGAGGATGGGCTGCTGAAGGACGACGGAAAATTCGACTCAACCGGAGGCAGAAGGGCCAGTATTTACGGGCTGGTTTCGGAGGCCTGCTATTTCATTGGGGTGGACGTGAAGCGATATTATGTGAATCTGGGCATGCTGAACTTCAAGAAGCACCTGGTGAACTTGAAAGAGAAGATCCCCTTCAAATTGGAAAATACACCCGAGTCGCTGCAGCAGTTATTGACGATCATTCGGGAATTCATCGACGAACAGAAGATCCGAGATGACAAGATCTTAAGCGTCGGAATCAACTTATCGGGGCGCATCAACCACACAAACGGATATAGTTACAGTTACTTCCACTTTCACGAAGAACCGTTGGCTACGGTCATTGAACGGGAGATTGGTTTACCCGTCGTACTGGAAAATGACTCGCGGGCCATGGCCTATGGAGAATATTGCGGAACCGAAAATCAGAATCGCCGTCACGTATTGTACGTGAACATGGACTACGGGATCGGTCTGGGTATTTTGATCGACGGAAAACTGTACTACGGTAAATCAGGATTCAGCGGTGAGTTCGGTCACATCCCGTTCTTCGACAACGAGATTCTTTGTCACTGCGGGAAAAAAGGATGCCTGGAGACGGAAGCATCCGGGTTGGCACTCATTCGGAAATTCAGAGAACGGATCGAACAAGGGTCTACTTCTTCCGCCATGCGAAAGAAAAAAGAGGTCAGCGAGATCACGCTGCTGGACATCATTCAAGCCGCAAAGAATGAAGATATACTCTCCATCGAGATCTTGGCCGAACTGGGAGAAAAACTAGGGAAAGGAATCGCCATGCTCATCAACGTATTCAATCCGGAATTGATGGTCCTCGGCGGAACCCTATCCGAAACGGGCGATTACCTGCGACTTCCCATTCGAAGTGCTGTCAACAAATACTCATTAAGCCTAGTGAATAGTGATACGCAACTGACGCTCTCCAAACTCGGAGAAAAAGCCGGTGTTATGGGCGCTTGTCTCATCGCCCGAAACAAAGTGCTGTATCGTTACTGATAATAGGGACTGATCAAGCAATACACGATCACCCCGGTCACGGCCACGTAGAACCAGATGGGCCAAGTATACCGAACCAATTTTTTGTGTGCTGACCATTCGCCGATCAGGGCCCGGTAGGCCGAAAACAGGATGAACGGCAGGATCAATCCGGCCAAGGGAATATGCGTAAACAGGATCAGGTAATAGATCGTGCGAATAGAACCGGCGCCGCCAAATTTTGTTTCACCGGCAAAGAGATGATGCGCAATGTAGCTGACCAGAAACAAGACCGATAATACCATTGCGGCCATCATCACGCGCTTGTGCAGCAAGTAGTTGCGTGATTTGACCGATACGAGTCCGGCCACCAGCAACACGGCTACCAACGAATTGATAACCGCATTCGCCTTGGCAAAAACATGCACATCGAATCCGAGATCAACCTGCAATTGAATCCGACCCAAGACCACCACGGCCGCAAATACGATGGCCGAAAACGTGAAGATCAACAAACGGGCACGGGCATCATTCTTTTTCCAAACAGGTGCTAACATATCAACGATTTTTTTTCAAGAAGAATAATAAGAGAAATACACCCAGCAGCGCCGATAAGAAGGCGAAAGCCAGGATGGGTAATTTACCCGACAGGAAAAATTTCCGATTGGGATCTTTCTCCATGGTCAACATGACAAGATCATTCGACAAGTGTTTCAATTCCATCGTATCCAGTCCGCTGTAATATCCACGCACCCGACGATTGGTGTCGATCAATACATATTTGTCGCTGTGTACAAAATTCGTATCCACCCCTTCTCCATCGATCAATCCCAACTTGATCTCCTCCAGCACAAATCGATAGATCGAATCGCGATTGCCGGTGAGGATCCACCATTGTTCGGGATTGACCTGAAAACGATCGGCCCAATGTTTGATTCGTTCCAGACTATCGCGCTCTGGGTCGATGCTGATTGATAGAAAATGAACCTTTTTGTTGGTCTTGTCACCCACCCGCTTGCCATTGTGAATGGACTCGGCCATCCGCTTCATGTTCAGGGTCATCCGGGGACAGATCGTCGGGCAACGGGTAAAGAAAAAATCAACGATCAGGATCTTGCCCCGTAAACTATCGAACGTAACGGTATCACCCAGTTGGTTAACGAGCCGGGGTTCCTGAATGCGATGCCAAATGGTGTCGGATACCTCCTTGCCTTTCTTGACAACCTGCACCACGGAATCCGGGAAATAATGGCGGGGCATTCGAGTTGCCTTCCCACTCAGGTCAGAAACCAGAAAATAGGCAATCAGGGGCACGAAGAGTGCCAGCAAAATGGAAAGAAAGGCGCGTTTGTTCAAATCGATGGTTTTCCGTCGTCAATCAGAACAACCGGGAACCCCGGGGGTTCGGAAGGAGCAACTATTTATGAGCTCCATGCTTGGCGGGCATGGTCGACTCCAAGTGATGCTTGTCGTATGTATTCCGCAAATTCTTATACGAAGCGCCATCCCAGATGAACGCCCCGATGAACCAAACGAAGAGCAGCAACGGAACTACGATCGTCATGATCATGTTGCGGATCTCATCGCCCAAGTGCATGAACACCGATACGATGTAATAGGCCTTGGCCAAGGTCAGGATGCAGACCATCCCTTTGAACATCAGCACCAACAACTCACTGGGATTTTCTCCTTTGTGAATGTTGTAGATGGCCAAACCGATCAACAGTTCAATGATGGTGATCACCGACAGCAAGATCGTGGTATTGCGTACACGCTTCTTAAAGGTCGCGTCGTCGACGTGATGATGTTCGGTTACTTCTTCAAAGGCGGGATGTTGCATATAGAACTAGTTCAGAGTTTAGAGTTCAGGGTTCAGAGTTTGGGTTAGATCAGGTAGAAGCAAAGGAATACGAATACCCAGACCAGATCCACAAAGTGCCAGTACAAACCAGCCTTCTCGATCATCAGGTAATGACCGCGCTTGGTGAACACATCTTTTTGGGCCATGATCAACATAACAATATTGATGAGCACACCAGAGAATACGTGGAAGCCATGGAAACCGGTGATTCCGTAGAAATAACCGCCGAACGCAACCGGACCGTTCTTCCGGATGTGCAAGGCATCGATGTTCGAAGAGATTGTCTTCATCAGATCATCGTGACTCAATTTGGCAGCCGCCTCATGCGTCATGTTGTGATCGCTTAAATGGGCCAGGCTCACCAAAGTCTCATGCGGAGTCTTGGAAAGCGCGGCAATGGCAGCTTCATTCGAAACCAGATCACCCCAAGGGTTCACGCTGGTGGTTTGGCCGATGATGTTCAACTGACCATCCATCAACACCGCATGCTCGCCGGTGATCAAGTGATGCCACTCCCAAGCCTGACAGCCCAAGAACGCAGCACCGCCGATGATGGTCCAGAACAACCATTTTACAACCCCTTTCTTATCGTTGTTGTGACCGGCATGTACCGCCAACACCATGGTAACGGAACTGATGATCAGTACAAAGGTCATCACACTCACGAAAGCCAAGGGCAGATTGGCATGGCCGGCACCGGGGAATGCATTGAACACGACGTTCGGATCGGGCCAGAAATTCTGACTAAAACGGATCGAACCATACGAGATCAAAAAGGCGCCAAAAGTGAAGGCATCACTCATGAGGAAGTACCACATCATGAGCTTACCATACTCCAGGTTGAAGGGGCTTTTACCACCGTTCCACCATTTCGTGTTTTGTGCCTGTAAGGTTGTCGCCATACTTGTATCTTTTATCGAATGATTCAAAATTTTATTGCCCGCTTCCGATCACCCAGAAGAAGACGAATAGGTAGATCCACAAGAGATCAACGAAATGCCAATAGGTTGATGCGATCTCCACCGGAACGGGACTGTACGTTTTCACGGACCCCGCAAAGGAACGAATCGCCATCACCAACAACACGATCACCCCAGCCACGACGTGCAACGCATGCAAGCCGAAGATCACGTAAAGAAACTGTCCGGCGCCGGCACCCTGAAAGGTGACCTGCTTCGACCAGAGTTCCTGAAAACCGATCCACTGCGAAGCCACAAACCCAAGACCCAACACCAACGTGACCAACATCCACATCCGGTAGTTGCGCATCACCCGCTCCCGAAAACTCCGAAGCGCGAGTTGCATGGTGCCACTGCTGATCAACATAAGGATCGTTGAGATCGTGAACCAAACGGGCATGGTCACGGGCTTCCAGTTCACCTGATTGCTTTTCACAATAAAGGCACTGGTCAGTCCGGCGAACATCATCAACAAGCTGCCGATCGCCACCCAAAGGGTGAACTTATGCGGATGCATTCGTTTTTGTTCCGTCTTGTTCGTCATAGTTGCGTTCATCTTCGATCCATTCTATGCAATCGGGGTTTTGCTCAGCAACCAGCTTAACATCACCACCGGCAAATACAAATAACTTCCAAACATCACGCGACGGGCTTGCGCCACTTCCATACCTCGATACAATTGCACACAACGCGCGAACATAAATCCATTTGACACGACCACCATTCCCAACCCCACTTGTCCGCTGATTGATCCATACGAACAAATGCCGGTGAAAAAAGGCATCAAGGTGACCGGCACCAGCAACAGCGAATACAATACTGTTTGCAAAGCCGTGAAGCGGGTCGGACCTTGATCGGACGGCAACAGTTTGAATCCTACGGCCGAATAATCGCGGTGCGCCACCCAGGCAATGGCCCAGAAATGCGGGAACTGCCAGAAGAACTGGAACGCAAATACGATCCATCCTCCCAAACTCAACTCGCCCTCGCCCGCCGTCCATCCGATCAAGCAGGGCAAAGCCCCGGGAATCGCCCCCATGAGAACTGCCAGCGAACTGACTTTTTTCATCGGAGTATAGATGAACGCGTACAAGAACAAACTGAATGCTGCCAGTGACGCCGTGAGCAGATTGAAGACCCAACCGAGCCAACACACACCCACGATGCCCGTCAGGATCGCAAAGACCCAACCGGCTTGCACCGACATTCGTCCCGAAGCAATCGGCCGTGAAGCGGTTCGCTTCATTCCGGCATCCGTGTCTTTTTCAACACACTGATTGATTGCATTGGCACTGCCTGTCACCAAAAATCCACCTGCAAAGAGCGATAGTATCCGGTAGAGCGGGTCGGCGAACGACTCGTAGCCGCGGGTAAGCATAAAACTCACCACACTGCTGAACACCACCAGGATACTCAGCGAAGGCTTGGTCAACGTCCAATAATCTCGAATCCTCGACATCCCCTTCACTGAATTTTTTTTATCGAACGATCAGCGATCAATGAGCTTGAGTCTCATTGGCTCCAACCGGTTCGGTCTGCGGAATGAA
>DFST01000001.1 GCA_002378975.1 Chitinophagaceae bacterium UBA3430
ACGCCATGGAAAAACTTTGGAAACAACGCGAAAAACAATTGGAAAAAGTGTTACTGAATGCTGCTCATATCCGTGGCTCCATCGAAGGCATTTCAGGCAGCAACGTGGACTTAAACTTACTCGGTGAAGGCGATGATAGTATAGAGTAGCGCGCCCTCTACCCTCTACCCTCCGCATCCCTCACTGCCCATGCCAAACAAACCGGACCAACGAACCGGGCATTGATTTGCATCCCACTCGCCTTCCCCCCGATTTTCACCGTCCAAGAATTTTCGATTGGATCGATCCGTTCGATGGGCAAATCCCGAATGAAATCCACCCCGGTTTGATGCATGGCCTTGAAGGCAGCTTCTTTGATTGACCAGGCCAGCGTGTAGTGGTGATCGTCACTTGAATGATCAGGCAACGAAAGATTTTTCAACAACAGCTCCTCGTCTTCACCTAAATATTTTCTACGCACCCGTCGGGCCCTTTCCGAAACAA
The DNA here is from genome assembly GCA_002378975.1 of Chitinophagaceae bacterium UBA3430. Lineage (GTDB taxonomy): Bacteria > Bacteroidota > Bacteroidia > Chitinophagales > Chitinophagaceae > JJ008. The sequence continues at coordinate 484 of DFST01000001.1, forward strand.
CTTCCACATCGATACCGACGGCTTTCGTTTTGCTCACCACAACCGATGCAAAATGGATAGTGTGTGAAATGGAAAATTGGTTGCTTTCATCAGACAGAAAAGGTCTGCCTGAATCGGCCAGTATGATGTCATCGATCGGGAAATCAGGCATCAACGTATTCAATAGAAAACGGCCGGTTAAAAACTGACGTCTCCGATCGGGATGGCGCGGCGCCGACTTCATAATGGAGGGAGGAAGCGACGCTTCAAAAAAAGTAGCGGGTTCCTGCATCCCCCAGACCAGCAGTTGAAGGTTGGATTCGGTATGTTGAAAAAAAACAGGCATGTTTCGGTCTAAATCCTTTTTCCGTTCGGATATTCGGCACCACGAAGTAACAGAAACTCTGCCATGATCCTCTCCGACTCGCGCATCCTCCAAGAAATTGAAAAGGGCACCATCCAGATTCGCCCTTACCGTCCCGAATGCCTGGGCTCCAATTCCTACGACGTTCACTTGGGAAAGACCCTTGCCACCTATGTGGATACAGAACTGGATGCCAAAAAACACAACACCATCGAGTATTTCGAGATCCCGGACGAGGGATACGTATTGCTGCCCCATGTATTCTACTTGGGCGTGACGGAAGAGTACACCGAGACCCACGCGCATGTTCCGTTCCTGGAAGGGAAATCATCAACAGGTCGACTGGGCATTGACATCCACGCTACGGCCGGAAAAGGCGATGTGGGATTTTGCGGAAACTGGACACTCGAGATATCGGTCAAGCAACCCGTGCGCATTTACAAAGGCATGCCCATCGGTCAGTTGATCTATTTCCCGGTAGACGGCGAGATCTTGACCGACTATCAGAGCAAGAAAAATGCCAAATACAGCAATCAACCCGATCGACCCATCGAGTCGATGATGTGGAAGAATAAATTCTGATCAGTTGAGTCGCCAGATGGCGAAATTCAGAATCGTTGCAAAGCTCACCCAAATGATGTAGGGCAAGAAGAGCCAGGCCGCCGGCTTATGTACTTTATCGTACGCGAACATCGTGGTTACGATCAGTACCCACATTGATAATATCTCTATCAATGCCCATCCGATGGCATGCAGATTAAAAAAAATCAACGACCAGAAAAAATTCAGGATTAGCTGAGCTGCATTCAGGTATAACGCTCGCTGACGGTTCTTGGTGCGCGGTTGGGTCCAAATCAAATACATCGCGATCCCCATCAACACATAGAGGGTGGTCCATACCGGACCAAACACCCAATTGGGCGGATTCCATTCCGGTTTCTCGATGGTGCGGTACCAGCCCGGAATGGCTTCCACGGTGAAATAGCCGCTGACACCTCCAATGGTCAAGGGGATAAGGAGCGCTAGTAAGAATTGCGCGATTTTTTTCATGCGGTCGATCAAAGGGATTCGGTCCCGAATGTACGCCGATAGGCGATCACCCAGGCCACCACTTCGTTGTAGGTATATTTTCCGTTGGGCTGATTGTTGGCACGCAAGAACTCTCCATAAAGCCACATCACCCCGCGTTCGATCGGATTTCGATGTTTCCGAATAAACGTCCGATATGACTCGATATCGGCCAGCACTTGCTTCGGGGCTTGATCTCGATACATCCGGGCACGCGACGTATCCTGCATGGAAATCTCCCCCAGCGTGTATAGGAACAGATCGAAGTACATCGAATACCGAAAGGCAGGCTCTTTGGAATGGGCACAAGCAAGTACACCCACAAAATTGGCTTCTTGTTCGCGGGCATAGCCCAGTTGATGGGCAATCTCATGTGTAGTGACGAAGGGTTCCAAGAAACGAGGGATCGTGGTATTGACCTGTGCCTCGCCGGTAAAGGGATTGTAATAACCTTGAAAACCGAGATAATTGCCCGGATAGCTGTACAGCGATGGCTTGATGGAACGAAAGGTATAGTCAAACGTGTGATCGGTCTGGGCAAGGGATCGATAGGCGTCGATGGCCCCGAAAAAAAGTTGCCGTTTCCGATTGAATGAGTCGCGCTGCTCCGGTGTAACCTGAGCCCCGTAACGATCCAGTTTTCGGATCAGGTCGACAGCCAGACTGTCCAATTCAGCTGCGGAGGGATTGCGCAACTCCAATCTTAATCGTTCGGCCAACGAGGGACGATTGTAATTCAATCCCCAGAGCAAATTGAATCCGACATAACCAAGCAATAACAAAAACAAGATCCGTTGCAGCAACTCGGCTAGTTTGGTCCGATTCAATTTTCGACGGATCAATCCGCCCACCAACAGCACGACTTGATAGATCAAGGCCAGTCCGGCCAATGCGTACAACACATCTCCAAAACTGAACGGTGCCCATCCTAAAAGCAATCGTTGCACCCGGGCGATCCAGGGGAATAGACCCCTGCTGTAATATCGCTCCACCCAATCGGGGAAATAGACCGAAAGACGGATGACTAAGGCCAGGAGGATCAGGACCCACCAGCTCCATTGCCGCATCAGGTGGCCATAAAAAAGGGTCAGCCAGCGCTTCATGATCAAAAAGGGTTCATTTACAGCGAATTAGCAAATCGTCAGGAGTCAAAAATAACCGAAAAACCAGGGGGTTGATATGAAACAATTCACTACCTTTGCACACTCATTTGTTGACCCATGATCCGGCGAAGAGACTTTCAGATCGCTTTTGTGGGATTGAAGCCCGGAATTCATGAGTTCGCTTATGAGGTAGACGATACGTTCTTTGACGCATTCCAAGCACCGGATTTCCGTAATTGCCGGGCACAGGTAAAACTGCTGCTCGACAAACAGAACGGTTTTCTGCGGCTCACCTTTGAGATTGGTGGTAGAATTGAGGTCACCTGTGACCGTTGCAACAGCAACCTACCCTTAGAGCTCTGGGATGAGTTTCGCATATCGGTTAAAATGGTGGAAGAACCTGACGCGATGAATGAGCAGGAAGAGGATCCGGATGTGTACTACATCGGTCGGACAGAAAGCCATCTCGATGTGGCCGCCTGGATCTACGAATTCATCAATCTGAGTTTGCCCATGCAGAAAAGCTGCGGCTACGAGGAGATGGATGGTCCCGACTGCAATCCGCAGGCACGTGAATGGCTCAAGCAGACAGACTCGACCCCACCCCCACCCACCGAAAACCCTATCTGGAAAGGATTGGAACGTTTCAAAGACCTTGAATAAAATCATTATTGAACACTTGTAATACTCATTGATATGCCAAATCCAAAACGACGCCACAGTCAGCAACGCAGTGCCAAGCGCCGCACGCATTATAAAGCCAGTGAAGTAACACTGAGCACCGATGGAACCACCGGCGAGATCCATCCACGTCACCGTGCTCACGTTAGCGAAGGCAAGTTGTTTTATAAGGGCAAATTGGTAGCTGAGAAAGCTCCGCTCCGCGCCCAATAATTCACTCAACTAATTCTAAATCCCGGGATCGACATTTCGTCGAAACGGGATTTTTGATTTTATGTCCATTCGAATCGGCATAGACTTGATGGGTGGCGATCATGCCCCCCGGGAAGTGGTTCACGGCATCCGTCGTTATGTAGACCAGTCCTCAACTTCAGCACAACTCACTCTCATTGGTGATCCCGCCGAAGCCCTGCCGTTGTTACAAGAATTCGCGATTCCCGACACAAATTATAAGTTGCATCCAACCACCGAGGTGATCGGCATGCACGAACATCCCACCCGGGCACTGAAAGAAAAACCGAACTCTTCGATCGCACAGGGATTTCGATTGTTAGCCAGTGGAGAGATCGATGCATTCTTGAGTGCCGGCAACACCGGCGCCATGCTCGTGGGCACTTTATTCAGTATTCAGGCACTAGAAGGCGTTATTCGTCCGACGATGGGAACCGTGATGCCCAAACTAAATGGCCGTACCGGACTGATCCTGGATGTTGGTTTGAATGCCGACTGCAAACCTGAGCACCTGAATCAGTTCGCGGTCATGGGGGCTGTGTATGCCAAACACATGCTGGGCATTGAAAACCCAAAAGTGGGATTGCTCAATGTGGGCGAAGAAGAAGGAAAAGGAAATCTGCTCGCGCAAGCAACTTACCCACTGCTGCGCGACAATCAATCCATACAGTTCATCGGTAATATCGAGGGGCGTGATTTGATGAGCGAAAAGGCCGACGTGATGGTCTGTGAAGGATTCACTGGGAACATCGTACTCAAAATGGCCGAATCCTTGTATGACATGGCCAAACACACGGGGATCAAACACCCCTTCCTCGATCGATTCCATTTTGAAAACTACGGGGGCACCCCGGTACTGGGCGTTCGCAAACCGGTCATTGTGGGACATGGAATCTCCGGTTCGTTGGCTTTCTGCAACATGATCAACCTGGCCCAACAAATGATCGAGACCGATATTCTGGGAAAAATGGCCCAAGAGATCGCCCGTCATTCTGCTTCCTGATTTGGGAATTACCCCTCATCTCTTTAGTTTTAGCCAAATGAGGAAGTTTCAGTTATTCATTTTCACCACGTTTATTTCGAATGCGATCTGGGGGCAATCATCCGTCACACCCCTTCCTGCCCCTTCCCCACTGAAGCCCCAGGTTACTCAAACCAGTTTAAAAATCGTCGATAACCCTATTCAGGTCAATCTGGAGCAATATGGAGAGTCCTCCCCCTGGACATTCATACATCTGCACGATAGTGAACCTAGCTCCTTGGCAGCGGCCCGGCAGATAATTCCCCTAACCGGGGGACAATTGATCAAGATCGTGAACAAGGGTAAACGGAATTTGTCTTTCACCTATCGAAACCGCCCCTGGATAATCGACCCAAACCGGATCTACTCCGACACGGGCATACAACTCAACTTACAAGAATTGCAACGATGGAACCAGGACCCTAAAATGGTCTCCTCCATCCAATCATTTGGCTCGAATCTCCTCGGGTTGATCCCGAAAAAGACCAGCTGCATCATCTCCTTGCACAACAATACGGACGGTTTCTTCTCGATAAATGATTACTTGCCGGGCGGGCGTCGTGCGAGGGATGCCCGAAAAGTGTTCATGGACCGCCTGCAAGACCCCGACGACATCGTGATCACCACCGATAGCTTGATCTATGAACATATGGCAGCGGCTTGCTACAATACGATCTGGCAAAATACAGAAACAGTCCGCCAAGACGGATCCTTAAGCGTTTACTGCGGATTGCGCAATATCCGATACGTCAACATCGAGACCCAGCACGGGCAAGTTGGCCAATATGTGCGTATGCTGGCGCACCTGATGCTGTTCTTGACCAAACCAGCATCCAGCGACATGGGTGAGCGAGTCGAGCATATATCGCCCAGCGGGGCAGCAAATGAAAAAACCCCTCAATAAAGGGGTTTGCTAGTCTGTGATCCCGCTGGGACTCGAACCCAGGGCCCATACATTAAAAGTGTATTGCTCTACCAACTGAGCTACGAGATCGACCGTTTTCGTTAGGGAGTGCAAAAATAATGCCCCATGGGGTATAGTCCAAAAAGTTTTTACTTCTTTGTTGAAGCGAATCAGGCGGGAGGCCTGCGTAAATTGAGGTAGGTTTGCACAAACCACCGATGACATGGGAACATGGACCGATAAAGTGATCGTGATTACCGGCGGCACCGACGGAATTGGACGTGCGCTGGTTGAGGAATGCCTACTCCAAGGCGCGCGCGTCGCCACCTGTGGACGAAACGCCGACAAACTATACCAATTACAGACACAATTCCCGGGTGCGGCACTTTTTACGCAAGTCGCGGATGTGAGCGTAGAAAACGATTGCCGACTCTTCATCGAGCGTACCCTGGAAACATTCGGTAAAATAGACGTGCTGATCAACAATGCCGGCATTTCCATGCGTGCCCTTTTCCAGGAAGCCAGCTTGGATGTGATCCGTCAGGTCATGGACATTAATTTCTATGGAGCTGTCTATTGCACCAAATATGCACTGCCCTCGCTGTTGGAAACTCAGGGAACCATTGTCGGCGTGTCCTCGATCGCCGGATATCGAGGCCTTCCCGGAAGAAGTGGATACTCAGCCAGCAAGTTTGCCTTACAGGGTTGGATGGAAGCCCTACGCACCGAATTATTGATGTCGAACGTGCATGTAATGTGGGTTTGCCCGGGATTCACCACCTCGAACATTCGCCAGGTGGCCTTGAATAAAGATGCCCGCAAACAAGGAGAAACACCCATGGATGAATCCAAGATGATGCCCGCTGATGTCTGTGCCCGTCACATCCTGGATGCCATGGAAAAGAAAAAACGCACCTTGGTACTGACCTTCACCGGTAAACGAACCGTATTCCTGAATAAATTCTTTCCCGCCTGGGCCGATAAATTGGCCCATAAATTCTTTTTCAAGAACGGAGAACTCGTCAAGTAATTCAACCCCGCATGCGCGCACCCCTGATCACCCTCAGCTCCGATATCGGCCAACCCGATTATCTGGTCGGCGCGATCAAGGCCATGCTTTGGAAAGTGAATCCGGAATTTCAATTGGTCGACATCACCCATCAGATCCCTCCGTTCAACTATACGCAAGCCGCCTATGTATGCGGAACAGCCACCCGTCAATTCCCTGACTTCAGTTATCATCTGCTGCTCGTCAACTTATTCGAGCAGAAACCCACCCAACTGCTGCTGGCTTACCATAAAGAGCAGTATTTTCTCTGCGCCGATAATGGGCTACTGACCATGATGCTGGAAGAAAAGCCCGAGATCGTGATGGCCATCCCGCTACCGACTGAAAAAACACCCAATACGCTGGAGATTGCCGAGGCCATGGGAAGAACCGTGCAACAATTAGTCGAAGGAAAATCCATTTTATCGGTGGGCATCCCAGATGTGAATTACCTGGAAAAACGACCGCTTCGCCCCATCATCCATGCGGATTACCTCGAAGGACAGATCATTTTTATCGACAGTTTTGAGAACATCGTGGTCAATATTCGCAAAGAGCACTTCGAAGAACAACGAATAGGCCGCCCCTTTCAGATCCTGTTCCGCCGCGATGAAACCATCGACCGGATCAGTGAAAGCTACGCCGATGTAGCCAGCGGCGACAAACTCGCCCTGTTCAATAGTGCCGGATATCTCGAGATCGCCATCAATAAGGGCAATGCAGCCGGACTTTTTGGCCTAAAAGGGTATGCAGAAAACATGCGGCAAAGTCAACTGGCCTACCAGACCGTCCGAATCGTATTCGGGTGAGTCTCTTTAGCTGTTAAAAGCCCCCAAAACTCAAGCACTTCTCCCCCAACCCCGCTATTTTTGTGAACCTCCCAAACCAGTCATTTTTGGGAGTAGCTAAAACCATTGTCACGCATGAATTTCAGAAAAGCGAATAACCTAACCGGATGGATTGTATTCTCCATCGCTTTGGTCACCTATTACCTCACCCGCGAAGCCCGTGGTAGCTTGTGGGATTGTGGTGAATTCGTTTCCTGCGCCGCCAAACTCGAATTGCCTCACCCGCCCGGTGCGCCACTTTTCACCCTGCTGGGGCGTTTCTTCGTGGTCCTATTTGGCGATCGGCCCGATACCATTGCCAGCGCCGTGAATTTCATGAGCGCCTTGGCCAGTGCCGGAACCATTCTATTCCTTTTCTGGAGCATCACGCATTTCGCAGCCCGTCTGGTGCGCAATGCCGACCGAGAAGTGAAATCAAACAATTGGTGGACGGTACTGGGCGCCGGTGCCGTTGGTGCCCTCGCCTATACCTTCAGCGATTCTTTCTGGTACAGTGCCGTTGAAGGGGAAGTGTACGCCCTCTCCTCATTTTTCACGGCACTTGTTTTTTGGGCCATCCTGAAATGGGAACAAGCCGATGAGCGCGCCGGAAATGATGCCGTCGCCCGCACACAAAGCGATCGCTGGATCGTGCTCTTGTTCTTTATGATGGGACTGTCCATCGGTGTCCACTTATTGAACCTACTCACCATCCCGGCCATCGTGATGGTTTACTACTACCGTCGTTTTGAGGTAACAACCAAAGGAGCCATCTACGCCTTTCTGATCGGATGTGCCATCACCGGCATTGTGCAGGTAGGTGTGATCCAATATTCAATGAAGGCAGCCGGACTCTTCGATGTGTACTTTGTAAATAACCTGGGGCTGCCATTCTTCAGCGGATTTGCTTTTTATTTCTTGCTGCTAACGGGATTGGTCATCTGGGCACTAGCCTTTACCGCTCCCTCATTCAGCCGCAACAAGATGATCGCTTGGTTCGTCGGATTTTTATTCCTGACCCTGCTTCCATTCATCATCGTACCGGGTGAAGGTTGGAAGATCCTTTCCTTGATTGTAGTGGTCGGACTGGCGGTATTCATTGGCATGAAGATTCGCTCCAGCGCATTGTCCTCACTCAAACTGGGACTTTGGTGCTATACATTCATGATGCTGGGCTACTTCATGTATTTCACCACCCTGATCCGCTCCAATGCGAATCCGCCCATTGACATGAACAATGTCGACAACCCGATCAGTTTGGTCGAATACCTGAGTCGTGAACAATATGGCAGTGCCCCTTTGCTGTACGGCCCGCATTTTGCCGTAACACAGGAAGATGTTGACCAAAACGATCCCTACATTAAAAATCCGATGAAATATACCCGCCAGGGCAATCAATACATGCAGATCGATGGCGGCGTGGAATACAATTTTAAGGCCGATGCTAAAATGTTGTTCCCTCGTGTGTGGGACAACAACAACGACCAAGGCCATGCGGATTTCTATGCCGATTGGCTGGGACTGGGCCGCGATGAGAAAACCGGCAAATACGAAGCGCCTTCATTCGGCGATAACATCAACTGGTTTTTTAGCTACCAAATGAGCTTCATGTACTGGCGCTATTTCCTCTGGAATTTCGCCGGCAAACAAAACGATGTACAAGGATTGGGCAGCTACCGCGATGGCAACTGGATCACCGGAATCAAATTTGCCGACGACAAACGGCTGGGTGATCAAACCAAGCTCCCGCAAACCCTTCAAAAAAATCAAGCGAACAACAAACTCTATCTGTTGCCTTTTGTATTGGGGATTTTGGGTTGCATCTATCAATACATCAAGAACCGAAAAGACTGGATCGTCAGTTTCCTATTGTTCTTCTTCACCGGAGTGGCCGTTGTTCTGTATCTCAATCAGCCCGGTAATCAGCCACGGGAACGCGACTACGCCTATGTAGGATCTTTCTATGCCTTTGCGATCTGGATCGGTTTAGCGATCGTTGCATTGGTTCAAACGGCTCGCAGCTTGAACATTCAAGAATCCTTGAAGTCCGTATTGATCAATGGAGCGGCCTTGAGTTTTCTCGTGATCTTTATGAGTTGCTTTCCAGGCGCTGGTACCACAGCCATTCTTCAGGGGGTCATTGCTGCCGGCGTATTTGTAGCCGCAACCACCGGCGCGGTATTCTTGATCCGATTGATCTCCAAAAACGGACAACAAGCGGTGGCAGCCGGTGTCGTAGCCACCGTACTTGGATTGGGTGTTCCGGCCTTGATGGCCCAACAAGAATGGGACGATCACGACCGTAGCCAAAAAACAACTGGCCCGGATCTCGGTAAGGATTATCTCGAGAGTTGCCCGCCGAATGCCATTCTATTCACCTTTGGCGACAACGACACCTACTCACTTTGGTACGCACAGGAAGTCGAAGGGGTGCGTCCGGATGTACGTGTGGTCAATACCAGCTTACTGCAAAGCGATTATTACATCAATCAGCTGCGTTACAAAGCAAATGAATCGGATTCAATGGATGTGATTTTCCGCCCCGATCAGATCGCTGGTCTGAATCTATACATGATCGACTATGTACAACGTCCGGAGATCTCTCCTTCGCAGTATTATTTCCTGGAAGACATCCTGCGTGTTTATGTAGGTACGGATGATCCGGGTAAAATGGATAACAGCCGAGGGAATGCACAACCCGTTTTACCCACACGCAATCTTTCCATACCAGTCGATAAAGAGTTGGTTCGCAAATCCGGTGGAATTAACCCAGAGGACAGCCTCCTAAGCGAAGTCAAATTCACCATTCCTGGAGAGCGCGTATCCTTAAGCCGCAGCGACCTGACTATTCTGAGTGTAGTCGCAACCAACAAATGGAAACGACCTGTTTGCTTTACTTCGCCCTACGGAAAATTTGGCTGGGGCCCTTATTACCGTAAAAACGGATTGGTCTACCAGATCACACCGGTCGAAAACCGTTTTAATCTGTCGGCTTGGGAATTGGAAAATAGCATGCGTGCCGGACGCCTCTGGGGAAGTGGCGTAGGAAACATGAACTTGCCTTTCACCTATCAAGCACTCACACAGAAATTCGGACTGGCCGGCGCCGACAAGAAGGGCGTTTATTTCGATGAGGAAAACCGCCGTCACCTCCTGCACATGCGCGGAATCTATGCCGAAGCAGCCGGCAATCTCGCAGATGCCGGAAAGATGGAAGAAGCAAGTAAGCTTTTGGACCTGATCGATCAGGGCATGAAGGAATCGAATGTGCCGTATGCCATGACCAGCCGCGACAATCTGCATAACCAGACCGGACTGTTGGTATTGGAAGCCGCTTACAAAGCCAACAAAACTGATTTGGCTACCCGTGTTGGCAAAGCCCTGCGCACCGATATGGAACAACAAAAATCCTACAACGTCTACAATCAGGAGTTCTCGGGCAGTGCCAGTGGATTCGATCGAGATGAGATCATCAACAGCATCTTTATGATGGCCCTCGATAACATTGAGGCCAAGTACAAAAAACCCGCCCCAAGCACGGCTCCCCCGCCGGTGGCGCCGATCAAGTAAACTCAAAACCCCGATTTCATTCGGGGTTTTTTTATTAGCTGACCGGATCGACATCGATCACCACATCGACTCGTGCCAGTGATTTTTCTTTACGGAATTGATAAATGGACGATATGATTTTCCCTTTGGCCTCGGCTATGGATTTTGCGGAGCGCGGAAGTTTCAACCAAACCTCCATTCGATATTGATCGCGAATGCGGGCGATCATGGATTCCGCCGGACCGATCATTCGGGCTTGCCAAGTGGCACCCATGGCTTTGGCCCAGGCCTGCGCCGCTTGCTCTACCACCGATTGCTGCTTGTAACGAAATAGCACCCGGATCATTCGACTAAAGGGTGGATAACCGAACGCCTGTCGTTTTTTGAGTTCAGCCTCATAAAATCCAATATAATCGTGCGCAGCCACCCATTTCAATATGGAATGTTCCGGATCGGAAGTTTGTACAAGGACTTGTCCATTCGCTTGTTTTCGTCCGGCTCTCCCGCTCACCTGTTCCATCAATTGAAAAGCGCGTTCACTGGCTCGGAAGTCGGCAAAATGCATCAGTCCATCCGCATCCAAGATCCCGACCAGATCCACCCGATCAAAATCCAATCCTTTCACCACCATCTGTGTACCTACCAGAATATCCACCTCACCCGTTTCAAATTGTTGGATCAGCTGATCATGCGCTTGTTTTCCTTTTACCGTGTCCACATCCATTCGGGCAATGCGCGCTTTGGGGAAATGCAACTGCAATTGTTCCTCGATCCGTTCGGTACCAAAACTACGCTGACCGAATTGATCATGTCCGCAGGCATGACAGCGTTGCACCAACGGATAACTGCTGCCACAGTAATGGCAACGCAACTGATTGCTCTTTTTGTGATAGGTTAAGGAAACATCGCAGTGTTCACACTGCGGGATCCAGCCACAAAGTATGCAGAGTTGATAGGGCGAATAACCGCGTCGATTTTGAAATAAGATGATCTGCCGTTTTTGAGCCAGCACTTCCTCCATGCGCTTCATCAGCGGTGGCGTCATGGATACACGCGTCCGGTCTTCTTTCAATATCGCTCGTGTATCGATCACTTGTAAAGAAGGCAATTCACCCGCACCAAAACGCTGGGTCAATTCTACATATCCATATTTACCTTGTTGTGCATGATAAAAAGACTCCAGGGATGGAGTGGCACTTCCCAATAAAACTTTTGCTTGGTAACGGGCGGCAAAATAAATAGCTGCATCGCGTGCATGATAGCGCGGCGCCGGATCCTGTTGTTTGTAGGAGGCATCGTGCTCTTCGTCGCAGATAATCAATCCGAGGTCGGTGAATGGCAGGAACAAGGCCGAACGGGCACCCAGCATCACGCGGATCTTTCCGGATCTCACTTCGTTCCAGATCTCCACCCGCTCATTGCCGGAGAACCGAGAGTGATACACGCCTACTCCTCCTCCAAAATGTTGTTGCAATCGGCGGATGATCTGACTGGTGAGCGCGATCTCGGGCAACAAATAGAGCACTTGTCTGCCTTGTTGAATGGCATCGGCGATCAATTGAATGTAGAGATGGGTTTTCCCGCTCCCCGTTACACCGCGGATCAAGCAAACATCCTGCTGGTTCCATTGCGAGCGAATGGATTGCAGGGCTGTTTCCTGATAGGAACTCAGGGTGAAATCGAGCTTAACGAATGCTTCGGGTCGAGTAATTCGTCCGACGGATCTTTTTTCCGCGATCAGGATTTCTTTTTCGATCAATGCCTGCAAGGGCGCTGCTGTGCTGGAAGCCCTTTTGAGAAGTGTGGCACGGGTAATGAAATCGTTATCCTTTTTTAAGTCTAGATAAGCCAGCAATAATTCCAGTTGCTTCGGGGCACGTAGCCCACCGTTCAACAAATCCGCTAAGGTCGTTTCATCCTGATATGTAGGATGCAGCGAAATGAATGTATCGAGTCGGCTGGCATATTTTTCCTGGAGCGATTCTACCAGCTCTGCAATGCCCAATTCGACCAATCGATGAATAATCGAGTAGACTTGTTTATTCTGAAGGATCAGTTGTGCTTCGGAAATGCGAAGTTGTTTTTTTATGGATAGCGCCTCCGCCAATAAGTACTCCGCATCTTCTAGCGCGGTGAAATCTTCCCCATATGTAGGCAACAGGCGCAACCAGGTCTCGCTGGATAATTTGAAGTTCGTCGGCAAGGCCGCTGACATGACCTCTCCTTCGGTACATAGGTAGTATTGTGCGATCCAAGTCCAAAAAATCAATTGCGTTTCAGTAACGATCGGATGATCGTCCAACACTTGAATGATCGGTTTGGGTTTGAAATCCGGTTTATCTGTGTGCAATCGCTTGATGATGCCCGCATAGCGACGGCGGGCGCCCAGATTGACCTCCACGCGTATGCCGATCTGCACCTGATCGCGCATAGAGGCGGGTACCGACCAAGTATAGTTCTGTGGCAAGGCAACCGGAATGATCACTTCCGCCAATAACGGAATGTCCGAATTTTCGGTTCTGAATAAGGATTCTTGTGAAGGGGCCGCCATGAACAACAAATCTAAGTATAGCCGCTAACCTTTGGGGGTCAGGGTCGGATCCAAGTGGCTTTTAATTGATGAAGGTGATTCTCCATCGTACGGTAGACCTGTTCTTTGAGGGTCTCCACGTCATCGAGGGTAAGTCCGGTCACCGGTATTTCGTCCAGGTAGATAGCCCGGCTGATGCCCGGATTCATCGAAAAAACCGTGTCGTAGTGCATGCGGTCGTAGGCATCCAGGAAGAGCAGTGGCTTGATGGGTGTTTGGGTCTCGATGGCCAGCCGAAAGGCCCCGTTATAAAATTGAGACAAGGCCGTCTTTCCCATATTGAAGGTTCCCTCCGGATAGATCAGGATGGATATTCCCTTTTTTAGATACTTACGCAGGCGTTCGACGCTTTTGGCCCGACTGGCTGGATCTTTTCGGTGCACACAGATCACCACGAGTTGATATACATACCCAAAAATGGGATAACGGCCGTATTCCGCAGCACCCAGTGCCCGAAAGGGCTGACGGATGCTGGTTACCAGAAACGCGGCATCGATGTAGGAAATGTGATTGCCCACAAAAACATAGGCCCGGTTGGAATCAGGTCGATTTTCCAGGTCGATTTGGTGTTTGATTCCAACCAGCAACAACCAGCAATCGCCCCAAAATCGACTGATCCGCATGATGGCATTGCCCCCATGAACCCGTCCGCCCAGGGCTGAAAGCATGAAAAAGGGGAACAACAGAAACAGCAGCGCCAGAAAAATAAGAAAGGCGTAGAGGCTGAAAAAGAAACGGAAGACCAATCGAGGGAGTTTCACAGTTGCAAAATTCAGGTTTAGGGAGCAGAATTGGGGGTTTAGTCGATACAATAATTCTCAACATACCCCTCTGCTCAGACAACTCGTCTTAATTTCGCGTTCATGTTGGACACGTCCACCAAGTCGGTCGCCTTCCATACCCTGGGATGCAAGTTGAATTTCTCGGAGACCTCCACTCTTTCCCGAATGTTGGAAGGAGAAGGCTTTGCCAAACGGGAGTTCGACGACCTGGCAGATGTGTACGTGATCAATACCTGTTCGGTCACCGAGAATGCAGACAAAGAATGCCGGCAACTGGTACGAAGAATCCAGCGTCGGGCTCCCGAGAGTTTGGTGGTGATCACCGGATGTTATGCGCAGCTAAAGCCCAAGGAGATCGCCGAGATCCCCGGGGTAGATCTGGTGTTGGGTGCTTCCGAAAAATTCAATCTGGCGGCGCATTTGCGTGAGTTGAGCAAAGGAGATTCTACGAAAATTTCCAGCTGCGACATTGAAACAGTCGACCGGTTTCATGCGTCGTGGTCGATGGGCGATCGAACCCGTACGTTTCTGAAAGTACAAGACGGATGCGATTATAACTGTTCGTTCTGTACGATCCCGTTGGCCAGAGGAAAAAGCCGCAGCGACCGGATCGACAATGTGGTGGCCAATGCAATTGAATTGGGCCGCAGCGGGGTGAAAGAGATCGTATTGACCGGCGTGAACCTCGGCGACTTTGGCATCAACGAATCGGAGAACGGCAAATCGGCTCAACGAAATGAAAATTTCTTTGGATTGGTTCAGGCATTGGATGGCACCCCCGGCATCGAACGTTTTCGGATCTCTTCCATCGAACCCAACTTATTAACCAATGAGATCATTGACTGGGTGGCTACCAGCCAATCATTTATGCCGCATTTTCACATCCCCTTGCAAAGTGGCAGTGATCGAATTTTGGGCCTGATGCGGCGCCGATATAGAAGAGAATTGTATGCAGAGCGGGTTAGTCGCATCAAGCAACGCATGCCGGATGCTTGCATCGGTGTGGATGTGATCGTCGGTTCACCGGGTGAGACAGAAGCTGATTTTATGGAGACGGTCGATTTTCTGACCGACCTGGACATTTCCTATTTGCATGTGTTTACCTACAGCGAACGGGCCCATACGCATGCACTTACAATCAAACCGATCGTGCCTATATCCGTTCGGCAGGAACGCAACAAGATCCTACGTCAGCTTTCTTACCAAAAAATGCAAGCCTTTTCCCGATCCTTTGAAGGAACCACCCGTCCGGTATTGTTTGAACAGGCCGAAAAGGACCAGATGATGGAAGGATATACGGATAACTACATCCGGGTCACTACCCCTTACCGAGCGGAATGGGTCAACCGGATCGTGGAATGGACGCTATAATCATCAAAACGCTTATTTTTGCCCCCCTTCGGAACGTTAGCTCAGTTGGTTTAGAGCATCACGTCGACAACGTGAGGGTCACTGGTTCGAGTCCAGTACGTTCCACCAGAATTATTTAACGTTATCCCATTCCGGCCATCTTAGCTGGTTCATTCTTTGCAAATTACGCACAGGGATTTTGCCATATTTTCCACAGGCATGGACAGAAGTATCGACTCGATTATATTTGTCTTGACCGATGAAATCCTATCAGGCTACCATACAATTCGACATGAGCGAGGAATTCATGCAACGGGTTCCGCCACATCGTACCTATATCAACTTTCTGATCAAGAAAGGGGTTGTGGAGCATTATGCGGTTAGCATGGAAACTCAACGAGCCTGGATCACGTTGAATGCCGAAGACAAAGAAGCGGCTCATAAATTACTGGCACAGTCTCCCCTGTTTCCTAACTGGACCATCGAGATTGATGAATTGTTTGTCCTGGATGGGCAACACTATCGGTTGCCGGAGGTACATCCGAATTGATTCCGAATTTTAAGAGCATAAAAAAACGGCTTCAGATTTCTCTTAAGCCGTTTTTGTGTGGGAGCTGACGGGTTCGAACCGCCGACCCTCTGCTTGTAAGGCAGATGCTCTGAACCAGCTGAGCTAAGCTCCCGTTTGGGGACGGCAAAGATAAGGGTGCGTGATAATTCCGACAAATTTTAGGGACTGAAACGATAATTTTGTGCCATGAAACCCTGGTGGGATCCCAGCATCCAAGAACAATTTGATGTGGCTACCGAAGTCAGGGAGGAGACTCCCTGGCAAATCATCGTCTGGAACGACGAGGTGAACACCTTCGACTGGGTAATTGAGACCCTGGTACAGATCTGTGGCCATACCCGCGAACAAGCCGAACAATGCGCCTATCTGATCCATTACGGCGGCAAGCATGCCGTTAAAAATGGGTTTTACGAGGACCTGAAACCCGCCTGCGAGGCCATCCTCGACCGGGGCATTCAAGCTACCCTGGAATCAACAGCGGAATAAATCCATTAAAAGCGGCTAGACAAATACTGAGGCAACATGTGCCGCCAGGTATTCCAATCATGCGGCCATTCCGGTCCCCAGAGATCCAATTCATAATGGATTCCTTTGTCGTATAACAGGCGAGCAAATCGTCCGGCCGCCCCGGGATCTTCGTAAGCCCCTCGCCCGCTCAACAGATGAATATGTCGACTTTCCCGAATCTTTTCTAAGATCGAATGATCGGTCAGGTTAGCCATGTAATGCAACGGGCTATTGAAATAGACATCATCGTCAAAATAGCTCTTTGTGTATTCGGTTAGATCATATACCCCGCTCATGGCGATCACGCCTTGAAACAAGTCGGGGCGCTTCAGAAATATATTCATGCTGTGCAATGCTCCAAACGAGGCGCCACATACGATGATGGGAGTTTCCTGACTGGTATGTGTCCGAATGAATGGCACGACCTCCTGAAAAACATAGTCATTCCATTGCTGATGCCGGATCGATTTATGCCGAGGGTCCATGTGGTCGTTCATCCAACTTTCCCGATTGATGCTGTCTATGGAAAAGACTTTGACTTGTCCGCCCTCGATTTGCGGAGAAATGGAATCGATCAACTGAAAACGCTCGTATTCGAGATAGTCGGCCGCTGCGGTGGGCACCAGCAACAGGGCAAAGCCATAATGGCCATAAACCGAGATCGGCATCTCTTTTTGCAAGGCCGGACTGAACCAGCTGGTAAGCCTTCTTTCCATGGAGCCGTTTGAACGAAAATAAGGTAAATTTGCCCCCTCATGGAACCGCAAAAACACTTCGATCACGTCTCTGCCGAATCCCATTGGTATGCCCACTGGCTGCAACGCCATTATTTCGAAAGTGTTCCCGATGAGCGGGAACCTTACACCATCGTCATTCCCCCGCCCAATGTGACCGGCGTGTTGCACATGGGTCACTGTCTGAATAACACCATTCAGGACGTATTGATCCGTCGCGCCCGCTTGCAGGGCCTCAACGCCTGTTGGGTACCGGGTACCGACCATGCCTCCAT
>DFST01000166.1:0-2928 GCA_002378975.1 Chitinophagaceae bacterium UBA3430
GCCAACAAACAACCTTTCTTGTTGCGGA
This sequence comes from Chitinophagaceae bacterium UBA3430, assembly GCA_002378975.1. Lineage (GTDB taxonomy): Bacteria > Bacteroidota > Bacteroidia > Chitinophagales > Chitinophagaceae > JJ008. The sequence goes on from DFST01000166.1 coordinate 29, forward strand.
GGTAGTAGTTACCCCAAGGGAACATGGTCTGTGAACGACCACCCCGTGCGGCATATTCCCATTGTGCTTCGGTAGGCAAACGGAAATCCGACTCCTGTACACGCTTTTTATCATTCAGGTACGCATTGAGCAAATGCGTGCGCCATTCACAGAAGGCCGTAGCTTGTTTCCAACTCACCCCCACCACCGGATAATTGCCGAAAGCAGGATGTGAGAAATATCGTTTGGTCATCGGCTCGTTGTATGAATACGTGAAGTCACGGATCCAAACCAACGTATCGGGATAAATGGGCACATCTTTCTTCACAATGAAGGCGGAACGAGACTTGCCGGCATTCTCCCGACGTGCGGCTGTTTTCAAGTCAAAGACTTCGGAATGATATACGATTTTAGCGGGGTCAATTTCCTTTTTGCCAAAGATGCGATCATCCGGAGGCAGGATGATGTCGGTGTTGCCGAGTTGCTCCACCACCTTGGGATCGCCCCACTTCAGGGTCTTCATCTTGGCCCAATCGATGTATTCATTTCCATCTTTTCCGGCCTTTACGTATCCCATCTTCCGCGCAACTACTGAATCGCGTACCCATTGTACGAATTGACGATACTCGTTGTTGGTGACCTCAGTTTGATCCATCCAGAAACCACTGATGGAGATGGTCCGGTTACGCGCACTGAATGCATAGGCCGGATCTTCATCGCTGGGTCCCATGTGGAAATAGCCTTGTGGCACATAGACCATGCCGGGAGGCTTGGGCATAACGTACTTACTGCCCGGGGCGATGCCATGCACCATCCCATCGTTGGGAACGCCGCTGCCGCCTTTGGATTTTTTACCGCCCAGGATACCGCAACTGCTGATCAGAACAGTGGCCGATACCGCCAGGAAAATGTGTCCGAGGTTCTTCATTTTCATACACTTGTGAGATAGACGACAAATATAAGTTTTCAACGGTTTTTTTCGGGGGGCGCCCGGTGTTTTATTTTTCTTAATTCAGCCCTGTCGAGGCTTTCCAACGAACGAGAACGAGCGCCGTGAAAAAATTATTGTGCAGTTTCCGGAATTAGTCGGAGAATTCTTGTTTTTTAAGCCTGATTAACAGCTCGTTAGGGGAATATACGGGGGGTGAACACGTATTTTTTCTACAAATATGAACGGTTGTTCGTACAAACAAGTTTGGATTGCTGAACCGGCCCGGCTGGGGTGAATCCACGACCAAAAACAGGGCCTGCGGCAAATACAAACGCTGACCGACTTCCGCCCAAGCCCGCGCTTCCGGTCCCGTCAAGGTAATCTCCGTCAGTCCCAATACCTGGTACATCAACACGCGCGACCAATAACCAAACGATCCCGGATATCGAACCAGCGCCTGTCCCAGTGAAGCCACCATTCGCTCCGCCTGCTCACGCCATTCCGATCGATCAAAGATCGTCCCCAACTTAAGCAACCCCTCCGCCAACACGGCATTGGCACTAGGCAACGCCCCATCGTAGATCTCCTTCTTTCGAACGATCAGATCGGACTGACCGACGGGCGTGAAATAAAACAACGAAGACACTTCATCCGAAAACTGACTGAACGTTTCTTCCATCATTCCATACGCGGCTTCCAACCATTTCCATTCGCCGGTGATCGCATGCAACTCGATCCACGCGTTGATCATATAGGCTCGGTCATCCAGGAAGGCAATGCCTTGTCGTTTCCCATCGGTATGCACATGCGACCAACGACCACCGCCATCGCACAAATTCGATTGGAGAAAACCCATGTTTCGCAAAGCCAGATCCCGCCAGGCTTTTTCCCCTGTTGCCCGATACGCACAGGAACAGGCCGCATTCATCAAGGCATTCCAACCCAAGAGTATCTTATGGTCCAATCCCGGACGAACCCGACCGGAACGAATCTTCAATAACGTCTCGCGACAATCCTGCAAGACCTGTTCCACCTCCTGCGCTGATCTGCCTAACTCGACGGCGATCGTTTCCACATCACCGATCACACGTAGAATATTCACCTCCTCCCAATTTCCGGCAGGAAGTACTTCATAAAACCGACTGAATATGGATGCCTGTTCGCCCAGCGCCGCTTCGATCTCTGCTTGTGTCCACACATAGAATTTCCCTTCCACTCCTTCCGTGTCTGCATCCAATGCCGCATAAAATCCACCATCCGGATGCATCAACTCTCGTTCGATAAAACAACGGATCTCTTCCAGCGTCTTTCGATATTTCTCCCGACCCGTCAGCTGATACGCTTCAGCGATCGCCTCGACCAACAACGCGTTGTCATAAAGCATTTTTTCAAAATGCGGCGCCAACCACTCCGCATCCGTCGAATAACGGGCAAATCCACCTCCGATTTGATCGTAGATTCCACCATCGATCATCCGATCGATCGAAAACAAAGCATGCTGCGTTGCGTCTTTCAATTGGAACAAGTCGCCTACCTGCAATAAAAAGCGGATTGAAAAGGATTGAGGGAATTTAGGCGGGCGACCGAATCCGCCATGCACTACATCGGCTTGTTTTAACAAGGTTTTTCCCATTCCAATCAACGTCTCTTCGGTCAATAGGGCGATCTCCGGTTTCAATTGTTCCCCAAATCGATTCGATTGAACCAGATGGGCGGTCAGATTCTCTGCTTGCGCATCCAACTCGGTTCTTCGCTCCCGAAAAGCCGTGGATACACCCGACAGGACATCCCGCCAAGAAGCTCTACCCTGTATGGCACGTGGCGGAAAATACGTGCCTCCATAAAAAGGCTTTCCATTCGGAAGTAAAAAAACATTTAATGGCCATCCACCTTGCCCGGTCATGGCCTGCACCGCATCCATGTAAATCGCATCCAGATCGGGTCTTTCCTCCCGATCGACCTTGACGTTGACAAAATGCGCATTCATGAA
>DFST01000166.1:3321-6031 GCA_002378975.1 Chitinophagaceae bacterium UBA3430
CAATGGTTTGTTTTCCGTTTCTGCGCGTTGCAAGGCCTCCTCCCCCCATGGATACCAATCCACCGGATTGCCGGCATGCTGACGCAAGTAGGGACTGGTTTCGAGGGAGAGACGGTTCATTTACGGGAATTGGTTGAGTAGAAGGATGTTGGGTGTTGAGGTTTCAAGATGGAAGTTTCTGGTTGAATTGCTCAACACTCAACCCCCTACACTCAACGCTTCTTAGAGGCTAAATACTGATCCAAGGCCGCCACCATACTCGGTGCTTTGGGTTGAGGCGCTTTGATCTGCACGTTCAATCCGCGCTCCTCCATGGCCTTGATGGTGTTGTTGCCAAAGGCTCCCAAGAGCAACTCATCTTGCTTGAATTTCGGAATATTATCAAAAAGACTGAGCACGCCGCTGGGTGTAAAAAAGCAAATCAGATCGTAGGGCGTTTCGGTCAACAAGGCCTTGACATCGGCCGGCACGCTTCGGTACATAAAGGCCAGGCTAAAATCGCAGCCGATGTTCTTCAGCCCGTTCACGATTTCATTGTCTTGCTGATTCTCCGAACACACGTACAAGAACTTTACATTGGCTTTTTGCTTCTGAATCACTTCCAGCATACTCTTGTTACTGCCATCGTTCCCAAAAAAGACTTTCCGCTTCCGGTAAAGGATGAATTTTTGGAGATACAAAGCCACGGCTTCTGTAATGCAGAAGTATTTAGTGTCGGGTGAAATGGTCGCTTTCATTTCCTCCACCATACGAAAGAAATGATCGATGGCGTTTCGGCTGGTGAAAATGATGCCGGAATATTGAGCGAGTTCGATCTTCTGTTTGCGGAAATCCTTGGCTGGAATGCCTTCCAACTTGATGAAGGAACAAAAATCCAATTTCACTGGGTACTTACGCTCCAGTTCGAAATAGGGAGACTTGTCCGTCTCTGGCCTGGGTTGGGTTATGAGAATGCGCTGCTGCGCCGTACTTGATTTTTTTGGCCCCGTTTTACTCATTCGTCGCCTTAACTAGGGTGCAAAACTACGTCATTTCGGGAAAAAATCCGAGGAGAAATCGATGGAGGACCAGCAACGGGGCAACTTCGAAACCGAGCCAGTACAGGAAGTAGTGAAACGGACTCAAGGCTGCCTGTCGACGCACTACCCGATAAGTCAGGTAGCCTCGATACAACAGCAGACCACCAATCAACAAAAGCGAAACTCCAAACAACAGCGCGTACACCCATCCATCCGCAAAGGCCATGGCGATCACAGAAGGCAACAACAACAAGCCCATCATCTTATTAACGGTAAATACCAAGAATACATAATCCTCCCCCAACTCGCGCTGCCCAAAGATCCAGGCCGACACCTGCAAACCGATCCATTTCACCCCATACATCAACATCAACCCGATCAACAACCAAGCCCACAACGACCAATATCCACCTGCCAGATCCAATCCCCGACGGGTCAACAGCAAACTCAAATAAAAGGCCAGCGACAAATAAAAAAAAGCATTCAATGCCAACGAGGGCAAAGAGGCCAACTGCAACTGATCCCGCAATTGTCGTTGTCGAAGCGTTGTGCGAAAGAACAAGCGAAACAGATCCTTCCAGTATTTCGGAAATAACCGACGGAACACAGCCAACAACAACACCATGCCCAACAACGCATAGAACAGCGCATCTTTCCCTTCCGCCTCATGCAGCTCGCCGATCGGACGATCTGAATGGCCCACAACAATCGAACCCGGTGGCACCCTTTTCAATGAATCCCAGATCCACTGGGAAGAAGCGGACATGCTGGGCAAAATAGGATCACCTGCCGAAGAGCGGATCGAATCTGGAAGATCAACCAAGATCGAATCCGGTGATGCTTGCGCCAACAAGTCACCGGCAAACGCGCCCCAACCCAAAAACAAAAAAAGAAAACGGATCAATGCCATTGCTTGTAAAAATACGAACCGAAGAAAGGCTTTAGAAATAATTCACCCACCCCACGTGGATCTTGGATTGCCGTGCATTCCAAACAGCATCGCTGCGCTTCCCCACGGCCCAAGCCAAATTGATCAAGCCGGCCTTGGTCTCGAAATTCAATCCAAGGCCCGCACCCAAATATCCATAACGCAACGTCGGCACGCCACTTACTTTGCTCTCCCCCCAACCGCCATCCGAAAACGCGTAGAAATAGGAATTGGGACCAGCCAAAAAACGAAACTCCACCGTCCCAATCGCGAAGGCCGTCAAATACTGACTTTCCTCATCAAATCCGCGAAGCGTTCGAAAACCACCGAGCTGAAACTGTTCGTTTCGAAAGATCGATGCACTTTGCAGATATCCGGCCTGCGCCCCCAATTTGAGCGTTGACCTCCCACCGCGCATCGGCAAATAACGTGCGCCCTGCATCCGCAACCGGATCAAATAGGTTTTCAACTGCACCGTATCATACAAACGAGCAAAATCAAAGCCCGGATCATTGGGATCTTTCAGTGAAACGATCTCGCTATTGGGTCGGATGCGCTTGCGCCCACCCGTTGCCTGCAAACGCGCGTCCCAACCCCTTCTCGGATTGAACCGATAATCGGTGCGCTCCCACTCATATTCCAATCCCAGGTTCACATTCGACAGATCACTGATCACCGGCAAACGCCGTTGCTGAATGATCTGGGCCGTATTCAATCCCCCGGTACTCACCACCGATTGCTGCCACTGCATAAACAACCGACC
>DFST01000166.1:6363-7013 GCA_002378975.1 Chitinophagaceae bacterium UBA3430
AAATCCAATCCCAGGTCCGATTGAAAAATATAAGGATGCCGATACAACAGCGACAAACGAGGCGAACGAACCTGCAACTGCTGCCAATTAAATCCGATTGTTTCTCCTCGGCCAAATGAATTCCGCAACAACACGTTCGCTTCCCCGGTGATCAACAATTTCCGAGTAGTGGTCTGCGTATTGTCGGGCAAAAATCCGATCAACGCATTGACTTGGCTACTCCGTCTGGGCTTTACATAGATATTCAACACCGAACCCGAGGCCAACCAACTCAAGTCGGACGACTTTTCCACCTCCGCATACGGCAAGGACCGCAGCAAGGCATCCACCTTCGATAATTTTTCTTTTGAATACGGTTCACCAGGCGCAATCGATAAAAAGCGATGCAGAAAATCTGCTCCAATGCGCAATCCTCCATAAACCCGAATGCTGTCGATCCGATACAACAACCCCCGCTCCAACCGGAGCTGTGCCCGCACGGTATCCTCCTCCAAACGCACCTCGGTCAATCCCACCAACGCAAACGGATATCCGCTGTTTTCCAACCGGTCCAAACAACGACGCGACCAATCGGACCAAACCGACCAATCAAAAGCCTTTCCCGAAGCAAACTCACGTGGCCAACTCATCGTTTGCAATAAAACAGGATC
>DFST01000161.1:0-192 GCA_002378975.1 Chitinophagaceae bacterium UBA3430
CGCGCTTGGTGCAGTAAAACACCAATTTTGAAATTCTCATAACCGGCTTCTAGTTTCTCCCTTTTTTTCGTCCCTCTTTTGCCGTAATGCTTTTCTTTAAACTCGTCTAGAGTCATTAGATTTTTATTTTTCGCTTTCATATTGTTCTTTTATTTTAAGAGCCAGTTCAATTTCTTGTTTTGGTGTTTTTTG
>DFST01000161.1:297-6613 GCA_002378975.1 Chitinophagaceae bacterium UBA3430
ACCGGGTACGGGCTTGCTCCAGCAGATAGCCTACTTTAAAGGCCTCGAAGCCTTGCTCCCATTTGCGTCGACCTGAAGTTCCGCGCTTGCCATGCCGCTCGTCTAGGTAATCGTCAAAATTGACCAGCTCATTTTTTATTTTTCTCTTCATAATAAAGTCGCATTAGTGATTGAGCAATTTTAAGTTCTTTTTCGGGCGTCTTCTGTTTTTTCTTGATAAAACCATGTACCAGAATGATCATCGTGCCTTCATCGAAAAAACAAAATATTCGAACGGCTTGATTCATCCATTCTGTTCTTATTTCGAAAAGTCCATCTGTTCCCTCCAAGTGTTTGAAGTACTTGATGGGGATTCGATCCAGGGTTCTGATCAATTCCAGCGTCCATTCCAGTTTGTCTCTAGTGTCATCGTCCAGCCGATCTAAAAAAGACCAGATCCGCTGTCCGTAAAAAACCAATTGTCGCTTCATCCGTCAAAGGTTGTCTGTTCCGACAACCTTACCCGGTGAAAAAAGCGGACTTTTTCCGCTTTTTTACACTGTAAAGATAGAGGTTTGAACCGAATTCGCTGGTTGGATGCGAACCGGAATAAATTTGCCAGCTTACAAGATCGGTTTCCCCATTGTGGATGGTTCATCCATTCGGTGCCGTACGGGGATTGTACGAACGAGACTGTCATTTATTCGACACTCCGATTGGTTTCCAATTCCATTGAATATAAATTTGAAGAATGAAAAAAGCGATCATTATAGGGGCCACCAGCGGAATCGGAAAATCATTGTGTGAGCTCTTGATCCAACAGGGTTATTTGGTGGGTATTACCGGAAGACGCATCGATTTATTGCAGTCGATCCAGCTGCAACATCCGGATACCGTATACTGCCAGCCCATGGATGTGCAGGATCTTTCCACGCTGGTTGCGAAATGTGATCAACTGGTGAGTCAACTTGGTGGAATGGATCTGTTGGTGATCTCGTCGGGGGTTGGTGAAATAAATAAAGAGTTGGACTTTGAAGTGGAGAACAACACGATCCGCACGAATGTGCAGGGATTTACCGCAGTGGCGGATTGGGGAATGAATTATTTCAAAAAACAGGGTGTTGGGCATCTGGTCAATTTCAGTTCCATTGCCGGATTGCGGGGGAACGGCGATGCGCCCGCCTATTTTGCGAGCAAGGCGTTTCAGATCAATTACCTGGAAGGGTTGCGACTGAATGCCTATAAGTCGGGCCTAACAATTTACGTGACTGATGTTCGTCCGGGTTTTGTTGACACGGCCATGGCGTTGGGCGATGGACTGTTCTGGGTCGCTCCAGTCGAAAAAGCCGCCAAGCAGATCTTTACTGCCATGCAGCGAAAGAAAAAAGTGGTTTATATTTCCAAAAGATGGGCCTCGATCGGCTATGCACTCAAGGTGATTCCCTATCGTTTTCTAAAGTGGTTTTGACATAAAAAGCGCAGCTTAAGTAGATCGTATGTCCGGCGACATAAATAATAATATAATGCTCATCAATCAGTTGGCTGGAATTGTTTAAATCAAAAAATGTAGTTTTAATACTAATCGCTACGGCTGTGACTTCTTTATTAAATCTTCTATTCGAAAAAAGGCTAGGCATAGTTGCTGTTTTCATTTTGATGGTTTTGCCCGTCGACTTCATTTGGGCTCAAACTCAAAAATCCATCTATTTTGATATCAAAGGCAACAAAGTGGAGAGCCAATTTGCTGCCACCCGGTTGACATATACTATTTCCAGTAATGGTGAAATAAAGGGCTGGGCTCAGCACAAAATTGAGAAAACGCCCTTTACGGAAGAGTATCTCCTACATGAAATATTACTGACTGATACATCGGGAGCCAATTTTGAAGAGTTGCGTGCAATTCAACTCATCTATTTTGAAAAAGGCCTAATGAGTACAAAATATATCAGTACACTTTCAGGCGGGCAGTCAATTGAGGAAATGTATCGAAAATTAAGCGGCCGATTTTATAAGTACGAGAAAAACAAGCTGAAGACCTATGCAGTTTTGGCCAACGGGCGCCCCGTTACTGTTTATCGCTACGATAATTTTGAAAAGATCACCTCCATCAATGATCATACCATGGAGGAGGAAGGGTATGCAGAAATTATATACCGCCAGAGCAATCAGTTCTGGGAAAAGTGCTACGAAGCCGATTTTACTGGCGATGATTCTGATATCCCCTTTACGCGCGATCTAGATATACCACGAAGCAATCGGGGGGTGCACCTGCAGGTTTCAATGGCGACTAGCTACAGCAATTTGTTTCAAAGTCCTATGCCGTTGGGCGATCTTTCTAATATAACTGCTGAATTGGAATTTAATGGCGGGTCTTCTTTTTTCGGCTTCATTTTTGGGGCGCAAACGGGAACCGGAAACAGCTGGAAATTTTGTATAGATTCACAGGGATTTTATGAGATCATGAAGCTTTATAATGGGCAATCCATTGCACTACCTCTTCGTGGCGATCGGTTGGTGGCTATTCGAGACAGGATGTATCCGAGTGATTACCAGGAAGCACTCAAACAGGGGTTGGGGTATTCTGACCAAATAAAGAAAACAGGCGTTAATATTCTATCTGTTCGGCTTTATAATGGGCAGATCATTTTCTTCATTAATGGCATTGAAGTGGAGCGACTCCGCTCGGATATCTTTGGCAACTATGTAGGCATCGTAGGAGATCGAACACCACAAGGTCAGGCCAACTGCTTTATTAAAAGCGTCAGTGTTAGCAACACACTTTTTGCGTTTGATCCTTATAAGCTGGAGGAAGACATACGATCATCAGCAGGTTCTGCTTCCGGAACCGGATTTCTGGTCAACGCACAGGGACTGATCCTCACGAATTATCACGTGGTCCAATCGGCCAAGAGCATTTACGTACTGCACAACAATCGTTATCAAGCTTGTAAATTGATTGGATTTGATAAAGAACGCGATCTCGCACTAATCAAGCCAATTTCTTATGTTATTCCCAAAGCAAGGCCCCTGGCATTTCGTTTTGATGGTCCGCAACTTGCTGAGCGGATATTTGTGTTGGGGTACCCTTCGAGTGTTGAACTGGGAACGAACGTAAAGGTTACTGATGGAATCATCAGTTCCTTGAACACCAACGGACTGTATCAGATCTCATCCCCGATCCAACCAGGCAATAGTGGAAGTCCGTTGTTGGATATGATGGGTCGAGTTGTGGGTGTGGTCAATGCAGGGATACCCACCCTAGATAATGTGGGATTTTCCATTACTGCCAAGCAAGTGCAGCATTTTATTCGTCGAATGGGCGTTACCGTGCCCGTTGCTAGTAGTTATGATAATCTCTCATTTGAGCAGCTGGTCCATCGAACGAAAGAGTCGGTTTTCTACATCAAAGTTGACTTTTGACGACACCTGTTTTCCAGCGTCTTACGGGGGCCGGGCCAGAAAAGTTGCGAGCTAATTATTTTATTTTTCCAACCTCCCTTTTCATTTTGTCCATACCTTGCAATGACTGAAATTTAACCCTCACCAGCACAAATGAAAAAACTTCTCTTTCTCCTATCGTTTTTGCTCATCGGCTTTATCGGCATTTCGCAGAGTCGCTATATTTCTGCCACCACCAAAAAGATCGTGTTTGCGCGCGATCGGGGTATTTGTCAATGTTGTGGCAGCTCCCTGAGTTTGGAGTACGATCACATCGTGCCCTATTCATGTGGTGGAAGCAGCGATCGGTCCAATATTCAATTGCTTTGTCAGCGATGCAACCGAAGCAAGTCGAATGGTTGTTTTTGCAAGGTTCACGACAAGAAGGTCGGGATCAATTGTTGTGACGGAAAATCAACGACGATCCGATCCTCCGGAAATACCGGCACCACCACCGGCCAACAATGCACGGGAACTACGAAAAAGGGTGCGCGGTGCCGTAACCGAACCACGAGCGCTGGCGGACGATGTTATTTACACGACTAATCTTCAAATCAACGAGCATGAGCAGTTATTTATTTGCGATTGATGAGAAGACCGAAGAAGTGATCGTTTCGGCCTCTGCCAAGGTGAGTAAAAAAATCGACTTCATCGAGCGCGTAGCCCGCATTCAAAATGAGGAGCTGTATCAATCCGTGGTGACCTTGACGAAACTGGCCGGTGCAGTTGAGTTTGATCTCAAGGAATTCAAGGCGATAGATAAAGCTTGTCAGGGCCTTTATGCAGGGTATAAGAGAGGCAAGTAGCCGCAATTTCTATCTCCTACCGGGTCTGAATGAATTGATTGAATGCCGTTTTCCCATCCAGACTTTCAAACAGCGAAGTATGCCCATACCCGGGTAGGTCTAGGAAAATCCGCTCTCGGCAATTCGAACACGCATTCACCGATTGCTTGAATGTAGGCCAGGAGTAGAGCTGAATAGGGCTATCACTCAGCCCTTGTACGAATAAAATATCCGATTTGAAGTTGCCGGTGTGATTCAGCAACGAACGTTGCATGTAAGCTGTCGGGTTCACCCCTGGGCCTCCATAGGTCTGGCCCAGTTGCGTACAGACCCGGCTGGTGGGTACCTGTCCATTGATCTCCAATTCGCAGCGATAAACCAGATTCAACGGGCCGGGTGCATTGGCGATCACTCCGTTGACGGCGTGCAAGGTGTTCAGTCGGGTTACCAGATACCCGCCCTGAGAATGTCCGGCCAGGAAGATCTTGCGAACCACGATCCCCAGCTCCTGACTCGCTTTTTCGCGTAGCCACAGCAACGCCGCCTCGCCATGCGCCAGATTATCGCCCATCAGCAAATTCTCTTCCGGATAGGCTACGCTCACCAACATCATATCGGTTCTATTGAGTATCCGTTTGAATCCATCAAGCGTGTTCTGTGCCGCATCCAAGATCAGATTATCAAACGTGACTGTACCATGGTAGGTCATCAATACATCCACGGTATCGTTCACCGGCTTGTCGATCACTACATCCACCGATACTCCGTTGTGAGTGATCTTTTTAACGATGCGGTAGGGGCTCGTGGGCGGACAGTCAGCACAGTCCTTTTTCTTACAGGCAGCCATGCCCTGAAAGAAAAACAAGAGCATAAACAGTACAAATAGTCGCATAGACTGGATTTAAACGGCCTTTGATGTAAGTAATCTCTTAAGGTTTAAAGATAGGCATCCACCAAAACTATTTGTCCTGAACGTCCAGAAATCCATCCTATCGATTGGAATGTCCAGTGTGGCTACTCTGATACGCGACCTACCTCCTAATTCTACTGAATGATTGGTCGAGTTTATTAGTTGGCTGGCGTCCGTGTATCGAGTGTATGCCCGAACGATGCCGGGGCCAGTGCGGTTGTATTGGCAAGCGATGCAGGTGGCTTCGAAAGTGACGGTGGAGCAGATGGATTGATCCACCTGCAGGTGACAAACTGAAAGCAGGATAAGGATAAAAATTATCGTATTTTACATTTCACTCATCGTCCCCCTGCATTCCTATTGAATTAATCGAATTCATGAAAACCACAAGAAAGGCAGTATTCTGCTTTCTCTATTTTCTGTCATGTTGTTTGTTTTCTGTTCCGGTATCGGCACAAAAAAAGACGGATTTCGTAACGAAAATCCAGCGCTTATTCATCGATAAGTTTGACGATACCACGGGCAAACCCAATTTTCTGATCTATCCGACGCTTGCCTATACGCCCGAAACCAAAACGGAGGTGGGTATAGCCAATGCATTACTTTTTTATGCGAACAATGACCGGCGTAACCGGCTCAGCGAGATCAACACCTTTTATTTTTATACGGCAGAAAAGCAATACGGGGTTTGGTTCGATCATGCAATTTATGGGAATGAGGAAAAATGGTTTTTACTCGGCAAGGGTAAATATCAATATTTCCCGATCAAGTATTATGGTATTGGCATCGGGGCACCCAAAGCGGGATATGCCGTTGTTGAGCATTCAAGTATCCAGTTACGAGAGCGGGTATTGCGTAAAATCTATCGAAATATCTATTTAGGTGCCGAATTCGATTTTCAAAAAATCTACAATGTTTCATTTACAGGAATCGATCCGGTGAATTACGCGTTCCCGCTGGGTGCCGAGGGTACGCGTAATGTAGGTGTGGGGTTAGGGGTGGTGTATGACAGCCGAAAAAATGTATTAAATGCTCGAAAAGGAGTATTCGCCGAACTGGCATTTTTAAACTACTCGCCGGCGCTTGGAAGTTCCAATTCGTTTCGTAGTACACAATTAGATTATCGTCAGTACAGTAAAGGCTTTAGTAAAGATCAGGTATTTGCCTGGCAAGCCTCTGGGATGTTTAATAGTGGGGATGTCCC
>DFST01000170.1:0-316 GCA_002378975.1 Chitinophagaceae bacterium UBA3430
TCTTCCGATCTCATCAACAACATCTCGGACGGAGACCACCGAGATGTTGTTGATGAATTTGGATATGAAAGGCATCTGTGTGTCGGGGGGGAGTGCCTGCAGCAGCGGGGCGGATATGGGTAGCCATGTGATCCGTGCCGTGGCACCGGGCGTTGATCGTGTGCCCATTCGTTTCTCATTCTGCAAACACAATACCAACGCGGAGCTGGATCAATTGGTGGAGACGCTTAAGGACAGTCTCTAATCAGAGATAATACCAGGGATTTCGTTTGGCGGCCCACATGTAGTGGCGCATATTTCGCCAGAAAGCCAAGAC
>DFST01000170.1:606-1062 GCA_002378975.1 Chitinophagaceae bacterium UBA3430
AGATAAACGATCACCGGGGATCCCAAAGTAAGTAGCGAAGTGTACATGAAATATTGCCGGATCTTACCCGGGGCAATGCCCAGGCGGTCGCCAATGGCCGTACAAACGCCAAAAGCATTCCATTCGATCAGACTTTTCAATCGATTCATATTCCGAAAATACAAATCCCCTGCGGATTTCATGACGGAAAATGGGCTGCTTTTTGGTCGTCTATAAGTACCTTTGCCCCGCAAAATCCCCGTTAAAAATCTCCATTATGGTATTCGATCTGGACCTCATTCGCAAGACCTATTCCGAAATGCCGGCTAAAGTTGATGCAGCCCGTAAGGCGCTGGGACGACCGCTGACACTGGCAGAGAAAATCTTGTTTGGCCACTTGTGGTCGGGCGTTCCGGTTAAAGACTATGCCCGTGGTAAGGACTACGTGGATTTTGCTCCAGACCGCGTTGCCATGCA
>DFST01000170.1:1392-7662 GCA_002378975.1 Chitinophagaceae bacterium UBA3430
GACCGCGTTGCCATGCAAGATGCCACGGCTCAAATGGCTTTGTTGCAATTTGATACGACCGGCCGTAAAAAAGTGGCCGTACCTTCTACGGTGCATTGCGACCACCTGATCGTGGCCAAAGATGAAAGCAAGACCGACCTGGCCAAAGCGGTTACCGAAAACGAAGAAGTATACAACTTCCTTTCCTCCATCTCTAATAAATACGGGATTGGCTTCTGGAAACCTGGAGCCGGGATCATCCACCAGGTGGTACTCGAGAACTACGCCTTTCCAGGGGGTATGATGATCGGAACCGATAGCCACACCGTGAATGCTGGCGGATTGGGTATGATTGCCATCGGCGTGGGTGGTGCCGATGCCTGCGATGTGATGGCCGGACTGTCTTGGGAACTCCTGATGCCCAAATTGATCGGTGTGAAACTGACCGGCAAACTCAATGGCTGGACCTCGCCCAAAGATGTGATTCTGAAAGTGGCTGGCATCCTGACTGTAAAAGGAGGAACCAACGCGATCGTCGAATATTTCGGTGAAGGTGCCACGTCCATGAGCTGTACCGGAAAAGGAACGATTTGCAACATGGGTGCCGAGATCGGGGCAACGACCTCTACGTTTGGATACGATGAGAGCATGAGTCGTTATCTAAAAGCGACCGGTCGTGCCGAAGTGGCTGAAGCCGCCGATCAGATCAAAGAATACCTGACCGGTGATGCAGACGTTTATGCCAACCCGGAAACATATTTCGATCGCGTGATCGAGATCAACCTGAGCGAACTCGAACCGCACCTAAACGGTCCCTTTACACCCGATCTGGCTACGCCCATTTCGCAAATGAAAGCCGCTGCTACTCAAAACAACTGGCCCACGCGCATTGAAGTAGGTTTGATTGGTAGCTGTACGAACTCTTCCTACGAGGACATCAGTCGTGCAGTCAGCCTGGCTAAACAAGCACGAGAAAAAGGACTAAGTCTGAAATCAGAATTCACGATTACGCCCGGTAGTGAACTGGTACGATACACCATTGAGCGGGATGGATTCCTTTCCATTTTTCAGGAAGTAGGCGCAACGGTGTTTGCCAATGCCTGCGGACCTTGCATTGGTATGTGGGAACGCATGGGAGCGGAGAAGCAAGAGCGCAATACCATCGTGCATTCGTTCAACCGAAATTTCGCCAAACGTGCCGATGGCAACCCAAATACCTTGGCCTTTGTTGCTTCTCCCGAAATGGTAACGGCCCTGGCCATTGCTGGTGATCTAACGTTCAATCCACTGACCGATAGTTTGGTCAATGATAAGGGTGAGGTGGTGAGACTGGATCCTCCCGCTGGCGATGAATTGCCCCTGCGTGGTTTTGCCGTAGAAGATGCCGGTTATCAGGCCCCTGCCGAAGACGGAAGTGGTGTGTTTATTGACGTCAAATCAGACAGCAAGCGTTTGCAATTGTTATATCCGTTTTCGACTTGGGAAGGAACCGATCTGAAAGGGTTGCGTTTGTTGATCAAGGCCAAAGGGAAATGTACCACCGACCATATTTCCATGGCAGGTCCTTGGTTGAAATTCCGCGGACACCTCGATAACATCAGCAACAACCTGTTGATCGGGGCGGTCAACTTCTTCAACGAGAAAACAGATTCCGTACAAAATCAATTGACGGGTGAATACGGAACCGTGCCCGGAACCCAGCGTGCGTACAAAGCTGCCGGGGTTGGGACGATCGTGGTGGGCGATGAAAATTATGGAGAAGGTTCTTCCCGTGAGCATGCCGCCATGGAGCCTCGACACTTGGGTGTACGGGTGGTGTTGGTGAAATCTTTTGCGCGTATTCACGAGACCAATTTGAAGAAACAAGGGATGTTGGCCTTGACCTTTGGAGAGAAGTCCGATTACGATAAGATCCGGGAGGATGATGTGATCGATATTGACGGATTGACGACATTCACACCTGGCAAGCCCTTGACGATTGTTTTGCATCATACCGATGGCACTCAGGATGCCATCCAGGCACATCACTCCTACAATGCCCAGCAGATCGAGTGGTTCAAAGCCGGTGGCGCGTTAAACGTGATTCGCAGCCAAGCAGCAAATTGATTTGGCCACAATTCATAGTTATTGCGATCCCCGCCTCTGGCGGGGATCGTTCGTAAATGAAAAGCCCCGACCAGTTGGCCGGGGTCTTTTCCCTCCTTGCTTACCACTACTGCATATGATTGATCAATATCGTGCGGGTTTCAGTCTGCCCGGTTTCCATATCTCGTACCCGTATCCGATGCACCCCATTCGGAAGATGGCTAGTTGCCAATTCGATCTGGCCGCGGGTTGTCCATTGTCCGAGACGTTGTCCTAGATCATTCACCCATTCGATCTGATAGGATCTGTTTCGCTGATTGAATAGCAGATTGATCTTGTCGTGTGCGGGATTGGGGTAGATCTCATTCAGCAGGCTGTTGCCATTCACGCGTCGGATCTGGGAGTAGCTGAATTTGCCGGAGTGATCGATCTGTTTGATCCGGTAGAGGGCGAATTGTTTTATCGGTGCTCGATCTTCATACTGGTAGGTCAATTCATCAGCGCTGTTTCCATTGGGCGATTGACTATTTACAAACCCAATAGTTTGAAATTGGCTGGGGTCTTCGGATGTGTTCCGTTGAATCTCGAATCCTCGATTATCCGATTCACTGAGTGTGGTCCAGTTAAGTTCAGTTTTATTATCTACCCGTTTTGCATTAAAGGATCCTAGGGCGATGGGCAGGGGAGCGCAAAGGTTTTCAATGCGTGCGTAGGATTCATTGTTGCGGGTGGGACTGGATACAACCAGCCAAAGAGCTCGGTCTGCCTCGGGTTTTTGGTTGGAATAAGGCAGGTATCCCAATAGCGGGGAGTTGTAGGTGAAGCTATTGGTGTTGTCCAATGGGATATTGCTTCCGCTTCCGATCTGGATATTATCGGTTGTTGCGTTGAATATGCCATCGCCGTTGTCAATAAAGACCTTGTAGTTGACCGTCAATCCGGCCGGATCGATGGTTTTGATTTGGAAACGATATTGACGGGGTAGTTCACAGATCATAAAGGCGGTCAGCTGGGGGTCATTCGCATAAAAATTCAGCCCTCTTGAGAAACAGTGTACGTTTTGGGCACTGGCGGATTGGCTTTGCCAAACATCGGCGGTAAAGCTTTGCGCTACTGTACACGCTGCGGTACCCTCGATGGTGATATTTTGAATGGTAAATCGGTCAAATCCAGTTGCTCCGCCTGCACTTTTCGTAATGGTCAGTCCGGGGTATTTGAAATTTGGAATGGAGGGATCGGGGGTATAGCTACTTAGCAGGGATAGAGTACCACCAAAGTGGTAAAATCCAATCGTGGCCACCGAGTTGACGAGATTGGTCGCAGTGGGCGGATTGGAGTAGGTCAGGGTGGGGTAGGATCCAGTGGGCCAAATATGGATAAATACATATTTACCCCCTGCGTTGGCATCCATATCAAAATATAGATCCAAATTGATCAGGCATTTTCCGTTCAGGGGATTGGTGGAGGTGCTATTCAGCTTTATCGCCGGTCGAGCGATCGTGCACTGTGCCTGCGCCTCTTGCATTTGCAATAGGGTGATTAGAACGGTTAGGAGTACGGATAATTTACGCATGGTTTTTAGTTTTCGGTGATCAATAAAACCGAATACAAAATAACCATGTCGTCAACCATCAAGTCATGATCGGATGGCGGCTAATCTATGATTGAAGTCAGTGTTTATGCTCCCCAGCGATAGGTTTCGTTCTTCAGACCTGCCAGATCCAGTACGCGATCTACCACGGTGGCAGCGATTG
This sequence comes from Chitinophagaceae bacterium UBA3430, assembly GCA_002378975.1. Lineage (GTDB taxonomy): Bacteria > Bacteroidota > Bacteroidia > Chitinophagales > Chitinophagaceae > JJ008. The sequence continues at coordinate 5,211 of DFST01000170.1, forward strand.
CCCGCGGAGTTTGTGGCTTACTGTAAAAAGAGGGGGTTGCCGGACAAATGATACCGCCCGCCAACGTGACGGACTCCATGTTGCGGATATGTATCAAGTTGTAGGGTGTTTCGCGGGCAACCAGAATAAGCCTTCGACGCTCCTTCAGGATCACGTCTGCGGCTCGGGTGATCAGATCGCCCGAAATTCCGTTAGCGATCCGGCCTAAGGTGCCCATGCTGCAAGGGATGACAATCAGGGTATCGTATTGGCCGGATCCGGAGGCGATCGGTGCGGAAAAATCGTGGGTTTCAAAACGGCGCACCGGAAATTCCTTCCAGCTGTCGTTGTCCAATTCGGTTTGCCAGACCTCCCGGGCATTGGTGCTCATGACCAGCGAGATCTCAGCGATCTGGTCGGTCATTCGGCACAATTTCTCGAGCAGGTCCTGTGCGTAGATGGATCCACTGGCTCCGGTGATGGCGACGGCGATTTTTCTCATGTATAGATAACTCCGGAATCGTCCGGAAGTTCATAACGTGATTAAAAACCCTTTTTGGATTCGGTAGCCCCCTGGCTTCTCACCGCGGTTTCTGCATTGCCCAGGTTCTTTTCGATCCACTGGGTCATGTTGCGCCACAGGTGGAAGGTGGTATTGTCCAGCATGCCGCTGATCCCGTGGTTTTTATTTGGGTAATAAGCGCTTTCAAAATCGATGTTGCTTTTCACCAAGGCCGAGATCATCTGGGTCGCATTTTGAAAATGCACGTTGTCATCGGCGGTTCCGTGAATGATCAAATATTTCCCTTTGATTCGGTTGGTGAAATTGATGGGCGAATTGTCGTCATAACCCTTCGGGTTCTCTTGGGGCGTCCGCATGTATCGTTCGGTATAGATGTTGTCGTAATAGCGCCAGCTGGTTACCGGAGCTACGGCTACGGCCGCACTGAATACGTCGCTTCCTTTGGTGATGGCCAAGGAGCTCATGAACCCCCCAAAGCTCCATCCCCAATGACCGATGTGATCCTTGTCCACATAGGGCATCTTGCCCAGATAGGCGGCGGCGTCGATTTGGTCTTCGATCTCAAATTTGCCCAACTGCAAGTAGGTTTTCTTTTTGAATTCTTCACCTCGATATCCGGTACCGGTATTATCAACGCTCACCACGATGAATCCTTTTTGGGCCAGCATTTGATGCCAGGGACTGACCGCACCCCAACGATTGGCAACCTGTTGGGAGCCGGGGCCGCCATAGTTGCAAAATAGCACGGGATATTTCTTATTCGGATCAAATCCACTGGGCTTAAGCATCCATCCGTTCAGTGTGTCCCCCTTGGTGTTCGGGATGCGAATGAAGTCAGCTTGTCCGAAACTGTATTCTTTGAGTTTTGCATTCAACTTGTTGCTTTCAGATACCTTCCGAAGTGTTTGTGTGCTCCATCCTTTTTTCTTTTGGAAGGAAATTTTCTTCACCGTTACCGTGTTGGGCTGATTGATTGTTGAACGGTAATCGAAGAATTGGGTGAAGTCTTCGTTGAGTTCGACCCGGTGCCAGGCCGAATCTTGGGTAAGTGCGAAAGGCTTTTTGCCAGTAAAATCGGAAACGAATAGATTTCGGTCCATCGGCCGGGGCCAAGCCATTGTATAATAAACGCGTTTATTCACTTCGTCCACGGCGTTGATGTCGGTCACTTCGGCATTTCCTTGACTCAGGGGAGTCAAATGTCCGTTGTCCATTTGCAACAAGTACAGATGCTTATATCCAAACTGTTCACTGGTCAGTAATACTTGTTTTCCATTTTTTAGAAATTGCCAATCGTCGTTGATCTCGACGAAATACTTGTTCTTTTCTTCGTACAACAATTTGGCGGTACCGCTTGTGGCCTGGGTGTTTAGTAATTGCAGATGATTCTGATGGCGATTCATCCAGAATACGACCAGGCTGCTGTCTTGTTGCGTCCACTTGATGCGCGGGATATAAATATCTCCCTCGGGGAATTGTGCTTTCACGTTCTTTCCGGCGGCGAGGTCGTGAATGAATATCTGAACCGTAGAATTTGCATCTCCGGCCTTGGGGTATTTATATCGATAATCCTTGTTGTATGTATTGTCAAAGATGGTCATGTTGTACTCAGGTACATTCGTCTCGTCGAATCGATAAAACGCCAAGAAACTTCCTTTCGGACTCCAAGCATAGGCCTGTGTGAATTCAAATTCTTCCTCGTATACCCAATCGCAGTTGCCGTTGATGATCTTGTTCCAGGCTCCATCGGTGGTGATGGCCGTTGTTTTTCCGGATGACACTTCGTGCAGATACAGGTTGTTGTTCATGACATAAGCGATCCGGCTTCCATCGGGTGAAAAGCTTGGATGCAGCGCTTTGTCATCGGCCAATCGGGTCAGTTTTTTACGGACGGTATCATACAGGTAGATCCACGCTTTGGGCGAGCGGCGATAAATGAGTGCGGTGCCT
>DFST01000164.1 GCA_002378975.1 Chitinophagaceae bacterium UBA3430
ATAGGTTGGGTAGGATATCGAATCGATTCATCGTTTCAGGGAACTTCAAAATATTGGTTCGAACCTTCTACCACTAGCATGTCGGCCAAAACAGGTGACAGCCTCCGCTTTTACGGAACGTTTCATCGTCCGGTAAAAGGAGGAAGAATCGCAAACGCTCGCATCGGCGTTTTTCAAAACGGAAAATGGCTGGAGGATTGGAGCGTGGCCGGAGAGATTTGGTACCCTTCCAGTGATGGTGAGTATTTCCGCACAACCCTGAAACAATCGCTTGCCCCGGGGAATTATGTATTGGTATTTGCCTTGAACGCGCCCGGCCTACCGCCTACGCACAACAGCCGAAAAATTAAGTTGACCATCGTTCAATAAGTTCCGGGGGCACCTGAACGAAGCAGCTCTTGAACGCCCGGCAAGGGCGCGATAAAACTCATTTGTGTTTGGATGAATCGGGAACGTCCGGCCACATAATTGGAGAGCGGCTTGATCTTATAACGCTTTGGGCTGGGTAGTACCGCTGCGATCATGGCTGCTTCCTGCCGATTCAATCGACTGGCAGGTTTTTTAAAATAGGTGCGCGCGGCGGCCTCAATGCCAAATACGCCTCTGCCCATCTCGATCACATTCAAGTATACTTCCAGAATGCGCTTCTTGCCCCAGAACGTTTCAATCAAGAAAGTAAAATACAGCTCCAGCCCTTTTCGAACATAACTGCGTCCTTGCCAGAGAAAAACATTCTTGGCGGTTTGCTGGCTAATGGTGCTGCCTCCTCGTATCTTATTCGGGCGTCGCTCATTATGGCGCATGGCCGCTTGAATGCGCTCCCAATCAAATCCAGAGTGTTCGTAAAATAATTGGTCTTCCGAAGCCATCACCGCCAACATGGCTTGTGCCGAGATATCAGTGCGATCCACATAATCACGATTCAGCCCGTTGCCCTGAACCCAATTGGTAAGTTGTGTGATCGTGATTGGCGGGTCGACCCAGCGCAACAAAATGACATACACCAGGTGGCTCACGAATAGGATCAAGAACACGCGCTTGCAGATCTGCCAAAAGCGCGACCAGAATCCGGTCTTAGTTTCTTTCTTAGACATATTAACTGCGACGACTCAAAAAGGCTTCCCAATCGGCCAACATCTTACCCTTCATTACCCGCGGAAACTTATGTTGACTTCCGATTTTTCCCTTTTCGGCCATGAACTGCATAAAAGCTTCCTCAGGCAGTACTTCCAGAAAAACTTCTTTTAGTGCGCTGTCGCGCTCGATCGCATAATCGTCATTGATCTCGCGCAAGATCGCATCGATTCGATCGCGCAATGCCTTAGGATCGATGTGATCATTGGTGGAAACATACCAGCGGTGAGCAAAGAAGTTCTCATAGGGAAAACCCACAACCGTATACTCCGGAATACTTACGTTGAACTCTTGGCTGACCTGTTCAATCGCCTTGTTCATGTTGTCAACACTCAAGTGTTCGCCGGTCAAACTCAAAAAATGCTTGGTTCGTCCGGTAATCACAACTTCCTGGTGTTCTAGGTCCACAAAACGGATCGTGTCGCCAATTAGGTAACGCCAAGTTCCGGCATTGGTGCTCATCAACAGGGCGTAGTCCTTCCCCTCTTCGACTTCGTGGATCATTTTTGCCTCGGCATCGGGACGGGGATTTCCGTCGGCATCAAAATTCTTCTCATCGAACGGTATAAACTCAAAGAAAATATTGTTGTTCAGGATCAGCTGCATGCCACGGGCATGCTCGCGCGTTTTATACGCAATGAATCCTTCACTCGATAAATAATTTTCGACATATACAATGGGCTTGGCCAATAACTTCTCGAATCCTTTTTTATAAGGCTCAAAAGCAACGCCGCCGTGTACGAAAAAGCTGAAGTTGGGCCAGATTTCGTGTATGTTGTTCAGCTTGTAATGCTCGATGATCATTTCCATACACATCTGGCACCAGGCCGGAACACCCACGATGTAACCGATGTCCCAATCTTTTGCGTGTTCCACGATCTCATTCAACTTATCGTTCCAATTGGCGATTGCAGCAATCCGTCCCCCAGGCTTATAAAACGTTTGAAACCAAAAAGGACGCTTCTTTGCCAAGATCCCACTCAGGTCACCCGCATACCAACCGGCTTTCCCTTTTTTCAAATCGGTGGCGCCTCCCAGCATCAAGACCCCCTTGGTCATCGCTCGGCGATTGGCTTCCTCGTATTTAATGATGCTGATCAATTGGCGAACCGAATTCACCATGTTGCTGCGCACCATCTCCTGCGTCACCGGAATGTATTTACTGGCAGCCTCCGAGGTGCCGGAACTCAGCGCATAGTATTTGATCTTGCCGGGCCAGGCCACGTCGGGCACCCCGTCGAGTGTTTTCTTCCACCACTGTTCATAGATCGAATTGTAATCGTGAATCGGGACTATCTCCTGAAACCCCTTACCGGCGTGTCGACTCAACAAGATCTCATCGAATCGATATTGCTGGCCAAATTCGGTAAACCGGGCCTTGCGCAATAGCTTTCGAAGGACCCGCAACTGCTGTCGACGGGCATCGTTTACCGGAATGCGCAAGGCTGCCGCTAATGCCCTCGGTAATTTGAAGTCGATGATACTCGCCATAATCAGAAAAACGAACAGCTGCGAAGATAATCAATCAGCCCGTCCACGACCGGTAGATCCGTTGGCTGTTTGAAAGCTGGAGTAGATCAGCTGAATCGACCCCGGAGCATGAAACCGAAACCTGTATTGGGTCGATAAACGCTGCATAAGAAGGAGCATCTGCCGGTAAGACAATTCACCGGGCGAAAAAACGATTTCCTGAATCGGGATCAATGCGTGAATGGAACGAATCAGCTCCTCAAGCGACCCAGATCCGGGTTCCAAATGCTGAAAAGCTGCGGCAGGTTGTTCCGGGTAAAGCGACCGAATGGATGTCAACGATTCAGTAGAACCGATTACCAAGATCGGAAACCGAATGTGATCGCTGTGGTTGCGGTTGATCACCTGCATCGATAATAAAATCTGTCTCCAACCCATCAACACCAGCGAAGAAAAAAGAGAACTAAACAGCATCATGCCGCGAGAATAACGCAACGACTCGGGCAGCAACGAGTAGATCACCAACACAACACCGGTCGATAAAAGTGTTGCGCGAAACAAATATTTCCAGCGAAATGGTGCGCGATAAAGACCAGTAAAGACGGTAGATAGAAAAAAGAGAGACGCGTATAAAGCGGTGGACAACCGAAGATCGGTCGGGTACAAAACATCGGGACGAACCACGCCCGACCAAACAGCCCGAACCAGAAAAAAGCTGGCCAGAATGAGCAACCCGTCCAACACCGGAACACCAATTCGCTGGATGGTTCGCCGCATGAGAGAAGCCAACGCCCTCAGTCCGATTGCCCCCTGTATGCCTGCTGTAAACAATCCGTTATGCAGTTGGTGTTTGCGCACAAATTGACTCATCGCCCCATAAAACAGCCGTACATAACGAAGGTTTTGTTTCTGTGTGCTTTCACCTTTGAAATGGAGTATAGCAGCTTCGGCAAAATATTGATTGGCGTAACCAGCCTGTTGTATCCGATAACTTAGGTCGACATCCTCCCCATACATGAAGAACTGTTCATCAAAGACCCCCACTTTTTGCAACACCGTGCGGCGAACCAGGAAAAAGGCGCCCGAGACTACATCTACCACCTGATTGGCCTCGGCCGATAAATGCCCCAAATGATACCGGGCAAAACGAGGTGAGCGTGGAAACAGTCTCGACAATCCAATGATTTTATAAAAAGCAGTGATCGGATCGGGAAATGCCCGCTTGGATTCAGGCAAAAACTTGCCAGTTCCATCGATCATTTTGATCCCCGATGCGCCTGCGCGCGGACTGGCTTGCAGAAATTGAAGGGGTCCACGAAGGGACTCTTCGGAAAGCAGCGTATCCGGATTTAAAAACAGCGTGTACTCGCCGCTGCTCTCCTGAAAACCCCAATTGGAGGCCCGGCCAAAGCCCAGATTGGTTTTTGATTCCAAAAAGCGGACCTCGGGAAATCGGGGCTGTAGGTATTCGATGGATTCGTCGCCGGAGGCATTGTCGACCACGATCACCTCCACCTCCAAACCTCGGGCAGCCACGCGAATCGATTGCAGGCACTGTTCCAGAAAATAAGGAACTCGGTAGTTGACAATGATGATGGATAGTAGCGGCATGGTCGACAGAGGTCAAAGTACGCGCTTCTAAAAACCCCCACAAAATACGAGTAGCAGATAAGCCCCGAGGAGGAGGTATCTTTGCGTATGCTCAAAACCACGCTGATCGAAGCCGCCCAAGCCGGCGCAGCCGAGATCCTTCGGTACTTCCACGGTGAATTCCGGATCGACAACAAAGAGGGCGTCAACAACTTGGTCACCGAAGCCGATCACGCCTCAGAAAAAGCCATCCTTTCCGTCATTCGATCTGCCTATCCCGATCACCAAATTTTGGCAGAAGAGTCGGGCGCGCACGAACAAAGCCACGCATACAAATGGATCATCGATCCGATCGATGGTACCGTGAACTTCGCTCACCGCATTCCACTCAACGCCGTCTCCATCGCCATTGAAAAAAACGGAGAAGTAATCATGGGAGTGGTGTATAATCCGCACATCAACGAACTATTCTTCGCCGAAAAAGGGGAAGGCGCCTTTCTCAACGATAAACCCATTCGCGTCAGTACCGAAACCCGTGCCATCAAGGCATGCTTGGTTACTGGCTTCCCATATACCTACATCGATCAGCCCAACGGACCGCTCGATGTATTCGCCCGATTCGTAAAAAAAGGAGTGCCGGTTCGTCGCCTCGGATCCGCCGCCATCGATCTGTGTTGGGTCGCTGCCGGCCGATTTGATGGCTTCTTCGAACACAAACTCGAACCCTGGGATAGTGCCGCCGGCATGTTGATGGTGCAAGAAGCAGGCGGAACCGTCACCAATCACCAAGGAGAAACCTTTTCCATCTATGAGCATCCCCTATTGGCCAGCAATGGTCACATTCATGAAGAATTGGTAGGCGTAATAAATAATACCCGCACATTATGAGCGAAGAACGTACAGAGATCAGTCAACTCGGTGAATTCGGCCTCATCGATCACCTGACTAAAAACATCGAACTGAAACAAGCCTCGTCGTTGTTGGGCGTAGGCGACGATGCCGCCGTGATCGATCATTTCGGAAAACAAACCGTTATTACGACCGATCTGCTTTTAGAGGGCGTACACTTTGATTTGATGTACACACCCCTAAAACACCTGGGGTATAAAAGCGTCGTCGTAAACCTGTCCGACATCTATGCCATGAATGCCACGCCCACTCAGATCTTGATGAGCGTGGGCATCAGCAATCGATTCAGCGTAGAGGCAATGACCGAATTCTACGAAGGCGTATATGCGGCCTGTGAAAAATACGGAGTCGATCTGATCGGCGGAGACAC
>DFST01000035.1:0-398 GCA_002378975.1 Chitinophagaceae bacterium UBA3430
TTGACGGAGTCGAGCCATCAATTTTTCATCATCCCGATACTTCGACCAAATCCAAGCATCGCCGGTTTCCATTCCCTTAAAAGGCAACACCGCTCGGCCGCCATTTTCATTGCCGATCTCCATCCAAATCCGTACGCTTTCCGACTCGCCTTGCTTGAGTACCCCATTGCCGAACTTGGCATGGTCGGTCGTAGCCATCTCATGAATATTGACCAGCATCGAATCATCGCCAATGATATAGTGACTCATGAAGTGGACATTGTCCACAACCACATTATCACCAAAATCGCAACTGATGATGGTACTATTGTACAACCCGACGGGCATACGCAGGTTATTAAACTCATGGTAATAGGGCTCCAATCGACCCATACGGATCATGCCAAAAAAACTACAGC
>DFST01000035.1:731-1013 GCA_002378975.1 Chitinophagaceae bacterium UBA3430
CTTGATCAAACGCACATCGAATGGATCAATGACCCGGATATTGTTCCAGTCATCGGCGCTGTTGTCATTCTTTTCCAAGATCTTGATCTCACGCTGGGTCAACGCCCGGTAGCCAATTAGTTTCCGATGCTGTTTGTTCCGTTGGTAATATTCGTCCTTGCCCTTGGGTAAATAGGCCGGATCGATGAATCCAAATCCCAACGACTCAATGGAGCTACGCTTGATGATGTTCATAATGGATTATTCAACGGTAACAGACTTGGCCAAATTACGTGGCTTATC
>DFST01000035.1:1302-2919 GCA_002378975.1 Chitinophagaceae bacterium UBA3430
TTGGCCAAATTACGTGGCTTATCCACATCCAGTCCCTTCAAAACCCCAATGTAATAGGCCAGCAACTGCAACGGGATCACACTCAGGATCGGCGCAATCACCTCGTCGCAGGGAGGAATTTCGATGGAGGCCTCCGACAAGCTTTTGGCCCATTCATCGCCTTCCGTGATCACGGAGATCACTCGTCCGTCCCGGGCCTTGATCTCCTGCATATTGCTTACCACCTTTTCATGGTAAGCGTCGCGGGTGGCGACAAATACCACGGGCAATTGATCGTCGACCAACGCAATGGGCCCATGTTTCATCTCGGCAGCCGGATAACCCTCGGCATGGATGTAAGAAATCTCTTTCAGCTTCAAGGCGCCCTCCAAGGCAACCGGGAAATTATATCCTCTTCCCAAATACAAAAAGTCACGGGCAGATGCATATTGGCCCGCGATGGCCTGGATCGCGGAGGCTTGCGATAAAATACTTTCTGCTTTTTCCGGTACGGCGGACAATTCGTTCAGTAAGACTTTCATGCGCTCTTCGGACAAGGTTCCACGCCAATGCCCTAACTGAATCGCCATTAAACTCAATACGGCAAGTTGGGCGGTGAAGGCTTTAGTAGATGCCACTCCGATCTCCGGACCGGCATGGGTGTAAGATCCGGCATGACTGATCCGCGCGATCGAAGAACCCACAACATTCACCACCCCTAGGATAATGGCACCTTGTTCCTTAGCCCGTTCAATGGCGACCAGTGTATCGGCCGTTTCTCCACTTTGTGAAATTGCAATGATCACGTCGCCCGGATGGATCACGGGATTTCGATATCGAAACTCGGAGGCATATTCCACTTCAACATTGATACGCGCCAATTCCTCAAAAACATATTCAGCCACCAGACCCGCATGCCAGCTGGTTCCACAGGCCACGATTACGATTCGATTGGCATCGATCAAGGCTTGCTTATAAATTTCCAGTCCGCTCAACGTAATCGTTCCGGCTTCCGCATCCATTCGGCCACGCAAGGAATCGTAGATTGTTTTGGGCTGTTCAAAGATCTCTTTCAGCATGAAATGATCAAAGCCCCCTTTCTCGATGGCCGCCAACTCAATGTCCAACTTCTGCACATAGGGCGTTAGGATTTCATTGCCGAGATTTTTTAGGATCAATTCATCGGGTCGAACAATGGCCAACTCGTAATCATTCACGTAAACCACCTGCTGAGTGAATTCGAGCATGGGCGAAGCATCAGAGCCAAGAAAATGCTCATGCTGACCAACACCAATCACCAACGGACTTCCCTTACGGGCAGCAATGATGGTGCCCGGATCGGCTTCGTTTAACAGGAGAATCACATAGGCACCGGTAACGCGTTTTAAGGCAACCCGCAAGGCTTCTTCCAGCGAACACTGATTGTTCTGTTGGATCTCCTCAATGAAATTCAATAACACCTCTGTATCCGTATCACTAGAGAACCGATAACCTTTGACCGTGAGTTCTTGCTTGAGTTGATGATAATTTTCGATGATCCCGTTGTGAATCATCGCCAGTTTTCCGCTTGCGGATCTATGCGGGTGCGCATTCCGATCACTGGGTGCTCCATGGGTAGCCCAACGGGTATGCCCAATG
>DFST01000037.1 GCA_002378975.1 Chitinophagaceae bacterium UBA3430
GAACCCAAGATCGAGTTGAATGAATTTTCTTGTACACCACGACCGTTCAACATAACAGCTGAAGTGTTGAGGATGAAACGAAGACGTGCATTCAGATCGATGTTGAAATTAGCCGTGAGGTTGCCGCGCTTGAAGAGAGATTTATCATCTCCACCCACAATACCGCCCTGCTGCAGGAGTCCGCCGGATACGAAATACGTAACCTGATCGGATCCGCCACGAGCAGAAATATTATGTGTTTGCAGCGTGGCGCGCTGGAAGACCTGGTCTTGCCAGTTGGTTCCAACGCCGATTCCGCTGAGGTTCGGGAAAATGACCGGACCACCAGCCACCGTGCTGCCCTCATTAACCATGGCCGCATATTCCGTGGCATTCAACACCCCAACGGTGTTGGCCACTTCCTGTATCCCATAATTGGTGTTGAAGTTGAACTCTGCTTTTTGTCCCTTACGACCGGAACGAGTGGTCACCACGATCACCCCGTTTCCACCCTTCACCCCATAAATGGCAGAAGTAGCAGCGTCCTTAAGTACGTTGATCGATTCGATCTCCGCCGCGTTGATGGAGTTTAGATCGGTGAGCGTTTGCGGCACCCCGTCAATCACCACAACCGGATCCGTACCTGAATAAGAAGGAATACCGCGGATCAATACCGTAGGCTTACTACCTGGCGATCCGCTTTGAATCACATTCACACCGGCGGCACGACCCTGCAGGGCCTCCTCAGCACGAACGGGACGAAGCTTTTCGATATCAGCTCCTTTTACCGTTGAAATGGCACCGGATACTTTAGTGACCTTCTGGGTACCATAACCAACTACCACCACATCAGATAACGTGCTGGCTTCGGAAACGACCATTTGAACGGTCAAGGAAGTTTGCGCAGCGGTGAGTGCCACCTCCTGCGTTTCCATACCTGTGTAAGTAATAACCAGGGTAGCTCCCGCTTTCAAGCCGGATAAACTGAAACGACCCTGAGCATCGGACAGTGCCCCCTGTGAAGTTCCTTTAACCCGGATGCTGGCACCCGATAAAGGTTCCGCCGTGGCCTTATTAACGACCTTGCCGGCAATGGTCATGGTTTGGCCCATTACCTGGAGCATTAAGCCCAGCATGAGACCCAAAAAGAAGATCTTTCTTTTCATACAGCAGTTGTTTAGCAATTCGGTTTTAGGATCAAAAAAATCCTGAACAATAATAATGGATACCACAGACCTGAAAAAATTAATCGCTCCTTCAATACTACATCCTATAAACTAAATCATTGATTATCAATATCTGAATACTACATCAGGACTACTTCAAATTAAAAAATTGAACACATCAGGATTTCTTCCCTAACTTTTCGGCCATGAAACGAATGTTACTACCCGGACTCCTGACCCTACTGGTGTTTTCCGCTTTGGGCCAGAACACAATTGGCCTGCCCGATGTGGTCAATTATTCCAAAAAAACCTACGGGGGAGGGCTTCAGAACTGGGACATTGACCAGGATTCCAGCGGTATTATCTACGTAGCCAACAACGAGGGATTATTGAGCTTTGATGGGCGGTTTTGGAACCCACACTCCCTACCCAATCGGACCATCGTGCGGTCTGTACTGGCCGGGCCTGATCACCAAATATATGTAGGCGGACAAGACGAACTGGGCTATTTCAGTCCCGACAAAGCCGGCAAACTGGTCTATCACTCCCTGCTCAACAGCATTCCGCAAGCCGATCGGTCTTTTGGAGATGTGTGGGACATCGTCCGCCTCAACAACGACATCTGGTTCCGGTGTGCCAAGCAGCTCTTTAAATACAGCGGCAGCGCCATTGCCGCCTACCGCGCGCCTTCGGAATGGGGCTTTCTGGAATCAGTGAACGGAAAACTCTATGCGCAAGACTTTGAAAAAGGATTGATGGTATACGAGAACAACGCCTGGCGGGGATTATTCGCCAACAATCCGGGTCCGGCAGATGATGTCATCACCGGACTGCATGCCCTGGAAGGGAGTCAGATCCTGGTCACCTACCTGAAAAATGGCGTATTTGTAGCCGATGGCGAAGGTTTGAAACCGATTTTGAGTAAAGACCTGAACGCGATCAAAGCAAGCCGCATCTATGCCACGGCCTCGCTCAGCGAAAAAAGGTGGGCGCTGGCTACCAATACCGACGGACTCTACATCATCGATCGGAACGGAAACCGCGTACAGCATTTCGGACAGCGGGAAGGATTGCAGAACAACAATGTACTCAGTGTTTTTACCGACCGAAATGGAAATCTTTGGCTGGGGCTAGACAACGGCATCGATTACATCGCCTTCAACAGCGCGATCAAGCTGATCAATCCAGGCGAAGGCAACGCTGCAGCATACGCGGCGCTTGTCCATGGCGGATCCTTATACATCGGAACCTCCAATGGCGTGCTGGCATGCTTGCTGGAAGAAAAAAACGACCTCAGCTTCAGTCAGACCTCTTTTCGTTCCATCGAGAACACCAAAGGACAGGTATGGTCGCTGTCCGAGATCAACAATCAAATATTGCTCGGTCATCACGAAGGTGCTTTTCGGATCCAGGGGAACCGAGCCGTTCCCATCCAAACCGGCATCGGCTTCTGGAATTTCAGGCCGCTGAGTGCCACGTTCCCGACCGACCGGATGCTGGCAGGCAATTACCGAGGATTGCAGTATTTCCAATTTGAGGGAAATCAATTCCAACCCGGTGAGAAATTATTTCCCTTTGAAGAATCCTCGCGCTACGTCGTAATCGATGGCGAGCAACGAGTCTGGGTCTCGCATCCCTATCACGGAGTATTTCGAATGAAAGAAAAGGGTGCGCAGGGATTTACCTGGATCGCATACGGTGAAAAACAAGGACTGCCCGCCCAAATCAACAACCATATTTTCAAAGTCCGCGAGCAATTGCTGGTCGGGACGGGAAAAGGCGTGTATCGATACGATTCGAAAACGGATCGATTTGAACCAGACCCGCTGTACAAAGAATTATTGGGCGATCAAAGCATCCGGTATTTGCAAGAAGACGGGAACGGCAATGTTTGGTTCTTTCACGAGAAGAATGTGGGCTGGATCACTCGGTCTTCCGGTCAGCCTTCCGTGGTGTATTTACCCGAATTGAACAACCGACTCCTCAGCGGATTTGAATTCATCTATGCCTACAACGAGCAAAATGTATTTCTGGCCGGCGAAACCGGATTGTACCACGTTAACCTACAGAAATACCGCCAGCAAAATGAGAAATTGGAAGTCAGGATCCGCGGCGTGCGATTGGGACTTCAATCCGACAGTATACTCTATGGCGGGTTTGATGTGGAGACATTGGCGCAGACGTTTAAGAT
>DFST01000082.1:0-305 GCA_002378975.1 Chitinophagaceae bacterium UBA3430
GACTGAAAAAAGTCTAAAAATGCCTGTCGGATCTGTGCAGCGGTCATGGTCTTGGGGTACCGGTTTACCGGGTATCTTTGTCGTCGCAAAGGTAAGCGAATCAAGCCTTTTCCGAGGAGAGGGCCCAGCACTCCATGAAGCGCATCAAATACTTTTACAACACCCAGACGCTCCGGTACGAAAAACTGGAAACACCCCTGCGCGTCCGTCTACTGCGCATCTTCGGATTCGTGGCAGCGTCGTTGGTGACGGCCGGACTCATCGCCATGGCGGCTTTCCGTTTTCTGGGATCCCCCGAAGAGAAG
>DFST01000082.1:585-4012 GCA_002378975.1 Chitinophagaceae bacterium UBA3430
TTCTGGGATCCCCCGAAGAGAAGATCCTGCAAGCACAGAACCGAACCTTGCGCGATAAGTATGAAGAACTGGCCGAGCAATTGGAAGAAGTCCAGGTAAAGCTAGCCGATCTGGAAAAACGCGACAACGACGTCTATCGAGCCATCTTTGAGGCCGACCCCATCCCCGATAGCGCCAGATCGAAATTGGAGGCCGAAGCGCTGGAGATCGCCAAAATCGAACGCATGGCTTCGGACCAACTCATTCTTTCCATCGACCATACGTTGGATGCATTGGTCAATCGCATCAAAGCTCAGGAGAATTCGTACAAAGTGGTAGAGTCGTTGGTCAAGGATAAGGAGCGCTTGTTATCCCGCACACCCGCCATTCAACCCGTCAGCAACCGTACCCTCAAACGCATCGCCTCCGGTTTCGGCTACCGCATCGACCCAGTTTACAAAACCACCAAATTCCATGCGGGATTGGATTTCACTGCCCCGCAAGGAACCCCCATCTATGCAACGGCCGACGGAACCGTCAGCATATCCGGCAATGTGGGGAATGGATATGGCAACCACGTCGTGATCAACCATGGCTATGGATATCAGACCCTGTACGGACACATGGTGCGCGTGAAAGCCAGTCGCGGACAAAACGTAAAACGAGGCGAAGTGATCGGATGGGTAGGCAGTACGGGGAAATCAACCGGACCACACTGCCATTATGAAGTGATCAAGTTCAACCAGAAGATCGATCCGATCTATTTCTTTTACAACGATCTGACTCCGGAACAATTCGATCGAATCCTCAAACAGGCGGCCGCCGGCAACCAAAGTTTGGATTAAGCCCGCTCATACATACTTTTCCACAGTCGCCATTCGTTACCACTTCGTAGCTACTTGCTCCGATACCTTTACGAAGTAAAGCAACGGACAATGGCCAAACCCCTCACCCAGATCACCTTCTCGTTCGGCGACGAGGATACCTTGATCGCACCGCCCCCGGCTCCCAAACTGAAAGCGGTCCGCAAAATCAAGCCTACTCCTGCTCCGATCGTGGTGGAAGCCCCCATTGAGATGACCAGTCCGCGCCTAGGTAAAATCAACACATCGAACACAACCGGCAAGCGGGGACGTCGTTCGCTGCAAGAAAACGCCGCCAACGTAGACCTGATCGAGGTACCCAACGACGAAGAACTGTTCAAGAAACAATACTATTCGATCGGTGAGGTGGCCCGCATGTTCCATGAAAAGCAATCGCTGATCCGCTATTGGGAGACGGAGTTTGAGATTCTACAACCCCGCAAGAACCGAAAAGGAGATCGTTTCTTCCGCCCAGTCGATATCAAAAACCTGGTCTTGATCTACGACCTGCTCCGTCGACGCAAATTCACCATCGATGGCGCCCGCGATTACCTGAAAAAAGGACGCAAAGTCGAAGAACGCCTCACCGCCATCCAGTCACTCAAACAGATCCGACAGTTTTTTCTGGAGCTGAAAGCAAGTCTATAGGATAGTTTGGATAGTTTGGACAGTTTGGGAGTTGGCGTTTTATTATTTTAGCATTTACTATGAAGGGTATTCTGAAATCTGTTTTGCTTTCTGTTGCACTGCTGATCTCGATCGGTGTATGGGCGCAGCCTTTCGAGACCTTTTCGGAGCGGCCCGGCGAAAAGACCATCAAAGGACATTTTCCGCGTACTTTATTAGAAACCGACACCAGCTTCACCTGGTACCGATCCACGTACCAGAACTACAAGGCTCGACCCGATGCCTTGGAAAATCTGCGTAAACAAGCCGATTCGGTAGAGGTCGTAGCCTTCATGGGTACCTGGTGCGAAGACTCACATTTTGTGATCCCCCAACTCATCGCCCTGCTCGATAGTGCCCATTTTCCCAAAGAACGTTTTTCACTGATCGGCGTAGATCGAGATAAGAAAACCGTTGGGCGACTCGCTCAAGCCTTGAACGTGACACTGGTACCCACCATCTTGGTATTCAAGAATGGCAAAGAATTGGGCCGAGTCATTGAATTCGGAAAATACGGGCTGTTCGACAAAGAGCTGGCCGAGATCCTTCGTTGACCAGTTGAATCGATTCCAATCGTTAGGGAATAGAATAAAGGCGCAATCGATCGATGCTCGCCTCCCGGAACAAAGCGTAAAGACGTTTTCCACGAATCAATAAACGTTGTGCGGGTTTTAGTTCGTCCGGCAGCGTCCAGGCATCGTAATATGTGCTCTTGATCTCGTATCGATACAGAGTATCGGCCTGGCGACCATAGATATACCCACCGTCCACTTGCCACTCCTGCCAATCTTGAATGAGGATCCCATTTTTCAGATTTCCGAAATAGTCGAATACATATACTCCCTGACTAGGTTCGTAGAGATAAATGCTTTGGTTGTGATCCTCGATGCGGGTGGGCGAATAAGCTCGTCCGAGAATCAACCGAAGATCCGGTGTGCTCCATTGTGTTTGTCCGGCTAAGTCCACTTTCTTCAACGCATAGGCAATCGGATCGTAGATCCAGAGTTGATTGTCGTAACTGCGCGACCAGGTATTGAGTTGCAAAATATTGCGCGCCTGCAAATCGATGCGGGTAACCGGATTCAAAAATCGATCTAGCACTACAAAACGAACACCATCACCGTAAAAAAGAATCGGCTGAAGCGGATTGCTGACATCGATCCCGTTCAACACCCCAAACCGGCGTACATCGTTGTAAACCGCCATCGAATCACCAGTGGCACTCCGCTTTTTGACTTGATCTTTTTTATCGACCCAATACATGTTGCCCAACGGGTCGACGGAGAAGGATCGAATATCACCTTGGAAGCTGCGCTCAAATCGGAACAAGGAATCGGCTTGAGCAATCGATTCGCTCTGGATCATCGTACAAAGCAACAGATATAGGAAGAGGCGCTTCATCGGCGGACAATGAATGAATTCGAGCGTTCAAAGCTGTTCAGGGATAAATGCCCCGCTTCCAATACCGCATAGGTCTGGTAACGAATCCAATCGCCTAGATTGATGTAACGCGCGTCGGGCTCGATGGGATGATCAATGGGCAAATGTCGATGACCGAATACATAATAATCGACCGGATCTTGGGCTTGCTTAGCGGTGGCATATTGGATCAACCACTCCCGGTCGGCACCCAGAAATACTTCCTCACTGGAACCGGTCTGTGCCCGGCTGCGTCGACTTAAATAATTAGCCAGTCCAATACCCATGGCCGGCGGCAAAATGCCGAATAACCATTGAGCAAACGGATTGCGGAATAATTTCTTGAGTCGCTTGTAGCCATGATCACCCGGACCCAGTCCATCGCCATGGCCCACCAATAATTTTTTTCCCTGCAGATCGAAACGAATGGGTCGGTCGTACACGATCATATTCAATTCTCGTTGGAAATAATCCTTGACCCACATGTCGTGGTTGCCCAT
>DFST01000110.1 GCA_002378975.1 Chitinophagaceae bacterium UBA3430
ACGCTGTGTATTTCTGTATCGGGCTCGGAGTCTTTTTTTGATGAGGGTGTTTCGATGACGTTTCCAAATAGATCGGTCTGAACGCCTTGTGGCATTTCTTTCTCGATGACGGTTGGCAGGGCGGATGGGATCTCTTCGCCCAGCAATCGTTTACCCAGTGTGCGGAACTCCAGTTCGGTGAAGATGGAACGAAGTGCTTCCTTGTTCCATTCCTTTAATCGAAAATCTTCTTCGTGGAAATGGACAGGCACATTCGTGATGATGGTGGCTAACTTTTTGGATAAGACCGCCAGTTCTTTGCCATTGCGTACTTTCTCTCCCATGGCGCCCTTGATCTTGTCGGCATTCTCCAAAACGTTTTCAAGTGTGCTGTATTCTGCCAAAAGTTTAGCAGCTGTTTTTTCGCCCACTCCGGGAATGCCGGGAATGTTGTCGACGGCATCGCCCATCATGCCGAGCATATCGATGACTTGGTCAACCGATTGAATGTTCCATTTGGCACAGACCTCTTCTGGACCCAGGATCTCTACACCATTGCCTTGGTAAGAAGGTTTGTAGATCTTGATCTTATCGGAAACGAGTTGACCATAATCTTTGTCGGGTGTTACCATCATCACTTCATATCCGGCCGCTTCGGCTTGCTTACTCAGGGTGCCGATTACGTCGTCTGCTTCAAATCCGTCGAGTTCGATGATGGGAATGTTTAAGCCGCGAATGATTGCTTTGATATCGGGAACAGCAGCCAGAATATCTTCTGGTGTTTCTTGTCGATTGGCTTTGTAATCGGCGAAGTCGGTATGCCGCTCGGTGGGCGCGCTGGTGTCGAAGCAAACAGCGAGGTGCGAAGGCTTTTGTTTGTTGATCAACTCCATCAGTGCGTTGGTGAAACCGAACTGGGCATTGGTGTTCTTGCCGGTGGAGCTGATGCGGGGACTACGAATCAGTGCATAGTAGGCGCGAAAGATCAGTGCAAAGGCATCGAGAAGAAAGACCCGTTTATCCATGCTTCAAATGTACAAACGGGCGGGGCCATGCGGGATTATTTTTTCCGGGATTCGAGGAGATTTTGGAGGGCGAACAGATCGTCACGCAATTTGGCTGCTTCCATGAAATCGAGGTCCTTGGCCGCTTTTTCCATTTGTTTTTTCAGCCAGCGCGCTTGTTTTTCTAAGTCCGCTGTGGTCATTGAATCTACAGCTCCCTCGTAGAGTACCGAAGCTTCGGCTGCTTGTGTTTGGATAGCTTCCTGGGCATAGGGATGTTCGGGATCGTAGTTCTTGATCTCCAACACAGCGGTTTGCCCCAAAACATCGAGAGTCGATTTTTTTATGGTGGTTGGCGTAATGCTGTGTTCTTCGTTGTAGGCCATTTGTTTGGCGCGTCGACGATTGGTTTCATCCATGGTGCGTCGCATACTCTCGGTGATCTTGTCGGCGTAGAAGATCACCAGTCCTTTAACGTTTCGGGCGGCACGACCGGCTGTTTGCGTCAGTGATTTTTCGTTTCGCAGAAACCCTTCTTTATCGGCATCGAGAATGGCCACCAGCGATACTTCCGGCAGGTCCAATCCTTCGCGTAGCAGGTTCACACCGACCAGTACATCGATTCGACCCAGCCGGAGATCACGCAGGATCTCGACGCGCTCGAGGGTATCGACGTCGCTGTGTATGTATTTGGATTTGACCTGAATTCGCTGCAGGTATTTGTCCATTTCTTCGGCCATTCGCTTGGTGAGGGTGGTAATCAATACGCGATCTCCGTCTTTCACACGACGATCGATTTCATCAAGCAGATCGTCGATCTGGTTGGTCGTGGGGCGGACTTCGATGGGTGGATCGAGTAGTCCGGTTGGCCGCACCACTTGTTCCACCACAACACCGCCGCATTTATCGAGTTCATAGTGGGCAGGCGTAGCCGATACAAAGATCACCTGATTGGTGAGTGACTCGAATTCGGGAAAGTTCAACGGTCGGTTATCGAGTGCGGAGGGAAGTCGGAATCCAAAGTCAACCAGATTCATTTTGCGGCTTCGGTCGCCCCCGTACATGCCACTGATCTGAGGAATGGTTTGGTGACTTTCGTCGATTACCAGCAGGAAGTCCTTCGGGAAATAATCGAGCAAACAGAATGGTCGGGTTCCGGGCTGACGACGATCGAAGAAGCGGGAGTAGTTCTCAATGCCTCCGCAGTAGCCAAGCTCGCGGATCATTTCGAGATCGTAGTTGACGCGTTCGCTGAGTCGTTGAGCTTCGATGCCTTTTCCGGTTCTTTTGAAATAGTCGACTTGGGCACCCAGTTCATCTTGAATTTCATAGATGACTTGTTGCATGATGTCTTTGGGCGCCACATAGAGGTTGGCCGGGAAAATGGCAGCGCTGTCCATTTCGCCAATTCGTTTGCCACTGATGAGTTCGAGTGTTTCGATGCTTTCGATCTCGTCGCCAAAAAAGGTGACCCGGTAACCGTAATCGACGTAAGGCAGGTTGATGTCGACGGTATCGCCTTTTACACGGAATTGTCCCCGATTGAAATCGATGGTGGTACGTTGATAGAGGGAATTAACGAGTGCATGCAGAAAAGCTTGTCGGGAAAGGAGCTGTCCTTTTTGGATGCGGATGATCCCGTTCTCGTATTCGGTGGGATTTCCCATTCCGTAAATGCAGCTGACCGAGGCGACGACGAGAATATCTCTTCGTCCGCTGAGTAAGCTGGTGGTGGCACGAAGTCGAAGCTTGTCGAGTTCTTCATTGATGCTCAGGTCTTTTTCGATGTATACGTTGCTGACGGGGAGATAGGCTTCGGGTTGATAGTAGTCGTAGTACGAAACAAAATATTCGATGGCGTTATCGGGGAAGAACTGTTTGAATTCGCCGTATAGTTGGGCCACCAGTGTTTTGTTGTGCGTAAGAACCAGGGTGGGTCGTTGGATCTCTTGGATTACATTGGCGATGGTGAAGGTTTTGCCGCTTCCCGTTACGCCCAGCAGGGTTTGGTACTGTTCGCCACTCAATATGCCTTCGGTCAGCTCCCGTATGGCTTGGGGCTGGTCGCCGGCAGGTAAAAAGGGACGATGGAGTTGAAAGGGCATGATGCAAGTTAACAAATGCGCTAAGGGAAGGTGTGAAAATTGTCGGACCTTTCCGGTTCACCATCCCACTTGTTGATCATGCGTTTGCTTTTTTTATTATTGTGGATCCTGCCACTGTTTGCATTCGCCGCTCCTGATTCGGAGCGCTTGTATATTCATTTTGACCGAACCGAGTTTCGGGCGGGTGATGTGGTCCGATTCAAAGCGTATGTGTTGTGGGATGGATCGCCCAGCACGCGCAGTACCCATTTTTATGTCCAGGTGTTCAATGAAAAAGGTGTTTCAGTATCTACCGGACATTTTCCGGTTTTGGGCGCTACCGTTGATGGTGGTTTCACATTGCCTGACTCGCTAACCTCGGGTAATTATTACATACAGGCATTTACCCCGCTCATGCTTTCGGCTATGTCGGATGTGTATGTAAAAAACATTTGGGTGGATGCAGTTGGTTTTCGTTCAGCGAAAAGCAGTGCGGGGGACCTGACTCAACTGCATTTTTTTCCGGAGGGCGGAAGCTTGCATGCCGATCAGCTGAATCTGGTTGTTTTTCGGAGTATGGATGCCTTTGGATCTCCAGTTTCAGTCAAAGGCACCATTCAAACACTGGATGGGCAAACCGTCGCGCCGTTTCAGTCGTTGTTACCCGGATTGGGCATTGTCCGATTTAAAGCAAGGTCGGGTGTGCAATACCGGGCGGTGGTCGATTCCAGTAGTCTTTCTTTCTCATTGCCTCTGGTGGTAGCCGGATCGATCCAACTGCAAATCGAATCGGAGCCGGGGGGTAAGAAATTTCAATTGTCGCGCAGCTCCAAACTTAAATTACAGACTGATGCGTTTCGTTTGACTGCGACTATCCGAGGGCAGATCGTATATGATCAAGAGATTTCGTTTGGCTCCTACCCTTCTTTGATCGGGCATTTGGTGACGGATAGTTTGCCGACCGGTATTCTTTTGTTTGAGTTGTTTGATGGGGAGGGAAAGTTGTTGGTCCAGCGCCCTTGTTTCAATGATCGGGGTGAATGGGCTGCTCCTGCTTTGTTGCAGCGACATCGACTGACGAATGCATCGACATCGGATTCAGCGCGATTTGAATTGGTGTTGGCCGACTCGGTGATGTCCAGTTCATCGTTGTCGGTTATGAATGCGGATCGTTCCTGGCCGGATGAATCGGCTTTAACTCGCTTGTTATTGTTGAATGATTGGCCACTGACGCCCAAGGAGGTTTCGCCTTTTTTGGAAGGGGATGATTGGAATAAAAATGTGGTCGAGTGGCTGTTGATCTCTTCGGCCGATCGACGGAATCGGATGGGTTCGTCGAAGCTATCTATTCAGGCACCCATTCATTCTTATTTATCGATGACGGGTTTGGTATATGACGCCCGATCGGGTGAGCGAATGGCGGGTGGCGATCTGACTGTGTTAGTGGAGACCGAGTCGGGTTACAGCAAACAATGGTCATTGGTGCCGACCGAAACGGGTTCGTTTTCGATTGATTCGATTGTGTACTCCGGTGTAGGTTCATTTTACGCGTATTATGCCGACAAGAAAGGTAAGTTGCGAACGGTGCGGGTGGAGGCTCGTTTAGCAGGTACTGATACGGTGAAGCTCGGGTTGTTATCAACAACCATTGATTGGGCAGGTCGTCAGCGCCCCATCGTAGCACGATTCAACGAATCGATGTCAGGTGAACCTCAAGCAAAATTATTGACACCGGTGAATGTGGATCGGTCTGCGTTGCCGACTTCGGCAGAATCGGTGGAAGAGAAATACACGACCGGCGTATTTCGGGAAGCGGGCAAGGTTACCATTGATAATATAAGCACTCCAGTAAATGATAAATCGATTAATGTCATCGATTTTATCAAGAATCGCATTCAGCAGGTGGAGATCCAGGGCGGTCGATTTGTAAACCGCAAAAACATGAGTTTATCGACTGGGCAGAAATGGCAGATCGGTTTGTTTGTGAATGAGCAGCCGGCCGACATGGGGTATTTGCGTACGATACGCGCCATGGATGTAGCGCTGATCAAGTTTTATGAAGCAGGATTTGTAGGATCTGGCAGCAATTATCCGGGTGGTGCCTTGGCTATTTATTTAAAAGACAAACCAGAAAATGGATCGACTCGGCAAGAAACTCCCTTTTATCGTGGACCCGGATTCACAGCTATTGCGGCGGTTGGGCGTTCGGTTTATGGTGGTGATGAGCGCCAGTTGTACTGGGACCCAACAATGGTGGTCGATCGTTCGAAGACGATCATCACGTTTAAGGTACCCGAGCGTATTTCGAATTATCGATTGATTTTGTCGGGTTTTGATGTACGGGGGCGGTTGATCTGGATTCAACAAGAGCTATCCAAATAAAAAAACCGCCTCGGGAGGCGGTTTTCACAAAGTGCTAGTTTGTGATTATTTGAAATCGGCGCTAACGGTGATCTTCGGTTCGTTGGCGATCTTTCCTTGTGATCCGACGTTGATTCCGTAATCGGACAATTTGAATGTAAAGTTGGAGCTGGACTGGATGCTACCACCCTTCACAGCCAAGGTAGCTGTTGTAGTGACCGGATTGGATTTGTCTTTAACGGTCAGTGTGCCTTCCACATTAACGGTGTATGTTCCATCTTTTTTGAAGTTGACATTTTTCAGATCGGTGATCTTTCCGGCGAAGGTGAACAAGGGGAACTTTCCCGAATTCAACCAACGCTCTTCATTGAAGTGTTGTTGAATGGTTGGATTGGTAAAGGCAAAGTTGTTTACCGCTGCTTCAAATCCGACTTCACCGGATTTGGTATTCAGCATGGCTACGACGGTTTTGTTTTCGGCTTTGGGTAGTGCATCCAATGGGGTGGTTGCATCAAAAGCTACGGTAGCTGAGGTGGTTGTTTTTGCCTGAGCGAAACCGGTGATGGCCATCAGGGTGAAGCAAGAAGAAAGTACGATCTGTTTCATGAATGTTTGGGTTTAAAATTTTTGAATGAGGGAGGTTCGTTTGAATTGAATGGATCGGGTATTCAACAGTCGGCTGAAGATGCTTCCACTGCAGGAGGCCCTAAGGAGCACACTGTCGCCTGTTTGAAGACTCTTAACAGCGAAAGCGTCTTGTTGTTGAAAATCAAAGATCAAATAACTGCCGCCAATCGAGTCAACGATCTTCAAATTGGCACTGGAATCGGCTGTTTCTAACTCAGTTACCCGTCCGCGTACATCGATGATTTGGTCTCGATACCTGACATTGGCGAGGCTGTCGTTGCTGTCAAATTCATTGATGAGTGTATGCGCTTCAGTGGAAAACGAGGCTTTGATGTTTTTGGTGTCGTCAAATTCTTCCGTAACCAAGTAGTAAAAAACGCCGCCGCCGATTGCCAGTCCCAATGCCAAACAGATCCAAAATATACGCAGGCGAATTTTTCGGGTGAAAGGAAGCTTCATGCAAAACGACCAGGTTTAGAAGGCCGAACCACGAATATACGATGTTTAAACATTGAATTAAACGGTTGTATGTAAAAAAACCCCGACGGCACGAGGCAATCGGGGTTTTAACCCATCTATACAACTGAAAAACAACGTGTTAGGATGCTTGCATCTCTTTGATCTTTTCCCGGATCTTGGTTTCGATCTCGTTGGCCAGTTCGGGATTGTCGAGCATGAGTTGTTTGACGGAATCCCGTCCTTGACCCAGTTTGTCGCTGTTGTAGCTATACCAGCTTCCACTTTTCTGGATGATTTCGAGTTCGGTGCCCATGTCAACGATCTCACCGGTTTTGGAGATTCCTTCTCCGAAGATGATATCAAATTCAGCGGAGCGAAACGGAGGGGCTACCTTGTTTTTAACCACTTTTACTTTGACGTGGTTGCCGATGGCTTCGTCACCGTCTTTTACTTGTTGTGTCCGACGGATATCCAACCGAACCGAGGCGTAGAACTTGAGTGCATTGCCACCGGTGGTCGTTTCGGGGTTACCGAACATCACACCGATCTTTTCGCGGAGCTGGTTGATGAAGATGCAAATGGTATTGGTTTTGGCGATCGTGGCGGTGAGTTTTCGGAGGGCTTGGCTCATCAGACGGGCATGTAAGCCCATTTTGCTGTCACCCATCTCCCCTTCCAATTCACTTTTTGGTACCAGGGCGGCCACGGAGTCGATTACGACTACGTCCAGCGCACCGGAAAGGATCAGGCGGTCGGCGATTTCCAAGGCCTGCTCACCATAATCGGGTTGGGAGATCAACAGATTGTCTACGTCAACTCCCAGTTTTTTGGCATAGTTGCTATCGAACGCATGCTCGGCATCGATGATGGCGCACATGCCTCCTTTTTTTTGTGCTTCCGCAATCACGTGAGTAGCGATGGTCGTTTTACCCGAAGATTCCGGACCATAGATCTCAACTACCCGTCCGCGGGGTAAGCCGCCGATGCCCAAGGCGGCATCCAATCCGATCGAACCGGTAGAGACGACTTCTTGCGCAGCACTGGAGCGTTCATTCATCATCATCACACTCCCCTTGCCGTAGTCCTTCTCGATCTTGTCCATCGTGAGTTTCAGGGCCTTGAACTTTTCTGAGTTCGGAGTTGTTTCCGGGGTTTTTTCTGCTTTTGCCATGATTTAATTTTTAAGGTCGTAGCCAGTTGGCCGTTGTGGTTTTGAACAAAACTAATGGATTTAGCAAAATAAAGCTAATATTTTTGGAGTTTATTTTCGGAAAAATGGGGGAAAATGACGGGACGACCGTCGAGCTGCTGACCAGCGCCCAAGGGCTAGAGAAGATAATACACATTTATTTCGTAAGCGTATAGGTCTATATATGTAGATAGTTATAAAGCAGGACCTTTTATTTAGCCATTTCGTAGAGATCTCTAATCATATTACCGGATATGTCGACCGTCAAATTTGCCTTAGTTGGCGCCGACGATGACCCCATCGTGTTGCAGATGCTTGGTTTTCAGCTGGAAAAGATCATCGATCCCGAGGCGAACAGCTGACGTTTCAGTAGATCCAATGAACAATGAGCATGCAAGCCATGCCCACGGTATAGCCCAAGTAGATTTCGCTGGATCGATGATCCGATACCTGCAAGCGGGCCACACCGATCAAACCCGTAAATACAATGGCGATTGGCAGGTAGATACCAGCTCCGCGTGGATGAGCCCAAGCCCACAAGATCAGGAAAGCCAGAATCAGTCCGGCCGATAACGTATGCAAACTGATCTTCATCCGCACATTGATCAGAAGGGCAATCCAGGAGCTGCTCCAGGCGGCCAATGCAAAACGTACTAACTCGATGGGGTAATCCGGTAAATTTTTCCAGACATACCAAACCCAAAAATACCAGATGCCTACCGCAACCAGCGGGATAATCCGATCCCGGGATGTTCGCAAGTGAATGGATTCCAAAAACCCCAGCGCTTTGAGCAATCCGACCGTTACCAACGGAAAAAACGTATACAGGGTGAAGGCCTGTGCCAAAATCATCCAACGTTGACTTTCCTGAAAACCGAGAAATAGTGTGGATGAATTTCCAAAGATCAGAAACGCGATCAGCATAACCGGTTGAAAGACCGGATGAAAGATCCAGGAAAGGCCTTGAGCCAGTCGATCGCCGAATGAAGGGGTGGTGTTGGATGTCATGTTCGAACGGCAAGGTAGGGAATTGGTCAATCCGGAATTCGGGTCTATCTTTAAATTCATGCTTTTGGCCATACGAACTCCATCGATCTTAAAACGGTTCATCGGGCTGGCTATTTGTATCCTTCCCTGGGCACTAGGCGCTCAAAATTCCAGCCATCGATACGTGCTGAAATACCGTCCACTCGCAGATTCTCTTTCTCGATCTTACGGGGTACCCGCCTCGGTCATTCTTGGCGTCTCCTTGTTGGAATCCGGCTCTGGTACCAGCCGGAATTGCAGACTGCTCAACAACTATTTTGGTATCGTCGGCAAGAACAATCTACTTCGTACCCAGGGTATTCGCACTCGATACAAACAATATGCTACGGATACGGCGTCTTTTATCGATTTTTGCCGACTCATGACCCGAAAACGATTTTATCCATCACTCAAGAATAATCCTAGCTCTTTACTGTGGGTGCAAGCCATCAGTAAGGCCGGTTATTCGGAAGTGCCGGCTACTTGGCAAAAACGGGTACTGAGTACCATTCGTCAACACCATCTCTGATCCATTCTTTCTTTTTTCATGAACGAGACTCGTCGCGTTGTGGGATTTGTGACCGGAGGCACCGCCCTGCTTTTTCTGGTCTCTTTGTTTTCCTATTTGGTTCCATTCTCCTGGAGTCCTTTCGATCGGATCAATTTGCTCAGCGATCTGATCCATACAAATCGTTCAAACGATTCAATAACGACTAGCAGCGAGCCCGATTCTTCATCGACGGCCGAAGCGGCGGTCCGTCGATTTGATCTCTATCAAACACCGGGTTGCATCATCGGCTTCAACCCCGATTCGCTCCGCGCCGACTTGCCTCAATTTCTCGCCAAGCTGCATCAATTGAGCACCACCAAGCAGGGAAAGGTACGCATTGCCTATTTCGGCGATAGCATGATCGAGGGTGACTTGATGACACAAACCCTTCGCCAGTTACTGCAAACTTACTTTGGCGGTGTGGGCGTGGGGTATGTACCCATCACGTCCATCGTTTCCGGATTTCGTCAAACCGTGCGCGCTGAATACAGCGGCGTATGGCAAGACCGAAACTTCAAGGCAAACGCCGGAAAGGTGCCCTTGTTCCTATCCGGCCATGCGTTTAGCAGCAACGCCGATTGGGTTCGTTTCACGGATCGAACTATTGGAGATAGTTCCAGTCTGATCGAAAAAATTCTTTTTTGTGCGCCCGACCCCAACGCTTCGATTTTAGTCAATGATGAGTGGCGTGCACTCACGGCACCCGGTTCATTCAACCGCGTGCCGCTGATCTCCGATGCGAATCGAACACTGAAACTGGTTGCCAATACGCAAACGCCAATCCTATATGGAGTGAGTTTTGAATCACCGAGCGGCGTGGTGTTGGATAATTTTTCTTTCCGCGGCATTACCGGTATTGAGCTGAATCAGTTTTCAGTTGACTGGTTACGGTCGATCCAACAAGCCCAGTCCTACGACCTGGTTATTTTTCAATACGGGGTGAATTTATTGTTTCGTCCTATGGACAAAGACTTTCGCTGGTATGGCCGCGCCATGAAGCCGGTGATCGATAAATTCAAGCAAGCCTTCCCAACAGCCGATGTATTGGTGGTCAGCACCGCCGATCGGGCATTCCGATACCAAGGGAAATATGCTTCGGCCATTGGCATTGATTCGTTGGTTAAGGTACAGGCACAAGCGGCCTATCAATCCAACGTGGCTTTCTACAATCAGTTTGCTACGATGGGCGGAACGAACAGCATCGTGGATTGGGCTTCGCGGAAACCAGCCTGGGCAGGCAGAGACCATATACATCCCAATGGACGGGGAGCTGCTTGGTTGGGCGAATCGATGTACCGGGCAATTCTGAAAGAATACGATCTCTATGTCCGTTCCTTGCGACCAACGAATAATAAAATAAAATCAGGCCCTTGACCGGTTTCGATATACGCGCACTGGGTGAGCAATTGCTCTATGATCCCAAGAATCCGCTGTTGTTCAACAACGGATTCTTTGTGTATTTTTTTGCGGCGTTCATTGTGTTGTATTATTTATTGCGTGACCGGTTGGCCATGCGTCGGTATGTGTTCTGCTTTTTCTCGCTGTATTTTTTTTACAAGGCCAGTGGTTCTTTCGTCGGCTTAGTGATCGTGTCTGCCATTGTTGACTTTATTCTTTCCAATGCCATTCATCGACAAACCATTCGATCGCGCAGAACGGCCCTCCTGTTATTGAGTATTTTATTCAATTTGGGGCTGCTCTTTTATTTCAAGTACACCGATTTTTTCATTGAGCTCTCCAATACTCTTTTCCAAACCGGCTTTCAACCTCTGAATCTGCTTTTACCGGTCGGCATCTCTTTCTATACATTTGAAAATCTGAGTTATACGCTCGATGTGTATCGAGGCGAGTTGGAGCCAGCCCGTAAATTCAGCGACTATTTGTTATTTCTTTCTTTCTTTCCAAAACTGGTGATGGGTCCCATCGTGCGCGCGCATGATTTTGTTCCGCAGATCAACCAGCCTTGGAGTTTGCGGGAGACGGATTTTGCACAGGGATTCTATCTAATTTTTTCTGGCCTATTCAAGAAACTGATCATTTCCGATTACCTCACGCTCAACTTCGTGGATTTCGTGTTTGATGATCCGGCCCGTTATTCGGGACTGGAGAATTTATTGGCGGTCTATGGCTACGCGGTGGTGATCTACTGTGATTTCAGTGGATACAGCGATGTGGCATTGGGTATTGCCCGTTGGTTGGGCTTTTCCCTTCCAGTGAATTTCTTATCGCCCTATCAAAGCGGAAACATCACGGAGTTCTGGCGTCGTTGGCACATCTCCCTTTCTTCCTGGTTGCGTGATTATCTATACATTCCTTTGGGTGGCAATCGAGGAAGATCGATCGCGAGCTTGTTGTTCCCGGCGCTGTTCTTTGGTGGATTGGTCTGGTCGGGTCAGTCATTATTTGGTCTTACGCTCGGTGTATCGATCCTGATCGCCTTGTTGTTGCTAGCACTCTTCATTCTACCTGCCATTCTTCAACGCAATCGGCAGACGGCCTTTACCGGTATGAATTTGTTCACGACGATGTTGTTGGGCGGATTTTGGCATGGAGCCAGTTTTAATTTCCTGATCTGGGGCGCCTTGCACGGATTTGGATTGGCGATTCATAAACTTTGGCTGATGGGTCCGGGTAGTTGGTTCAACACGCGCCCTACGGGTGGGTGGCTGTATAAATCACTGATGTTGTTGTTGACCTTTCATTTTGTTTGCTTCGGCTGGGTGTTTTTTAAAGCCGATAGTTTTGATTTAGCTGGTGCGATGCTGCATCAGATCACGCATGATTTTTCATTCAGCGTGTGGCCTGCGTTTTTTGGTAACTATAAAATGGTTGTAGGGTTGATGGCGCTTGCGTTTCTGTTGCATGCGATCCCGGATGATTGGGCAACCAAGCGCATGATCCATTTTGCCCGCGCTCCGCTGCTGGTCTATTTATTGATCTTCGCCGGTTTCGTCTTACTGTACGGTGTATTCAAGGCTGCGGAGCCGGTGATGCCGATCTATTTACAATTCTAAAGTTCTTTGCGCAAGCGTGCGACGGGAATATTCAGTTGTTCCCGGTATTTGGCAACGGTACGCCGCGCGATGTTGTATCCGCGTTGGATGAGTAGTTCGGTGAGCTGATCGTCGCTGAGGGGTTCTTTTTTGTTTTCAGCATCGATCTGATCATGCAGGATCTTTTTGACTTCGCGGGTAGAGGCTTCTTCCCCGGTATCGGTGCTGACTGCTTCACTGAAAAAGAACTTCAGCCGATAGGTGCCGAATTCGGTTTGAACGAATTTGCTATTTGCTACGCGGCTGATGGTGGAGATGTCGAGATGGGTGCGGGCGGCAATGTCTTTGAGGATCATGGGGCGCAGCTCTGTTTCATCGCCGGTCAGGAAGAATTTCTCCTGATGATCCAAAATGCTTTGCATCGTTAATAACAACGTCTGCTGGCGTTGTTGAATGGCATCGATGAACCACTTGGCGGAGTCGATCTTTTGTTTGATGAAAAGAACCGCTTCTTTCTCGGCTTTGTTCTTTTTGGCACCCGCATCGTAGTGGCGCAGCATCTCTTTGTAATCTTGGCTGACGTGGAGTTCCGGGGCATTTCGGCTATTCAGACTAAGTTCAAGCGTGCCTTGGTTGTTAACGATGAAAAAATCGGGAATCACGTAGTTCTGCTGTTCGCTGCCTTCGGAGATGCCTCCGGGTTTGGGATTGAGTTTGGTGATCTGTTGCAGAATGGAGCGAAGATCGGCATCACTCAGTTCCAAGGTGCGCTGCAGCTTATCGTAATTTTTGCGCGTAAACTCTTCGAAATAATCCTCCAATATTTTCTTTGCTTGTGCCAGGTCTTTGCCGGCGGTTTCCAGTCGCTCTATTTGTAATAGCAGACATTCTTGCAGGTCGCGGGCTGCGATGCCCGGGGGGTCAAGTTGTTGAATGTGCTTCAAGACCGATTCGACTTGCTTGGCGTCTACGTATAGATTTTGTCGGAAAGCCAGATCGTCGACGATGGCTTGAATGTCGCGTCGCAGATAACCATCTTCATCCAGGCTGCCGACCAGTTGTTCAGCGATCTGTTGTTCGGTATCGTCGAGATCCAACCAGTGTACTTGATCGAGCAGTGAATCGTAGAAGCTAATGGGTGAGGCGTCTTCCCAGGTCCGTTCTTCGATATCGGGGCCGGTCAGACTGGTCTGTGTTTTGTATTCCGGTATTTCATCTTCGCCATCTTGTAAATAATCGCTGACATCGATGTCGTTGTAGATGTCAGATACGGTATCGTCGACCGGCTCCTCGGCCGTTGATTCGAATTCATCGCTGGGGGATGCGGTTTCTTCGGGCGATTGCAAATCCCATTCAAGGGCCGGATTTTCTTCGAGTTCTTCTTTGATTCGGGTTTCCAAATTGGCCGTAGGAATCTGCAGCAGTTTCATGAGTTGAATCTGCTGGGGCGATAGTTTTTGCTGGAGCTTGAGCTGTAAGCGTTGTCCGACTGCCATGGCTCTACAAAGTTAGGTCAAGGATGCACCGAATGCCGATCAGATCGCTTTTCGGATCACCTCGGCCATGCGGGTTCCTTTGTCGTGGATCTGTTCATCGGTCCACAGCAAACTGATCGAGGTGGAGATACAACGGCTCATGATGGCATCGCTGGCTGAAAAGTCTTTTTGAGCCTCTTGCTGAATGCGGGCTTGCAGATCGGGGTGCAGGTGATTCAGGGTGATGGCTTGTTTGAGATGGTCCCACTTGCGGATGTAGTGCCAATTGTTGTTGTACCAGTAAAAATTACCGGGGAGTAATCCGGCTTCGCGCAGCGCTTCCACGGCGCGTTGGGTTTGTTCGGCGGTGGGGAGAAACCAGTTGATGAAGCTGCAGCTGTCGCCGGCGGGATCGGGAATGCGTCGGAATGTAATGCCGGGGATGGTGGCCAACAAGGCTTTTAGTGCGGCGTGGTTCTTGCGTTGTATGGCGAGGAATTCGGGGAGTCGGCGGATTTGGGCCAGGCCGACAGCCGAATGCAATTCGGAGATTCGGAAATTATATCCAACGAAGGGATGTAGATCGGCTCCGCGGTCGACCCCGAGGTGATCGTGTCCGTGATCGGTATAGCCGTCGCTCTTCACATATACGTCCCGATTGTTGGTCATCACTACGCCGCCTTCTGCGCAGGTCATGGTCTTTACGAAATCGAAGGAGAAGGTACCTGCATCACCAATGGTACCCAGGTGTTTGCCTTTGTAGGTGCCTCCGATGCTTTGACAAGCATCTTCGAGCAACCACAGCTTGTGTTCCCGACAGATCGCTTGCAGTGCATCGAGATCGGCCATGCTGCCGCACATGTGAACCGGCATGATGGCACGGGTGCGGGACGTGATGTTCTTTTTTACCGACGCTGGATCAAGGGTCAGGGTATCATCAATGTCTGCCAGTACGGGAACGGCCCCTACGCTGATCACTGCTTCGAACGAAGCCACGAAGGTGAAACTGGGCATGATCACCTCATCGCCGTAACCAATACCCATTGCATTGAGCGCGGTGGTGAGCGCGGCGGTTCCGCTGGAGGTGAGTTGTGCATGGTCGCATCCAAAGGTGGAGCAGATGGACGATTCAAGTTCTTTGGATTTCCAATGACCTTTGCGCGCTGCATCGAATCCATAGCGCATCAAGATGCCGCTATCGAGTACATCCATGACTTCTTTTCGTTCCAGGTCGCTCCATTTTTCGTATCCAGGCATATGAAATAGTTTGGGGAGTTTGGTAGTTTGGACAGTTTGGGAGTTGGGTTATTGGATGGTCCAGGTTTGCGTGGTGTTCCGAGCCAGTTTTTTCTCGCGGGGTTGGCTTTCTTCGTTGGTCTGGTTTACGGCCGTGATCCAATAGCGGATGGATCGATCGTTGTTGCTTAGCGGATCGGTCCATTTCAATGGGTTGCCGACGGGGAGAATTGCGGCGATCTTTTTTTCGGTATTCGATTCGGCGCCTTCGCTTTGTTTATACACGACGTAGCATTTCACGTTGGCGTCTTTTTTGGGATCGGATTGGATTTCGATGAGTGCTTGTTGATCGCGAGTGGTTGTAATGCTGGCGTTGGGTGTGGCCGGTTTCCCTTTGTGTAACCAATGCATGGCAGGCAACAAGGCCGGTTCTTTGTAATAATTGTTCCGCAGGCTATCGTTCCAACCGTTGTAATTCTTTTCAAATGATTTGCTGCTGAAATATACGCTTCCTTGTACGTTCGTGTGTTTGCGTAATATTTTGATCTGGTTGGGGATCTCATTCGGGTTCTTCCATTTGATGGAATTGTTTTCGCCCGCCCGATAGATCCCATGACCGATGTAGATGTGTTTGCCGTGACTGTGTCGGGCCCACCACTCGACCATTTTTTCGTAGTCGATCTTATCGTGTCCGATCTCCAAGTAGAGTTGAGGAGTTACGTAATCGATCCAATCTTTTCTCATCCAAAGCAGGATATCGGCATAGAGATCGTCGTAGTTGGTGACACCGGCTTTGCTATCGCTTCCTTCCGGATCTTGAGATCGGTTTCGCCATACACCGAAGGGAGAAATGCCGAAACGGCAGCCGGGTCGTTCGGTTCGGATGGTCCGGTGTAGGGCTACGATGATCGAATCGCAATTGCTGCGCCGCCAATTGTCTTTTGAAAGTTTGGTTCCGGAATTTCGAAAACTGTTCTCATCCGGAAATTCTTTTCCGGCGATTCGGTACGGATAGAAGTAGTCGTCCATGTGAATGGCATCTACCTGGTATCGCTTCACGATGTCTTGCACCACGCTAACGACGAAGGCCTGCGCTTGTTTGTTGCCTGGATCGAAATAGCGCTTGTCACCGTAGGTCAGAAACCAATCGGGATGTTTGCGGGTGATGTGATCGGGGGCGATCGAGGAGCTGTTGATGTTGAATACAGCGCGGTAGGGGTTCAGCCAGGCGTGGAATTCCATGCCGCGTTTGTGTGTTTCCTCGATCATGAATTGAAGCGGATCGTAGAAAGGAACGGGTGCTTGTCCTTGCTTGCCGGTGAGGAATTCACTCCAGGGTTCGAGTGAAGAGGGGTAGAAGGCATCGGCAACCGGACGAACCTGTACCACCAGTGCATTCATGCCGTTTCGTTTGTGCAGTTCGGCCAAGCGGATGAAGTCAGCTTTTTGTTTTTCGGGATTGTTGGTTCGGTCTTGTGGCCAGTCGATGTTGCTGACGGTAGCGATCCATACACCTCTGAATTCAGGTCGGGTTTGTGCCTGCGAGGTGATGGAGATAAATAATGCGAGGAAAAGGGTTGCGTGGAGCCAGGATTTCATGCCCCAAAATTAGGTCATTCTCCTCCTTGACGGATCTTATCAAGCAAGCTATTCAGCAACGCGGCTTCTTTTTCATTCAGTCCGTTGATCACTTCATCCATTTCGTCTTCCCGTTGGTCCACGCGCTCCAGGAGTTTTTTCCCTTTGTCGGTGATCTGTACATCGACGAGACGACGGTCGGTCTTGCAGACAACCTTTTTTACCAAACCTTTCACAACGAGTCGGTCGACGATGCGGCTTGTGTCGCTCATTTTTTCCAACATCCGTTCGCGAATCGCTTGTGTGGATAGTGGTTGAGGATGACTGCCTCGGAGGATGCGAAGGATGTTGAATTGCTGGGCGGTGATGTCTTCCGATTCAAAGATGGAACGGGTACGGTCTTTCATCCAGCCAACCGTATACAACAGATTGACGACCACTTTCTGGTGTTCGTTGCGGAATTTTTTCTGCTGGATGTCTTGTTCTAAGCTCATTCGATGCCTTGTTCGCCTTGCAAATATGATGTTGCAACATTGAATAGCCAAAAAACATTCTATCCCCAGACCTTGGTGCCTTCGGAGCAATTGGAGCAGATGTCGATCTGTTTTCGTCCCGACCAGAGTTTTTTCCGGAATGTGCGGTAGGTGGGCGATCGCCAGATTTCGGCGAAGGATTGTGCTTTCAGGTCGCCGAGTTGGTGGGTGGCATCTTTGTCAAAACAGCAGGGGGCCACCAGTCCGTCCCAGGTAATTACCGGGTCTTGCCAAAGTCGCCAGCAGCTGTTCGTGATGTTTCCTTTGAATCGGGTTCCGGCGGTTGTCTTTTTGTATCGGCTGAACCGGTCTAGCGAGGGGATCAGTCCGTTCGGGTCATTTTCGTAATCGTAGATCTGGGCGGTTTTAAGCCAGACGGCATCTACCCCAATGGATTTACCCAACTCCTGTACTTCCTCAATTTGGTGTTCATTGGGTTTCACCACCAAAAATTGAAAGATGATGAAAGGCGTTTTGCTTTTCAATTCTTTTTTCCAGCGTACGATGTTCCGGGCTCCCTCCAATACTTTATCTAGTTTTCCGCCCACACGGTATTGTTGATAGACGTCCTGCGTGGTGCCGTCGATGGAGATGATCAACCGGTCAAGTCCGCTTTCGATCGTACGTTTTGCATTTTCATCTGTCAAATAATGTGCGTTCGTCGAAGTAGCGGTATATATTTTTTTAGCGGATGCATATTTCACCATGTCTAAGAAATCCGGATTCAGGTAGGGTTCTCCTTGGAAATAGAAGACCAGGTACGTGAGATCGCGGTGGAGTTGATCGATGGTATTGCGAAAGAAATCGGTGTGGAGCATGCCGGTGGGACGGGTGAAGGCGCGCAGTCCGCTCGGACATTCGGGGCAACGCAGGTTGCAGGAAGTGGTCGGTTCGATCGATATGGAAAACGGATTGCCCCAATGGATGGGTCGTCGGATCAGGCGACTTAGTTGGTAGCTGGACCAGAGTTGAAGCGCGTTTGCAACGCGGCGGACCGTCAGTTTGGATAAAAAATTCAGTGCATCACTCCGGTTCAGTTGGCTCATGGAATAAAGATAGTATTTGGATGCGGTGCAGGGAAAGGCTGGTTCATGGAAATAAAAAGCCCCACGGGTCGTGGGGCTTTGAGAGTGGTTGTCTGATCGATTATTGTATCAGCAGTGGCCTTGTTTCCATTCCGGCTCGGACGCGGTATAGGCCGGCTGCCAACTTTGGTAGGATGATGGTATGCGTGCCAATGGGAAGAGGTTGACGATAGACTTCTGCACCAATGCTGTTGTAAATTAAGATCGTAGAGGCGGATGTGAGTTGTATATAGATCCGATTGTTTTCAACGGGATTGGGGTATACGAACAACCCGGATTGTCCTTTTCCTAGAACCACATTGACTATGCGGCTACGTTCTGTTCGACCATCCAGATCACGTTGAAAAAGTTGGTAAGCATTATTTCCTTCTACAGGTGTGATGTGTGTAAATTGATAGTTGCGGATGTTTTGGCTATTGCCTGCAGCTTGTGCGGTTCCAATCTCTTTCCATTGTACGCCGTTCGTGCTGTGCATCACCAGGAAATCACGACTGTTGGTTTCCGAGGCCGTACTCCAATTCAAAATCACTTGTTTGTTCACAGCCTTTCCGGTGAATGAAGACCAGGTGACGGGGAGGGTATTGCTTACAAATAAGGATCTGGAGCAAGTAACACCGTTGATTGTATAAGTAATGCTGCATGTTCCTACAGTATTGCCAGCCGTAATACTACCGGTGCTTGAATTTACGGTAGCAATTGAGGTATTGTCGCTAGCCCATACTCCTCCCGTTATAGTACTAGAAAAGGATGTGCTTCCGTTCTGAGCCACATTTTGTGTACCACTCAAACTAATAACACTCACAGCAATTGGATCGGTACTTGACGAAACGAAGCTGGCGGCACAAGTTGCAACTCGCAGAAAGTAGGTGGTTTGAGTTAGTGTACCCGGCGAATATGTGATGCCGGTAGCACCTACAATATCGGTATAGCCATTAGTGCTAGAAGTAGTAGACTGTCGCCATTGGTAGGTAGGGCTTGCGCAAGAGGTTGCATCGCTGCTACTGGTTATGGTTGAAGCTGCGGAGCCCGTACAAATGGTTTCATCGCCACTGATGGCACCGGCTGAAAACGACGAGCTGTTTCCTGTGTTGTCAATTGTGTATATACAATTGGTAAGAGCCCCTGTAATTACGTCTCTAAAAAATAAGGTCCATCGACCGGCAGGAACTGCATTGTTATTATTAGAAATTCCATAAAAACAAAGATCTTTTGATGAAGCATTGTAACCCCCAAACCAGATCGTACCTAAATTATTGTACAAGGTTTGACCCTCTTGATATAGCTGTCCATTCAATAGTACTTTATCCAGATATTGATTATTAGCAGGCCCCGTACCATTTTGAAAAGTAAATCTTCCCGTATGTTGTTTTCCTGCCGGAATTGTAATGCCGGATAAGCACGACCCCCCCGTACCATTATTTCTAAAATTATTGTTAACAGGCGTAGGACATTGACTCCATATTGGATTGTGGGATATGAGATAAGTTAGTAGTCCAAGAATAACACATTTATGCCTGGTGGTATTAAAAAAGGAAATATTTTTCATGAATCTGATTTAAAAGTGTGCAAACAAATATATTGGAAACGGCCAATATGAGTTAAAACAAAAAGCCCGATATAGAAATATCGGGCTTTTTGTTTCATCCATCCTTATGTGTCCAATCAGACGTTTTGTCTTTTGTCTACTATCAATCCGTGCGGGATCTCGGATGGAATCTTTTGAATCAGACGTTCATGGGTGGTAATTCAGTTTGGATATTGGATGGTTGGTTTTTGATAGGATGTCTTTCTTTCGATCGACAACACAAACCTAGCCCGCATGTATGCATGGGCACGAATGTTCCAACCGATTTCTTGATAAATCGAGGGTATTTCCTACTGGAGCACTTGCTTGATTTCGTAGAAGTACGCGTGAAAGGTTTGCGTATACCGAAAACTACCTGGATTAGGAATGGGTTTCCGCGCTGGATCCTCGTTGGCGCGGGATGAATTCGCTGGAGTAAATGCGTAATAAAAGATTGAACAACGATATCAATAGTGGACCAAAGATCAATCCGATGAATCCAAATAGATTGAGTCCAATGATTACGCCAAATACGGTAGTCAGTGGATGTACATCGCCGATCTTTCGGAGCAAGGAGAAGCGCAACACATTGTCGACTGTTCCGATGATCCCAAATCCAAAGATGGCCATGGCAACTCCCTGCCCGATCTGTCCGTTGGCCAGGAAAAGAATGGTGAGGGGTATATAGGCCAGTGCCGCACCAACCACGGGTACCATGCCGGCAATGCAGGTAACGCCGAACCAGAAGAAGGGTTCGGGTACGCCGATCAGCCAATAACCAAATAATCCGACGATCCCTTGTGCGATGGCGACTACCGGAATGCCAACAGCATTGGACACCACCATCAGGTGAATCTCTTTTTCCAGTCGTTCCACGTTCTTGTCTTGCAGGGGGATATAGTCGAAGAGCAATTTTTCCATTTGTCGGCCGCCTACGAACATGAAATAAAGAATGAAGTACATAAAGAAGATCGCGGTGAGTCCGTTGAATGTGGCACCCAAAATCTGTGGGATGGCCGTGCTGACTGTATTTCCGATTCGGGCGATGTTGGCGTCACTGAGTAATTCGACGTTGTAGCGGGTCTCAAAATCGGTCACGGTGCGGTGCAATGCGTCGATCCATTCATTGGCGTGTTGCACGGCGTAGGTCACCTTGTCGTAGAGCATATCAACCAGCATCCACAGCGGCAGTAAGATCAGGATCAAGGAGATCAACATGAGCACAAGGGCGGCGGCCCCTTTTCGCCATTTGCGTTTTTCGGCGAGATAGAACATGCTTTTTCTGAGCAGGATGTATAGGGTGGCGGCACCGAGGGCGGCGGGCAAAAAACTATAGAGCTCAATGAAGAGCAGGGTTCCCAGGCCGGCGATCAGTAGGATGAAAATGATCTGTCGGATGCGATTTTGATCGATCGTATTGTGCATGGTGTGAAATTCCATCCAAAATACTGAATTCGTTCGTTAGGTGCTCGTGCTGACTGTTTGCAGGATTTGGGATGTCGTGCATCATTTCTTTGTTGGGTTGGCTCCTCGATCTTGTTGTTTCAAATAAATAATCATGAAAACATCGACTAAAGTGGCGGTTGCCTTGGGTGTGGGGTTCGTCGTCGGGGGTATACTCGGCGTGTTGTATGCGCCTGCGAAGGGTTCGGAAACTCGGGAGAATTGGGGACGGCAGCGTAAGAAATGGCGGCAGCGTTTTGACCAAGGCGTGAAGAAGGGACAAGATATTTTGTCGAAGATGTCGGAGCGGGTCGATGGGGAGGTGGGTGATTAAAATTGTATCTTCCATACATGCTGGATGAGATTCGAAAAATAGAATCGTTGATTGAGGACGGGAAGCAGTACGTGCAAACCCGTCTTGATGAAATGAAATTGGCGGCGGCCGACAAATCATCGCGTTTGTTGTCGCTGACGGTTTCGGTATTCCTGACGGCCGCTGTTTTCTTCCTCTTTTTTGTGTTGATTGTCGTGGCCGGTGCTTTGTTTCTGGGCGATTGGCTGGGCAGTCGGTCGCTGGGCTTCTTGATTGTGGCTGGGTTGGTTTTATTGGCTACGCTTTGGATCTGGTACAAGCGCGAGTATTGGATTCGTCGCCCCATTCGAAAAGCACTGTTGCGCGTACTATTCGATGAAGAGAAAAAAGATGACCACGCCTAAACCTTGGGAAGATTTTGAAGGCTATCAGCTGCAGTTGAAAGTAAAGCGGCTTGAAACGGAGAAGCGCCTCCGGGAGAATTGGCATTCCTTGCGTAGATCCGCGGAGCAGGGTGGCGAGATGCTGGACAAGATTCGCGCCTTTACCTCGGGAGAAACGAAAGACCTGATTTGGGGTCCGCTGGGTAAACTCGTTCTGGAGGGACTGCGGGCGCGACTATTTTCATCTAAAAGTAAGTAATAACACGTATTGTTGTCGCGTAGTTTGACTGAAAAACCCTTTAGATATCTAAAGGATTGATTCCATTTATTTTCTACCCTGTTTGAGGGGTTAGTTTTGAAGAATTCTCCGTCGAAATCGTTGAATCATTGATTCATTTTTCGCCTCAATTCTTCTTCAAAATGACCACTACTACCTTTCATTTTCAGGATGGCCAATGGCAGGGCTTCGATCGGATCGATCAGCCGGCTGACGCCTATCAGTTGGTCCTTTTGTTTGCCGATCGGATCTTGTTATCAAACGCTTCGGTGTTGGAGCTTGTCCGTCAACAATTTCCTCAAGCCCAGCTGGTGATCGGTTCAACGGCCGGTGAGATTTTCCAAGATCGCAATATGCTGAACTCAATCGTAGGCGTGG
Source organism: Chitinophagaceae bacterium UBA3430 (assembly GCA_002378975.1). Taxonomy (GTDB): domain Bacteria; phylum Bacteroidota; class Bacteroidia; order Chitinophagales; family Chitinophagaceae; genus JJ008. Next base: position 22,538 of record DFST01000110.1, read on the forward strand.
CAATGCAGTTCGATCATACACCGATAAAGACTGTATGCCGAAACATCGCCGAATTTGCTGACTCGTTCGATTTGGGAAAGAATCTGGCGGCTGAATTGCCGGTTGATGGACTGAAATACGTTTATCTTTTGTCGGACGGAAGTCGGGTAAATGGCTCTCAGCTAATACATGGTATCAATCAAGGGTTACCCAAAGGCGTGTTGGTGACGGGTGGCATGGCCGGTGATGGCGATCGTTTTCAAACCACCGTGACCGGATTGAATGATCAGATCGGAGAGGGAAATGTCATCCTAGTCGGTTTTTATGGCGATCGTTTACAAGTGGGATATGGTTCACGCGGTGGTTGGTTGTATCTGGGTCCGGACCGCACCATTACTGCTTCTACCAACAACGTGTTGTATGAGATCGATGGGGAGCCGGCATTGGATCTCTATAAACGATATCTGGGTTCTTTTGCCGATGAATTACCGGGATCGGCCCTGTTGTTTCCTTTGGCCTTGTTACAGGAAAATCCAACGGATCCGCCGTTGGTTCGCACCATCCTATCCATCGATGAGGCAAATAAGTCAATGGTTTTTGCAGGAGATGTTCCAACAGGAGCCCGCGTCCGCTTGATGCGTGCAGGCCTGCAAGAGTTGGTCGACGCGGCTGGTGAAGCGAGCAAAGAAGCGTCTACGAAACACTTCAAGAAACCCGATTTTGCGTTGGCCATGAATTGTGTAGGCCGCCGACTGGTACTGGGCCACCGGGCCGATGAGGAGATCGAATCCATCTTATCGGGTCTCGCTCCCAATACGCCCATGATCGGTTTTTATTCGTACGGAGAATTTTCTCCCATGAATCATCAAGGCTTGACTTGTGACCTGCACAATCAAACCGTGGTATTGACTATTTTCGAAGAGAACTAGTGATGCAACACCCTCGCCTCAAACGTTTGTTGGAAAAATGGCAACGGGAGGGCCGCCCGATCCCGGACGTAATGGACGAGATATGCTCCGAGATCAGCCGCAATTTTTTTGATTTTGACCGGGAGAAGAAGATCATGGAGCAATCCATTACCGCTTCTCAAGAGGACTATGCCCAGGCTCATCGCCGGATGGTTCAACTGAATCAAGAGCTAGAACGTCAGGTGGAGCTGCGCACGCAAGAGAAAGACATGCTGGCGCAATTTCCACTGGAGAATCCCAATCCTGTTTTTCGGATCCAATCTACCGGGCGAGTCGTTTACCAAAATCCACCGGCGCTTACGATTCGAATGATCGAATACCAGGGAGCAGCCTATCTCATAGCGGATTTTTTGGAAGCCTTCGCTTCCATTGCCAAAAAAGCTGTGGGAAATATCGAGGTCAAGTCGGAAAGTCAGATTTTTTCGATCACGTATAAGCAGCTGTTCGGCGGAGATTACAATCTCTATTTTCTGGATGTAACGGATCAAAAACATCTGCAAGAGAAAGCATACGACAACTTTTATCGGTTGAACAACTTCCTGGAGTCGACCGATGCGGTTTATTATATCATTTATAAGAATCACCCCGAGAAGAGTTTCTTTACTTCCCGATGGCCCTTATACTTCGGATTCAATCCGACTAATTTTAAGGATCCGTTGCGCGAGCGCCAGCGGTACATTTTACCGGCAACGATCGATGCCTACCGGAAAGCCATGGATCAATTGGATTTTAGTGGCCAGGCTACATTCAAGTATCAGGTGGAGAATGCGGTTACGCACAAGCAACTCTGGCTCGAAGAAGAAGTAAAGAAAAAATTCGATCCATTCCTGAATGATGAGGTTCTTACTGGTCGCATTGCCGACGTGAGTGGCGCCGAATTCTACCGGGAGTATATCTTGGAGAGTGAAAAAAGATTCAAGCGCATCACAGACGCCTTGCCGGTGATGATTTGGGTATCCGACCAGAACGATGTGGTGAATTACTCAAACGATAAGACCAAGGAATTCTTCGGATTTCCCTTGGAGGACATAAAGAGTCAGGCTGAGTTTGAGCCGCTCATCCATCCCGATTATCGGAATCAGGCAATAAAAGACTGGGCTACTCGCATCAAAAATCGGGAGGTGATCAACAGCGAGTTTCTGATCAAAGCCAAAGACGAGCAATATCATTACATCCAGGAGGTTGCCGTACCTCGTTTCTTGGAGAGTGGTCAATTCATGGGTTACATCGGGGCTTATTTTGATCTGACCAAAGAGCATCAATATCAAAAAGAACTGGAGGCGGACAAGCAACAGTTCGAGTTGATCGCCTTGAATTCAGGTGATGTAACGGTGATCACGGATTGGAAGGGTAAGATCTCGTACATCTCCCCGGGTGTAAAGCGCTTGTTGGATTATCAGGCGGAAGAATTAGCGGGTGCCAATCTCTACGACTATTTCTGCGAGGAGTGTCGGCGTATGTTGAAGCCCCAACTGAGCAAGCAAAATTTGCAGGGAGGAGACATTAAGAACTTGATTTTTCGCTTGGTCAAGAGCAATGGAGATCTGTTGTGGGTAGAGACGGCTGTTCGGGAAATTCAATCGGGTATCGACAAGTCCCAGAACCTGCTGTTCCACATCCGTGATATTCATCAGCAACAATTGGCCTTGCAGACCCTGAAGGCCAGTGAGGAGAAATACCGGACCTTGTTTGAGAACATGGACTTAGGGGTCATGGAAGTAGACGTGGATGAGCGCATTTTATATGCGAACCCGGCCTTTGAACGGATTACTGGTTATTCACTGGACGAACTGAAGGGGGAAGTGGCATCGCGTCTTTTGTTGCGTCCCAATGCCGTAGGGGCTAAGAAGACCATCCAAAAACAAGAACGCATCCGAAAAAAAGGAAAAGAATCTGTTTATGAGATCGACCTGATGCGGAAGACGGGCGAGTCGGCCACGGTGATCATCAGCGGGGCGCCCATTTTTGATATTGAGGGTAAGGTTAAGGGATCGGTAGGTATTCACTGGGATGTGACGCGGATACGCTTGATGGAGCAGGAGTTGTTGGAAGAGCGCATCAGTCAGGAAAAATATATCCTGGAGGCTAAACTACAAGCGGAGGAGGAGCAGCGGTCCCAGATCGGACGCGACCTACACGATGGGGTTGGACAAATGTTGGCGTATATGTCACTCTTCCTAAATATGATCAAAGCGAAGGCCGTATACGATCCGACCGACATCCATCAGTTGGAGAAAACGGTCAAGCAGACCTTGGAACAAGTTCGTACACTGTCCCGCACCTTAGCGCCTCCTGCCATTCGCGATTTGGGCTTGCGCGATTCGGTGGTGGAGTTAGTGAACAGTTATGGCATCCTGACCAAACCCATTTTCAAGTTGCGGGTTTATCCACAATACGATGACGAGCAATTGACGCTGGATAAGAAGATCGTTGTCTTCCGCGTACTGCAAGAATTATTGAACAACACATTCAAGTACGCCGCCGCCGATACAATCTCCATCCATCTTTATTTCAAAGACAATCATTTCTTCTTGGAATACGCCGATGATGGCAAAGGATTTGATATTACCAAAATCCAAAAAGGCGTAGGGCTCGACAGCATGCGTTCGCGGATCGCTTTTTATAAAGGACACATTGACATTCAATCTTCTCTCGGAAAAGGAACGAAAACACTCATTCAATTTCCAATTCATTAATCATGTTGGATAAAATCAAGATCGTGATCGCCGATGATCATGTGCTCATTGCAGAAACCTGGGCCACGCTCATCAATTTGGATCCCTCCTTTCAGGTGATCAAGGTCTATGACAATACGCAATCGTTGATCGAGGAGGTGGCCGAATTGCAACCGCAGATCGTGATTCTCGATATCAACATCATGCCCATCTCCGGATTGGATGCAGTCAAGATCATTCGGGAGAGATCACCGAATTCACGCACCATTGGTGTATCGATGCACAATCAACCTTCTTTTGCCAAGCGTATGATCTCCAATGGCGCCATGGGGTATGTGACCAAGAACTCCACGAAAGACGAAATGTATAAGGCAATCTACGAGGTCATGGAAGGGAAAACCTATATCTGTGCCGAAATCAAGAATCGCATCACGCAGAACGTTTTGTTGGAGGACGATGAATCGGCTCGCTTGAATTCATTGACTGATCGGGAGATCGACATCATCAAGCTGCTCAAAGAAGGGTGTACCACAGATGAGATTGCAGAAAAATTATTCCTATCGCCGCGGACGGTCGATACGCACCGTGCCAAGATCTTGAAGAAGCTCCAATTAAAGAATTCCCTGTCGTTGATCAAGTTGATCAACGAGCGTTTCCCCGATCTGTAGAAACGAAAAAGGCACCTAAAAGGTGCCTCTATTCGTTGAGCAAGGGAATCTTAGCTCAGGTTCTTCGCCAGGTGCTTGGCCATGTCGAACATGGATACTTGACTCTTTCCACCGAATACGGCTTTGAGTTTTGCATCCGCATTGATCATGCGCTTGTTGGCTTTGTCCTGCAGTTTGTTCGCCTTGATGTACACCCAGATCTTTTTCACCACTTCGGTGCGGGGCATCGCCTTAGCTCCAACTACAGCGGCCAGGTTGGCGCTAGGAGTCAGGGGCTTCATGAAGGCAGCGGAGGGCTTGCGTGCTGATTTCTTCTTTGCTACTTTCTTAGCAGCTTTTTTTACCGGCTTCTTTGCTACTTTCTTAGCAGCTTTTTTTGCAGGCTTCTTTGCTACTTTCTTAGCAGCTTTCTTGGCGGGTTTTTTAGCTACTTTCTTCGCAGCTTTTTTCTTTGTTGCCATGGTTAAAGGTTTTAGAATTTAAATGGGTTTGGGTTCAAACCGGAAACAAATATAGAGGAAATCTATTCGCATCCAAGAGGGGGAACTATTTTTCTCTGAGAGAAATAGCCCGATTCGGTGCCTCCTTTCCCTCGGAAGCGCGAAAGATTTTGTTCTTTTGCGTGGAAGAAATCGATTATGACGACCGACCTATCGTGGCTATCACGGACGCAATTGCTCATTGGCGAAACAGCCCTTCGAAAGCTGGCCGCCGCACACGTGTTGGTCGTGGGGCTGGGTGGTGTGGGCTCCTACGCCGCGGAATTCATCGCCCGAAGCGGAGTCGGTAAAATGACCATCATCGATGGGGACGTAGTTGACCCTACCAACCGAAATAGACAATTGCCGGCACTAGCTACCAACCACGGTGTATCCAAGGCCAAGATCATGGCAGAACGACTGTTGGCCATCAACCCCGAATTGGAGTTGACGGTGATCGATGAGTTCATTCGCCCCGAGCGTGTACTCGAACAATTGACCGAAGTTCCCTCCTACTTGATCGATGCCATCGATAGCATCACCCCTAAAATTACCTTTCTCAAAACGGCGGTGGCGCATCACATTCCTTTGGTAAGCAGCATGGGTGCAGGAGCTAAACTCGATCCAACCCGCCTGCAAGTCGTTGATATTTCCGAGACCTATAATTGCCCATTCGCACAACAAGTGCGCAAGCAACTCAAAAAGCGTTACCAGATCCGCAAAGGGGTGCAGGTCGTTTTTTCACCCGAACAACCCATTTGGGAAAGTCTCATGCTCACAGATGGTAGTAATTTCAAGAAATCGGCTTACGGAACCATTTCATATTTGCCTGCCGTTTTCGGGGCAGTTTGTGCATCGGTCGCTATTAGAGCGTTATGTGTAGAGTGTAGAGAGTAGAGAGCTCAACCTTTACCTCTCTACTCTCTACCTGCTACCTGATCCCCCTCATTCTTTTTCCAGGGTGGGGATTCGAATTTCAAGCCGATGGAAACGTTCCTGTTCAACGATCGGGCGGATGCGGCCGAGCAATTACTGAAGTTGATCCCCCCGGTCAACCCAACCCAAACCATCGTTTTGGGTATTCCTCGGGGTGGTGTTCCGATCGCGGCTCAGATCGCAAAATCCTTGAAGGTCCCGTTGGACGTGTTGTTGGTGCGCAAGTTGGCATCGCCCGATAATCCCGAATACGCTTTGGGGGCTGTCAGCCTCGATCGAATCTTCATCGAGGAGGCCTATACAGGCAGGAAATCGGATTTAGACCGGTGGGTAGAGGCGGCCCGACGGGAATTACAAAATCGCAAAAAGCTGTATCGACTAGGTACGTCCAACCCTGAACTCCGGAGTAAAACGGTGATTCTGGTCGACGATGGCATAGCGACCGGCCGAACGCTGTTGTTGGCCATCCAACTCGTCCGCGCCCAGCACCCGCGAGCCATATGGGTGGCCGTGCCCGTATCCTCCCCGGAAGCGGCGAAGCGAATTCGATCGCAGGTCGATCGTTTCATCTGTTTGCATGAACCCGAACCATTTTACGGGGTTGGGCGGTTTTATCGGACTTTCGATTCCGTCGATGACGAGACGGTCATTCGTATACTTGTTTGAAATACTCCTTGAACTCGGAATCGGCATCCTGACGAGTCGTGGCTATGGATGAGTTCAATATGAATAGCAAAACAGAACAGCCCAACTCAACGAAAAAAATTACATTTAACGCTCATTCCTTCATCCCAAAATCAACTGTTTTAGGGTGTACCGGAGAAGATCCCAACTTATATAGGATTTCAATGTACTGAACAATGAATATGAATAAACTCGTTGGATCTTTTTCTCTGTTGCTTTTGTTGAGTGTGTGCATCACTGTACGTGCTCAACAAAAGCCTCACTATACGCAGTATATCCTGAATCAGTACATCATCAATCCTGCGATTTCGGGGATTGAGAACTATGTGGATGTAAAGGCCAGTCATCGCCGGCAATGGGTCGGTATTCAGGATGCCCCGGTCACCACGTATTTTTCAATCCACGGTGCCTTGAATAAATCGGGAACGAAAACAACGGCCACTTCGTTTCCTACACCCGGTGAGAATCCGCGCGGCAGCAGTTATTGGGAGCAGTACGAAGCACCCGATGCGCATCATGGTATCGGATTGCAGGTAGTGCAAGATGTGGCCGGTCCGTTGAGCAACCTGACCGCCCAAGCTACCTATGCGTATCACTTGCCCTTGAATGCGAATACAACGCTTTCTGCCGGACTCGGCGTGGGCATCAATCGGTTGGGCCTAGATCCGGCGAAGCTGAACTTCGGCGATGTAACGGTTGATCCGGTGGTTTATACATCCGGTATTCTCAATAATACGCGGTTGGATATGAGTGCCGGACTTTATCTCTATTCGGCTAATTATTTTCTGGGGCTATCGGCCCAGCAGATCGTACCGCAAACAATCGATTTTTCGAATGGATATATCCGTCCGCAGACTGGGAAAACCGTTCCGCATTTATTTGCTACGGCTGGCTATCGAGTCTTGCTCGGGGAGAACTTCAATTTCATTCCATCCGTGATGGTGAAATATGTAAATCCCGTGCCGGTGCAAGTGGAAGTAAATCTTAAACTGCAATACCGCGGACTGGCCTGGCTGGGTGCGAGCTATCGTCATCAAGACGGATTTGCCGGCATGTTGGGCGTAAACATCGCCAATATTCAAATGGGATACGCGTATGATTATACCACATCGCGTCTCAATAATTTCAGCAAAGGAACACATGAGTTCCTGATCGGATTTCTATTGGGGAATAAATATCCCGACGGCTGTCCGACGAATGTTTGGTGATGGGACCTGCCATCTTTCCATCTCCCATCTACTCAACACGCTCGTGTTTCATTTTTCCGTCCGGTCGAGATTTTGGTGAACGGATCGATGGAACTGGCCAGGCACGGAGTGCATCATCGTCGATTTGTGTATCGATCAGCTGCCTTATGTTTTCTTCCTTTAGATCAGCGTCGAGCCATTGACGGGCTTGGTCGTTGTTCAAAAACAGCGGCATGCGGTGTTTGTTGGG
>DFST01000017.1:0-4338 GCA_002378975.1 Chitinophagaceae bacterium UBA3430
ATTTCTGCGCACTGAGCAAGGAGTAAAACATTAGTAAAGCAAGCAGCAGGTAACCTGCTGGTTGGAGCCGGGACTGGATGGTTCTCATGCAATCGATTTAGACGGGCAATTTACTGAATGCCCCGAGTCGGGCACCGGGGAAAAGCTATTTTCTGTAGTTTAGATCCAAATAATTTTATGCCCCGAAAGCACTGCTTCTCTCTTGCGCTGGTTTTTGTTGGAATCGCTCTACAGGCACAGGTATTCACCGGTGCGAACAAACCACACAGCTTCTCCACCACCAAGAAGATCGTGGCCGACAAAGGGGCGGTCGTTTCGGCGCATGCGTTAGCCTCAGAGGCCGGACTCTTGATGCTAAAAAAGGGAGGAAATGCGGTTGATGCAGCCATTGCCACCCAGCTGGCCCTGGCAGTCGTTTACCCCAATGCCGGTAATCTCGGGGGCGGTGGATTTCTCGTTGCCCAATTGAAGAACGAAAAACGGATTGCACTCGACTTTCGGGAGATGGCTCCTTCCAAGGCCCATCGCGATATGTACATCGATTCCAATGGGGTAGCAAGCACACAGCGAAGTCAAAATGGACACCTGGCCTCAGGTGTACCTGGAACTGTAGCAGGACTGTTTGAATCGCATCGATATGCCAAACTTCCCATGGCTGATTTGATTCAACCGGCGATCGAACTGGCAGAAAAAGGATTTGTAATTACCGAAAGTGAAGCACGCTCGCTGAATAATTTACAGGGTGAGCTAAAACGATACAATTCGGTGATGCCGGTATTCCATCGAAGCCAACCTTGGAAGTCGGGCGATACCCTGATCCAAACGGATCTGGCAAATACCCTGAAACGTATTCAACAACTTGGCAAAGCCGGATTCTATGAAGGCGAAACCGCAGCGTTGATCGAAGCGGAAATGAAACGAGGAAATGGCATCATCGGCAAAGAAGACCTGAAATCGTATCAGGCCAAATGGCGTGTACCGCATGAATTTGATTATAAAGGTTATCATATTGTAGGTATGCCGATGCCCAGCAGTGGCGGACTGCTCCTGCATCAAATGATGAAAATGGTGGAAGATCGAAACATCGGATCCATGGGATTTCAGACAACTGCGTCCGTACAATTGATGACCGAAGTGATGCGGCGGGCTTTTGCCGACCGTGGTAAATACATGGGCGATGCCGATTTCTATCCCGTGCCCGTTTCGAAGCTCACCGATCCCGAGTACCTGAATATGCGGATGAAAAATTATAGCCCCGATGCGCCTACTCCAAGCAGTCTACTGGGTGCCGGCAACGTGAACTTTCATGAAAGCGAGGAGACCACCCACCTCAGCGTGTTGGACGAGGAGGGAAATGCCGTTTCGGTAACTACGACCCTGAATGGGTCGTATGGAAGTCGCACCGTGGTGGGCGGAGCCGGTTTTTTCCTCAATAACGAGATGGATGACTTTAGCATCAAACCCGGCGTTCCCAATATGTTTGGTGCCATCGGTGGCGAAGCGAATGCGATTCATCCCGGCAAACGCATGCTCAGCTCCATGACCCCGACGTTGGTTTTAAAAAATGATAAACCGTACATCGTTGTGGGTACTCCGGGCGGAACCACCATCCCCACGCAAGTATTCCAGGCCCTGATCAACATCCTTGAATTTGGGATGAGTGCCGAGGATGCGATCAACAAACCGAAATTCCATCATCAATGGCTTCCGGATGAATTGTATACGGAGAAAGGATTTATACCTGTTACCGCAGAAGCACTCAAAAAAATGGGATATCCGATGGGTAAAGAACGAGGTGGGATCGGCCGAACGGAGATCATTCTGGTTCGCCCCGATGGCAAGAAAGAAGCGGTGGCCGATCGGCGCGGTGATGATGCAGCTGCGGGGTATTAGTTCTGCGTTCAATGCTCAGAGTCAGTTTGGATAGTTTGGGCAGTTTGGGTAGTTTGGCTAGTTTAGGGTCTTGCGAGTCATTTTAATCTTCCTGAGCTTATTCGTGGCACAGATCAACCTGGCCGCTCAAAATCTGGTCGGCTTATTGGGTGGTATCCAATTCCCCGGTGCACGTTATGAGATCCTGCATCAATCCCAACCGATCCAGCGGTTTATGGGTATTCAAGCTGGGGTACAACTGAAAGTCCCCTTCGACGTCAACCTCTATTTTGTACCATCCATCCGGTATAACTTGCGCGGATACGATGTACAGTTGGAGATCCCCAACGGTCAACCCCATCCCGACGCCATTGAGAACAGCATTCGATTGCACAATTTGGAAACTGCCGTTTTATTACAATTCGATTTGGGTAGCAATCCGAACCATATTTTTCTGCGAGGCGGTCCGTCATTGGAAACGCATTTGTCCGGAACAGAGCATTACCTTAATTCCAATGGAGAGCTGGTTCAGCAGCCTGTCAGTTTCGCGCGCGGCGAATATGGTCGTTATTCACTCAATCTTTTGGCGGAAGTGGGATTGGAGACAAGGTCGGGCTGGTTTGCCTATGGATTCTACACCTATGGCGCCACCAGCATCAGCAACCGCGACTATGCTCCTGCGATCAAATTGCGTTCATTCGGCATTTCACTCGGGAAATACCTGAACACCAAGAAGATCATCTTGGACACTCGAAACATCGAGTGAGGATCAGACCAATTTGAAACTCTCCAGGAACTTCGTATTGAAATCACCACTGCGGAAACGTTCATCCTGCATCAGTTGCAGATGGAAGGGGATCGTGGTTTTTACACCCTCGATCACATACTCGCTCAGTGCGCGGTACATGGTTTGGATGGCCTCCTGACGGGTTTGTGCAACGGTGATCAATTTACCGATCATGGAATCGTAATAAGGCGGGATCACATAGCCAGCATAGGCATGGCTATCGACACGCACCCCATGACCACCGGGTTGATGCAAGACCGTGATGCGTCCGGGTGAAGGACGAAAATCATTATAAGGATCTTCTGCATTGATTCGGCACTCGATCGAATGCATTTGAGGTACATAGTCACGACCCGAGATTTTGTATCCGGCAGCAATCAGGATTTGTTCTTTGATCAGATCATAATTGATCACTTCCTCCGTCACACAATGCTCCACCTGGATCCGGGTGTTCATCTCCATGAAATAAAAATTCCGGTGCTTATCCACCAGAAACTCGATCGTACCGACACTTTCGTAATTGATCGCAGACGCTGCTTGTTTGGCCGCTTCGCCCATTTTCATACGCAATTCATCGGTCATGAAAGGCGATGGAGATTCTTCCACCAATTTCTGGTGCCGACGCTGGATCGAACAGTCACGCTCACTCAAATGGCAAACCGTGCCGTATTGGTCACCGGCCACTTGGATCTCGATGTGACGGGGTTCTTCCACGAATTTCTCCATGTAGATGCCGTCGTTCTTAAAAGAGGCCAATGCCTCTGCCTTCGCGGTATCGTATGCTTTTTCGATTTCAGATTCTTCCCAGACAATCCGCATCCCCTTTCCACCCCCACCGGCGGTCGCTTTAAGAATGACGGGATAGCCCATTTCCTTCGCCAAGCCTTTGGCTTCGTCAACCGATTGGAGCAGTCCTTGTCCGCCCGGTACCACCGGTACACCCGCCTTGATCATGGTATCCTTGGCGGTGATCTTGTCACCCATGGAATTGATCATCTCGGGTGTGGGGCCAATGAACTTGATTCCGTGTTTGGCACAGATACCAGCGAACTTGGCATTCTCTGCCAGGAATCCATAACCGGGGTGAATGGCATCCGCATTGGTGATCTCGGCGGCGGCCATGATGTGGGGAATATTCAAATAGGAATCGGCGCTGTGGGGGCGACCAATGCAAACCGCTTCATCGGCAAACTTGACGTGCAAGCTATCCCGGTCGGCTGTCGAATAGACCGCTACGGTTTTGATTCCCATCTCGCGAGCCGTGCGAATCACGCGTAAGGCGATCTCGCCCCGATTGGCGATCAATATCTTCTTGAACATAGTGTAGTGTGGAGGTGAATAATTCCTACCGATCAGGCAGGCTCTACCATGAACAGGGGCTGATCGAACTCAACCGGTGAAGCGTCATCAACCAACACCTTGACGATGCGGCCTTTGACTTCGGATTCGATCTCGTTGAACAATTTCATGGCTTCGATGATGCAAACCACTTTACCCGGGGCCACTTCGGTTCCGACTTCCGCAAAATTGGGTTTGTCGGGAGAAGATTTCCGGTAGAAGGTGCCGATCATCGGACTCTTGATGGTGATCAGGTTGCTGGCCTCAGCGGCCGGAGCGGCCTTAGGCGCAGCGGCAGTTGGTGCGGCAGCCGGAGCGGGGGCTGGGGCCATTGGGGCCGA
>DFST01000017.1:4588-5614 GCA_002378975.1 Chitinophagaceae bacterium UBA3430
GGTGCGGCAGCCGGAGCGGGTGCTGGGGCCATTGGGGCCGAAGCAACCATAGCTGGCGCGCTCGATACGACTTGCGTAATGTGCTCTTCTTTTTGTTTGACCGTTACTTTGAAATCCTTCTGCTCAATGGTCACTTCTCCGATGTTGGATTTGTTGACCATCTTGATCAACTCCTGGATCTGCTTAAAGTCCATGCTTTTCACTTTTTAAATTGATTTGGACAGTGGTTTTTGATGCGGGGACTAAGGTAGGCAAGAAACCCAAAAGCCAAGTACTCTGATGGATTTTTGGGTAAAAAATGCCCAAAATCGCAAAAAAAAGGCCCAAAATCGATGATTTCAGGCCTTTGATCAGAAGTTGAAAAATTACTCTTTGACGCGCTCCACGTACTCACCGGTCTTGGTGTTGACCCGGATCATCTCTCCTTCGTTAACGAATAGAGGGACGTTTACATTGGCGCCGGTTTCCACCGTAGCGGGCTTGAGTGTACGGGTAGCTGTATCGCCGCGCAAACCGGGCTCGGTGTAAGTCACCTGCAACACGATCTTATCGGGCAGTTCCACGCTCATGGGTTGCTCTGTCTCGGTATTGAAAAGCACGCTGACTTCAGCGCCATCCTTGAGAAATTGAGGAGCATCAATCAGGGTTTCCTGAAGCGCTACCTGCTCAAAGGTTTCTGTATCCATGAAATTGTATCCGGTATCGTCTTTGTACAGGAACGTATAGCTTTTGCGCTCTACCCGAACCGGATAGATGTTGTCGCCCGAGTTCCAGGTCTTCTCAATGGAACGATTGTTATCTACCCCTTTGAGCTTGGCCCAAACCTTGGCGGCTGCCCGCGCGGTCTTGTTCTCTCCGAACTCGACCACAGAGTAAAGACTGCCGTCCAGTTTAATGATCAAACCCCGGCTGATGTCTGCTGTACTTGCCATAATGCTGAATTGAGGCGCAAAGATAGGTTGACCGGGGTGGATGGCAAAGCAATCGATGACCTACCTTTGCGGCGATAAAATCCCTCACTCAACC
>DFST01000092.1 GCA_002378975.1 Chitinophagaceae bacterium UBA3430
GCCATCATCGCCCACGTTGACCACGGAAAAACTACGCTGGTAGACAAGATCCTACATGCCACATCGGTTTTCCGGGAGAATCAGGAAACCGGTGATTTGATCATGGACAGCAACGACCTCGAGCGTGAGCGCGGCATCACTATTTTCTCCAAAAACGCAGCCGTTGTGTACGAGGGCATGAAGATCAATGTGATCGATACCCCGGGTCACGCCGACTTTGGCGGGGAAGTGGAGCGCGTATTGAAAATGGCCGATGGGGTGATTCTGTTGGTGGATGCCTTTGAAGGTCCCATGCCCCAGACCCGTTTTGTGTTGCAGAAAGCCCTCCAATTGAATTTGCATCCGATTGTTGTCATCAATAAAGTGGATAAGCCAAACTGTCGCCCGGATGAAGTGCACGACGCGGTTTTTGAACTTTTCTTCAACCTCGATGCCACGGAAGAGCAGCTGAATTTCCCGACTTATTACGGAAGTGGTAAGAACGGTTGGTTCAACGATTCGTTGGAGCAGATCGACAACATCCGCCCGCTGTTGGATGGCATCATCAAACACGTACCTCCTCCCAAGGTAGCCGAGGGGCCGCTGCAAATGCAGATCACCTCGTTGGATTATTCGTCCTTCTTGGGACGGATCGCAGTTGGTAAAGTTGGTCGCGGTATGATCAAGGAAAATCAACCCATTGCACTCATGCAGGCGGATGGCGTTATCAAACGCTGCCGCGTTAAAGAGCTCTATGTGTTCGAAGGCATGGGAAAGAAAAAAGTAAGTGAAGTGCATGCCGGAGACCTTTGTGCAGTAGTCGGAATCGAAGATTTCAACATCGGTGATACGATCGCCGATGCGGAGAACCCGGAGGCATTGCCACGCATTGCCGTTGATGAACCAACTATGAACATGTTGTTCTCGATCAACAATTCGCCTTTCTTCGGCAAGGATGGAAAATTCGTCACCTCTCGCCACTTGCGCGATCGGTTGATGAAGGAAATGGAAAAGAATTTGGCACTCCGCGTGGTGGATACCCCCGAAGGAGATAGTTTTCTGGTTTATGGTCGAGGCATCCTCCACTTGGGGATCCTCATTGAAACCATGCGTCGGGAAGGATATGAACTCACGGTGGGTCAGCCTCAGGTAATTGTGAAAGACATTGATGGCGTCAAGTCGGAGCCATATGAAACCTTGGTTGTGGATGTGCCCGAAGAGTTTGCTTCAAAAGTGATCGATCTGGTAAGTCGCAAAAAAGGCGAGATGCTGGTGATGGAAACCAAAGGAAGCATGCAGCATTTGGAGTTTGATATCCCTTCACGCGGACTCATTGGTTTGCGTACACAGATGCTGACCGCTACCACCGGTGAGGCCGTGATGGCGCACCGTTTCCGTGAGTACAAAGGATGGAAAGGCCCCATTCCCGGTCGCAACAACGGCGTACTGGTCTCCAAATTCCAAGAACGATCTACAGGTTATTCGATCGATAAATTGCAGGATCGCGGTACATTCTTCATCGACGCCGGTGAAGAGGTTTATGCCGGACAGGTTGTGGCAGAGAACATCAAGCCGGGCGATCTGGTTGTAAACGTAACAGAAGCCAAGAAGCTGACCAACCACCGGGCCAGCGGCAGCGATGACGCAACCCGCATCACACCGAAAACATTGATGACCCTGGAGGAGTGTATGGAATACATTCAGCAAGATGAGTGTATCGAGGTTACGCCGAATAACATTCGCATGCGGAAAGTAACGCTCAATGAAGACGAGCGGAAGAAGGAGCAGAAGCGGATGGAACTTGCGTGATAGTTTGGGCAGTTTGGAAGTTTGGATAGTTTGGTCAGTTAGTTTATAGTTTAGAGTTGGTTTGAAACGAGTAGTTACGATATTAGTTTTTAGTTTGGGAGTTAGTTTGTCATCCCAGGCGCAGTGTTCCATTTGCACGAAGACGGCGCAGCAATTGGGCGAGAAACCGGCTAAGGGGATGAACAGCGGGATCTTGTATCTCGCTTTCATGCCACTCGGCATCATCGGGTTCATCAGTTATCGGTGGTGGAAGTCGAACGATTCAGAAGATCAGTCGGCATAATCTTTTACCCAAGCGTATAGATTGAACAGGGGCGATTGCATAGCCCGATCCAACGATTCTTTCATTTTCCCGCCATCCAATTTACGCAGCCATTGTTCCCGCAACAAGTGCTTGGCTTTCTCGAGTAACAACATGCGATTTCGATGTAGTTGCGAAGGAGCCCGCAGTAATTCATTTAGGTGCGTAAGAATCTCTTCGATCCCTTTTTTCTCCGTGGCAATGGCATTGATGATGGGCGTAATAGATCCGTGTGAACGGTCTTCTTGCATCATGCGCTCCAAATGACTGCGGAAACGATCGGCATCGGGACGATCCGATTTGTTGACCACGAATAGGTCCGCGATTTCCAATAATCCGGCCTTCATGGTTTGTATCTCATCGCCGGCCTCGGGCACCAACACCACTACAGTGCGATCGGCCAATCCGGCTACTTCCACTTCGCTTTGTCCGACGCCTACGGTTTCGATCAATATCCAATCGGCTGTAAAACATTTGACCAGATCCGTGATTTCCAGAATACGGGGATGAAGTCCGCCCAAGGCACCTCGGGTAGCCAAGGATCGGATGTACACATTGGGATGCGTGTACCATTCGCTCATGCGGATGCGGTCGCCGAGTACCGCGCCTTGATGGAAGGGGGAAGAGGGATCGACGCAGATTACCGCTACCGATTTTCCGTTTTGAATTAGCGCTCCGATCAAGGCATCGGTGAGGGTGCTTTTGCCGGCACCGGGCGGACCGGTAATGCCGATCACAGGTTTTTGTGGGATCGACGTTTTGGCTAATGCCTCGATCAGTCCGGCTGTTTCATTTTCAGCCAACGAGATGGCACGTGCCAATGCACGCGTATCGCCTTGTTGAATTTGCTCGATCCATTGATGCCACATCCTCGAACTAAGTTGTATGTTTATTGAACTCGATCCCCAAGGTAATGAAATCATCGTTCAACCTACGCAAACCGGAACTCGCTCAGCTGTTGGCAGCGGGAACCGTCGTGGCGATGATCGGAGGACTCTTCTTTTCGCGCGCGATCCTGTCTGTAGGTATTTTCATTTTTTTCTTACTGGCTCCGCTCCGGTTGGGCTGGCGTCAGTGGCTGCATCAAGCCAGTAGAGATCCGTTGGTTTGGATTTTCAGTCTTGCCTGGCTGTTGCCGGTGCTGTCGGGGTTTTGGAGTGACGATGCATCGTCTTGGATGGACGTGGTTCGCATCAAATTACCCTTGATGTTATTGCCCCTGGGTTGGGTGGGATTATCGATCTCGGAACGATGGAGGCAACGCATTGGATGGATGCTGGTTTCTTTTGTTTTTGTGAGCGTGCTTTATTCTTGGATGCCTTGGTGGATGCAGTCAGGTGCCATTCAACAAGATTATTTACGGGGGAAAACGCTGCTGACACCACTGGATAATGATCGGGTACGATTCAGCTGGTTGATCGTCGCTGTTTTGTTTTGGCTGCAACTTCAATGGGCGGTGGCTACAGCTCGTCTTCGTTGGCTGATCGGCGTGATTTCAATTTTCTTTGTTTTATACCTGCATGCACTGGCCGTTCGGATCGGATTGCTTTGTTTTTATATGTTGGCCCTGTTTTGGATCCTTCGTTGGATCTCCAGCCCATCGCTTCGAAAATGGGCGATCCCGGCACTGCTGTTGTTTTTATTCATTCCGTTGTTGATGTATTGGACTGTGCCCACCTTTCGGGCGCGGATCGACTACATCCGCTATGACTGGTCGTATACGTTTCAGGGGAAATATCTGCCCGGGGGCAACGATGCCATTCGGGTTCAATCGTTGCAGGTGGCGGGAGAGGTGATTCGAGATCATCCCGCCTATGGGGTGGGATTTGGTGACATTCGCTCGGCAATGGATTCGGTCTATCAGCGCGTGAATCCGAATTTGTCGGAGACGGAACGGATCTACCCGGCAAATGAGTGGGCTGTTTATGGAGTGGGTATGGGATGGATCGGCTTGATCGCCTTTTCGGTGGGGGTGATCGTCTTGTTTTTCATTCGTACTGCGGATCCGTTTCGTTGGCGATCGTGGGTATTGGCGACGGTCTTGTCGTTGGTTACGGACATCGGACTGGAAGTGCAGTATGGGGTGTTTTTGATTCCTTTCTTGTTGTTATTTCTGCGCGACGCATCAGTGAGCTGGAAAAATCAGGAAATTCGTAGCTGAATGGCTACCCCTTTTTCCATTGTTGTTATTTGTCGGAATGAATCGGACGGAATCGCGCATACCTTGTCGGGTTTGCAGGGACTTTCGGACGACATCGTCGTGTATGATACCGGCAGTAACGACGGAACCCAAGCGATCGTGCGGGATTTTCCGGTGCGGCTGGTCGAGGGCGTTTGGAAAGGGTTTGGTCCTACTAAAAATGCCGCCAATGCCCTGGCCAAACACGATTGGATCTTGAGCTTGGATGCCGATGAGGTTCCTGATTCAACATTGCGTGCTGAATTGATGGAGTGGGCGCCTGCTTCGGTGGATGCTGTTTATGCTTGTTCGTTTTTGAATTACATAGGGGATCAACCGATCCGTTTTGGTGAGTGGGGTTGGGACCGACACATTCGTTTATTCAATCGCGCTCGGGTTCAGTGGGATGCGGAGCCGGTGCATGAGCAATTGCAATTTCCGGCCGCGGTGGAGGTATTGCGTTTGCGGGGGAAGATCCAACATCGTACGGTACGTGACTGGAACGATCATCGAAATAAAATGCGCCAGTATGCGCAGTTGAATGCGCAGAAATATTTTGCGCGTGGGAAAGCGGCGCCGCTATGGAAGCTGTGGTTGTCTCCTCCATTTACCTTCCTGCATTACTATCTCATTAAGTTGGGCTTTTTGGATGGGATGGCCGGATGGCAATGTGCCTGGCTTACGGCTCGGTATACCTATTGGAAATATGCCCGCCTGCGTCAACTTTATCGTTCTTAAAATGTTCTTGTTGGCATGACGCAATTCCTGCCCATTTTCCCGTTGAACATTGTTGTCTTTCCCCAAGAAGGGTTGAATCTGCACATTTTTGAACCTCGGTATATCCAATTGATCAATGATTGCATTCGGACGCAGAAACCGTTTGGCATTCCAACTATGATGAATGGACAAGTGCAGGAGCGGGGCGCCTTGATGCATGTCACGGAGCAGAGTCAGGGTTTTGATGCGGATGGGCAGATGGGCGAGTCGGGCGGTGACATTCGGACCAATGGCGTGAGTACGTTTCGGATTCTGGAGATCGTCAAGACGGTGCCTGATAAAATGTATCAAGGGGCCATCGTGCACATGGATGAGCGCGAGCGGGGTGAGCTTCCATCCATTCCATCACAACTGCTTGCATTGATCCGAACATTGCACGGATTGCTGAACATCGAAAAAAAGTTTTCTTTACCCGATCCTGAGCTTCGCTCCTTTGATGTGGCCCATCATTTGGGATTGTCGCTGGAGGAGGAGTACAACTTGCGGGAGCTGCCCGAGGAGCGGCAACGTCAGGAGTTCATTCGTCGTCATTTGGGTCGGGTGCTGCCAACGCTGCAAGCCATGGAGCAATTGAAAGAACGCGCCCGCTTGAACGGCCATTTTCGCCCCTTAACCGGACAGTCGATCGACTGATTTCTCCCCGTGCAAGGAATCCACTAATTTGCTTCGCATGCTACGAACCGTTTGTTTTGACTTTGGTAATTCCCGCCAAAAAGCGGCCCTGTTTGCTGGCGAGCAATTGCAGGAGGTGCGGGTGCTGGACGATACGCGGACCGAAACGGTTCAGGCCCTGTTGCAAGATTGGAAGCCGCAGCGTTCCATATTTTCTTCGGTCATCGATCACGATCCTTCTCTGCCCGAGTTGTTGCAGTCAAGAACATCCTTTCATCAACTGAATCAAAATACGCGCGTGAATTTCACGACGCCGGTGGGTAAACCGGAGACCATTGGTGCCGATCGGTTGGCGCTCTGTGCCGCTGCCGTTCATTTTTACCCGAAGCACAACAACCTCATCATCGCCCTGGGTACCTGCATCACGTATAATTTTATCAACCGGGATCATGCTTTTTTGGGTGGAGGGATTTCGGCTGGTCTGTCCATGCGATTAAAAGCCATGCACCATCAAACGGCCCTATTGCCCTTGATCAGCCCAAAGGCGGATGTGCCCTTGATCGGGTACGATACCGACACCAATATGCTTTCCGGGTCCGTTCTGGGCATGGCCTTGGAAATCGATGGTTTTCTGGCCGCATACCGCGAACGTTACGGGAACTTTAACGCTGTCTTAACCGGGGGTGATATACCCTATTTGGTGCCGCACCTGAAAAGCGAGATATTTGCCGACCCCGACTTTTTGTTCAAGGGTCTATATGCCATCGCCGAACACAACCTCCCCTAAGTTTTTTCAGCACATCCTGTTGATGATCAGCTATTTAAGTCTGGTCGGTGTGGTGAATGCCCAAGACAATTCTCCGTATTCCCGTTATGGGATCGGGGATCTGGTTCCGCAGACCAACATCATTACCCGAAGTATGGGCGGAATAACCGCGGCGTACATCGATAATTTATCGGTCAATTTCAATAACCCGGCTGCGTTCGCTTCTTTTCAATCGTTTCGAGAAAAGAGAAGCAAAAAGATGGCCTCCGGAAGAGCGGTGGCTGATTTTGGTGTGAATGTGGATCGTCGAAATCTTCAACAACCTGGCAACTCCAACAATTTCGTAGCCAGCAACGCCTTGTTCTCTTATGTGCAGGTGGGTGTGCCTTTGCGTCAGGGTTGGGGAATGGGATTTGGGATTCGTCCGGTTTCCCGCATCAGCTACAACATTTACCGCAACGAACGGCTATACGATCCCATCTCCGGGAATAACATCGATAGTTCATCCACCTTGTTTCAGGGCGATGGCGGATCCTATTTGGCGAGCTTGGGAACCGGGTTCAATATTTATCAGCGTGAACGAAAGGGCTTGGAAGAGAAGCTGAGTGTTGGGTTCAATGTTGGATACCTGTTTGGTCGAAAGGATTTCTCCAGTCGTCGATCCTTGATCAATGACTCCGTGTTGTATGCACAGGCGAATTACCAGACGCTGACCAACTACAGCAATCTTGTTTTTACAGCCGGGTTCCAATACCGGCTTCCGATAACCTCCACATTGGCCGTCACCATCGGTGCATTTGCGCAACCGGGGGCTTCGTTGAACGCGCGTCAGGATCGGATCCGCGAGACTTATCGATACAATGAGAGTTCAGGGAATCTGCGTGTAGATAGCATTTCCGATGTTAAAGACATCAAGGGTAAAGTAGAATTGCCGGCTACGTATACGGTCGGAATCTTGCTGCAAAAATTTGCTGTCCCCAACAAAGAAGGAGGATGGATCCTGGCTGCCGATTACACACAAACCCGCTGGGACGATTATCGTTTCTATGGGCAAAAGGATTCGGTAAAAAACAATTGGTCCTTGCGCCTGGGCGGACAACTGAGTCCGGTTCCCAAGCGGAGTTATTTCAGCAACATTGCCTATCGTTTTGGCTGCGTGCTGGGTCCGGATTATATCCGGGTAGGGAATACCCTCTCTCAACTGGGCTTTACCTTCGGATTGGGCTTGCCCGTTCCCATCAGCCGTCAGGCACCCAATCAAGTTACGTTCGTGAATATGGCGTTCGAACTGAATCAACGAGGCAGCAACGACAATCTGCTTCGTGAGAACTTGTTCCGTTTCTCGTTGGGCTTCTCGCTCAGCGACATCTGGTTTGCGAAGCGCCGATACGATTGATCAATTTCATGCGTCTGTTATATTGGATCTTGATCTTGGGCCTCGTCGCTTGTGAGAACAACGATCAGGTGTTGACCGACTGGACCCGCAACATTGAATTGCGGGAGGAGGCGGTGAACATGGAAAGCTATCTAAGCCAAGGAGGGGTTTTGCGGGCCAAGCTCAAAGCACCTCGTATGTATCGCGTTTCGACCGATACCGTCTATGCCGAATTTCCCAAGACGCTTCATTGTGATTTTTTTAATGAAGCCACTTTGCTTGAATCCAGGCTGGATAGCAAATACGGCATCTATTACGAGAACCTGAATCGAGTCTTTTTACGCGATAGCGTTGTAGTCGTAACGGTTAAAGGAGACACGCTGATGACTCAGCAGCTTTGGTGGGATCAAAATACTCAGCTATTTCATACGGAGTCGCCGGTTACGTTCAAGTCGAATGGCAAGCGCATCTATGCCGCCAAGGGATTGGAGGCAACGCAAGACCTGTCGCGCATCACCTTTAAGGAAACCGTGGGTCAGTTGCGGGTGAATGAGAGTGGAATGCCCTATTAGTCGCTCCGGCTTTTACAATATCTTTACTACACAAATTTTACTATGGAATATCGTTACATGGGCCGCACGGGCCTTCAATTGAGTTTGCTGTCATTCGGTAGTTGGGTCAGCTTTAAAAAACAGATCGATGACACCATAGCCGATGAGCTCATGGGGATTGCCTATGACAACGGGGTCAACTTTTTTGATAATGCCGAAGTGTATGCCTTGGGAGAAAGTGAGAAGATGATGGGTCGGGTATTGAAAAAGAAAAACTGGGACCGTACCTCTTATACCGTGTCTTCCAAAGTTTTTTGGGGATGGCGGGGGAAGGAAAACAAACCCAATCAATCCGGCTTAAGTCGTAAGCACATCATCGAAGCTTGTCATGAAGCGTTGCAACGTTTGCAGGTCGATTACTTGGATTTGTATTTCTGTCATCGTCCGGATAAGAACGTTCCCATCGAAGAAGTTGTTTGGAGCATGCACCAACTGATCCAGCAGGGTAAGATCTTGTATTGGGGAACCAGTGAGTGGAGTGGCGTGGAGATCATGGAAGCTCATCGGGTAGCGCAACAGCATCACTTGATCGGTCCGGCCATGGAACAACCTCAATACAATTTGTTCGAACGAAATAAGATCGAGAACGAGTTTCAAATGGTTTACAAAACGGTTGGATTGGGCACGACGATTTGGAGTCCCCTCGCCTCCGGATTGCTCAGCGGCAAATACAACGATGGCATCCCCGCTGATAGTCGGTTGGCGATTCCGGGTTTTGAATGGTTGCGCGATCGTTGTCTGAAAGACAATGCAGTTGAGAAAGTGAAGCAATTGGCTGCATTGGCAACGGAATTAGGTACTACGACGGCCATCATGAGTATCGCCTGGTGTATCAAGAATCCGAATGTGACTACGGCCATCTTGGGTGCCACAAAAGCCGAGCAGTTAACAGAGAACCTAAAAGCGATCGAAACGATGTCGTTGCTAACTCCAGACGTGATTGAACGGATAGAGGGCATCATGCAGAACAAACCCATTCTTCCTGAATATTAATCGTACACCATGAGTTTCGCCGGAAAAACCGTCCTGATCACTGGAGCCAGTCGAGGCATTGGTAAATCCATCGCGTTGCGTTTGGCCCGTGAAGGTGCCAACGTGGTGGTGGCTGCCAAAAGCGTGGAAGAAAATCCCAAATTGGGTGGAACCATTTTTTCGGCTGCACAAGAGATCGAAGCAGCTGGTGGTCAGGCGTTGGCAGTTGCCTGCGACATTCGTTTTGAAGAGCAAATCGCACAGGCCGTCGATCAGACCCTGGCTCGGTTCGGTTCGATTGATGTGTTGGTGAACAATGCTTCAGCGATTTCTTTAACGACGACGGAGCAAACAGAAGCGAAACGCTTCGACCTGATGCACGATGTAAATGTGCGAGGTACGTTTCTGATGACCAAAGCCTGCATTCCACATTTACGCAAATCATCCAATCCGCATATCCTCACGCTTTCGCCGCCCATCAATCTCGATCCGAAATGGTTCGAGAAGCACGTGGCCTATACGATCAGTAAGTACAACATGAGCCTAATGACGATGGGTTGGGCGAAGGAGTTGGAGAAGGATCGCATCGCCGCCAATGCACTTTGGCCGCGTACCACCATCGATACAGCAGCGGTACGGAACTTGTTGGGCGGACAAATGCTGGTGAACATGAGTCGCAAACCAGAGATTTTGGCGGATGCTGCTTATTACATTCTTCGTCGTTCTTCGACGCAGTGCACCGGTAATCTATTTGTAGACGAGCAGGTTTTTGCCCAAGAAGGCATTACGGATCTCAGTCACTATTCCGTGATTCCGGGGGCGACGTTGTACACGGATTTATTTCTGGATTAGAAAAGTTTCAACTGTTGTTTAGTTGGCTGAGGGAGTTGAGATGGTTTAGTTCGCTCAACCCCCTAAACTATCTCAACTATCTAAACCTGTTCCTGCTTCCGGTCTTAATTGCGGAAACAGCAGTACATCCTGAATCGAAACATTATTGGTCAGCAGCATGCAGAGTCGGTCGATGCCGATTCCGATACCCGACGTGGGGGGCATGCCGTATTCAAGGGCGCGTAAGAAGTCGTGATCGATGAACATGGCTTCGTCATCGCCTCGTTCCATCAATCGCACTTGTTCTTCGAAGCGTTCGCGTTGATCGATTGGATCATTCAACTCGGTGTAGGCGTTGGCGATCTCCTTGCCGTTGATCATCAGTTCAAATCGTTCTACCAGTCCGGGTTTATCGCGGTGCTTTTTAGTGAGCGGACTCATCTCTACCGGATAGTCGATGATGAAGGTGGGTTGGATGTAATGCTTTTCACACTTTGAGCCGAAGATCTCATCGATGAGTTTGCCCTTGCCCATGGAATTTTCCACTTGAATGTGGAGTTGTTTGCAGACGGAACGAAGTTGCTCTTCTCCCATCTTGCTTACGTCGATGCCGGTATGTTGTTG
>DFST01000169.1:0-3485 GCA_002378975.1 Chitinophagaceae bacterium UBA3430
AATGACCGAAGCACTCAAGTCCTAGGCATAAAAGAACGCATGCTTACGGAAGTGGCAAAAAGCATCGACATCGCCTACCAGCTATGCCCCCTATTCAATCAATATGAAGTGGAGATGGAAGTGCATGCAGACATAAATACCAACCCACAATTTAAAAGCAACGATGCCCTGCGGGAAGCCATGGGATATATTCTGGGAATGGGGTTTGCCTTCAAGGCAAAACCGGAGGCTTTTGCCAGCAGCTGTTGCGCCAACAAGGCCGTGAATTAATGAGAATGATTATTTCCGCTGGCGAAGCCAGGCACGACGAGCGGCCCAAAGGATCAAGAGCGCAGATCCAACGATCAATACCCCCATCCAAGTAGAATCGGGCGGCTCCGGCTTTCGGGAGCCCTCTTCAGCCGGACCAACCTTTGTCAAACTATCCTTGAACTCAATCAATTTTTTAAGTGTGGTATCATTCCCCAAAACTGCTTGTGTGGTATCCAAGCGCTTTCCCTTGAAACGAGGCTGCGCCTCCAGCGGAATCACATGCAAATTGGAAAGAAGCAGTAAAAAAAAGAAGGTTCTTTTCATACCGATTTATTTGATGGCGACTATTTGCTGACCCGTGGATAGCCCCAATCGAGCCCGTAAGACCTGTTCATAGGGGCCGATCACTTGTTGCGCACGCAGGAATAAAACAATCAACAACAAGTAAGTCAATGATATCCACTGCCGCTCGGTGAATCGGGTCCGCATGTTGCGAAGATATCGGTTCAGTTCAATTTGGGTTGGGTCAACTACTGATTGTCATCAGGTTGGGCGGTATTCCTGATTGAGCTGGGCAATGTGCTTCAACAACTCCGGCCTACCCCGTCGGTCGACGGCTGAAGTGATCACATGCGGAGGCGCCTCTTCCCAGGTTTCCATCAGCGCCTGCAAGAACTCATCCCGATGACGCAAGGTGGCACCCGGTTTGTTTTTATCCGCCTTTGTAAATACAAGCACAAACGGAATTTGCCAACCGCCCAGTGCATTTACAAAATCAAGATCGATCTGCTGCGGCTCATGGCGGCTATCAATCAAGACAAACAGACACTGGAGATTTTCTCGTTTTCGTATGTAGGACTCAATCAGGTTACTCCAATTGTTGCGGGCCTTTTGAGACACTTTCGCATAGCCATAACCCGGCAAGTCGACTAAATACCAAATCTTTTTATCTGCTGAGGTGATCGTGAAGTGATTGATCAGCTGCGTTTTTCCGGGCGTAGCGGAGGTCTTGGCCAGGCTGGCCTGCCGCGTCAACATGTTGATCAAGGACGACTTCCCCACATTGCTTCGGCCGATGAAGGCATACTCGGGTTTGTCCGCCGCGGGACATTGTTTGTACGTGGGACTGCTAATAACATATTGTGCCCGGATGATCTCCATAGTGGGCAAAGGTCGGCAAATGTTACCTTTGCGTCGCATGAACAATTCCCTGCCACACGATGCCGTGGTCCCCGATCAGGACTCCAACGCCTCCAAAAAGGAGCAGGTGGCCCGGATGTTCGATCAGATCGCCCCGCGCTACGATCTGCTGAATCGCCTGCTCTCCGTTCGGATCGATCTGCATTGGCGAAAAGATGCCCTGCGCGCCCTAATTCCCCTTGCCCCTAAAAAGATCCTCGATGTAGCCACCGGAACCGGCGATCTGGCCCTGCTGGCCGATCAGATCTTAGAACCGGAATCCATCATTGGGATTGACATCGCCAACAACATGCTGGCGGTTGGACGCGAAAAGATCCAACGGATCGGCAAATCGGATCGTATTCAACTGGAGACGGGGGATGCGGAAGCAATAAAGCACCCCGATGCCTCGTTTGACCTAGTGATGGTTGCCTACGGAATTCGAAATTTTCAGGACCTGTCTGCCGGACTGCGCGATATGCTTCGCGTGCTTCGTCCCGGTGGTCAGTTAATGGTGCTTGAATTCGCTCGCCCCCGCAATCCGATCTGGCGAGCCCTGTATCATTTCTACATGAAACGATATGCACCCACCGTTGCCGGATGGATGGGCCAGGATAAAAAAGCCTATGCCTACTTAAACGAATCGGCGCGTTTATTTCCCGAACGCGATGACCTGCTGAAGATCCTGAAAGAGACAGGCTATTCAAATTGTCAATACAAATCTTATACCGGCGGTATTTGTTGCCGCTATTTGGCCACTCGACCTCTATGAAAAGATTTTATATTTTATCGCTGTTGTTGCTGGCCACCCATTCCAGCATATTTGCTCAGATAGATCGGGTAGAAATGAATCTATACGATCACGACACCAAACCCTACTACTTCGGGATCACGCTGGGCGCCAACCTGGCCCGTTTTCAAACCTCACTGCATCCACGCTTTCTACAATACGACAGTGTGATGATCGCCGAACCGGTGAATAGCGGTGGGCTGTCTTTAGGACTGTCCGCGACGGCCCGACTTTCCGATCGATTCCTACTGCGTTTCAATCCGCAGCTCATGTTTCTGGAACGGAACATATTCTATAAACTCAAGCAACCCGATGCAAACGGGCTTACCGATGTAACCAAGACCATCGAATCCGTCATCATGTCCTTCCCCTTGCAAGTAAAATTCCAAAGTGACCGAATCGGAAATTTTCGCGTCTACACGTTAGCTGGCATCAAAGGGGACATTGACATGGCCAGCAATGCCCGTGCCAAACGCGCAGAAGAATTGGTAAAAATTGAAAAGAACGACTTTGGCCCTGAGTTCGGTATCGGATTCAATTTCTTTTTTGAGAGCTTTATTTTTTCACCCGAAATCAAGATCAGCAATGGCGCGCGAAACATCCATGCCCGGGATGAAAACCTGAAGTATTCAAACGTGTTTGATAGGATTCAATCCAGGATGATCATTTTTAGCATCCACCTCGAGGGTTGATCGTAGCGCCCCTGCCAGTATGCAATCAGAACGAAACGGCAAGATATCTGCCCTAACTGGATTCAGGTGGTTGGCAGCCACCTTCGTCTTCATCTATCACAACCGTAAATATTGGAGAACGACGCTTCCGGATCCAATCGACCACCTACTCAGTGAGTTTCATATCGGCGTATCGCTCTTCTTTATACTTAGCGGCTTCCTGATCACATCGAGCTACGGAACAGATCCATTGCAATCAAAAAAAGAATACGCTAAATATTTACTTCAGCGATTAGCCAGAATTTACCCGATGTACTGGCTTATTCTTCTGTGTTTCACCCTTGATCCAGCATTCGGGGGAGGCCATTTTAATGCGCTATTGTTCACCCTGGGACATGGATTCTCGAATCAATTAAACCTAAATGGCATAGCCCAGGCATGGTCATTGACGGTTGAGATGAGTTATTATTTGTTAGCCCCCGTCATCACAAAACTGATCATCAAAGGCTGGCGGCAAATTTTGGCACTCGGAGTGACGTTGGCGGCTTCTTTCTTTTTGATCGGCATTATCTGGAAAGCTATAAATGGAAGAC
>DFST01000169.1:3769-8420 GCA_002378975.1 Chitinophagaceae bacterium UBA3430
TACCTGGAAAGCTATAAATGGAAATCCCCGCTCTTTTTTCACACCCCCGTTGTTTTTGATCGATGGAACACTCGCGGGACAATTACTATTTTTTGTAGCCGGTGCCATCGTTTTCCTATACCCAAATTTTCTGTCGTTCGTGAAAATTCCCATCAAAAAAACATGGCTGGGAACATTGGGCATTTTGGCCACCATTTCGCTTTCTGCCTTGTTTCATAATAACCTCTATGACCAGGCCAACCTACACATCGCAGGTACTGGGTTTCAATTAATCTTCATTTCATTTTTTGGCATGTGCTGGATCCAAGGACTGATTGAAGAAACAACGATTCAAAGTAAAATATTCGGATCCTCGTTATTGGTGCTTTTAGGCAATGCCTCTTTTATTTTTTACTTGATCCACATCGCCTACGTAAATCAAAAAATCAAAGAATACATTCTGTTGCCTGATCGTAATTACCTATTGCTCTGGGGTGTTTCCTGCTTGCTTTACCTACTGATAGAAAAACCTCTTTATCGATTCTGCAGGAACCAAATAAAAAAATGGTGACTGATTAATAATCTACCTCCCGACGCATACGATTCCATCGGATTCCCAAGCTAAACCAATTGGATCGCTGATCGATCAGCGGTGCGGTCACCGACTTCTCCTTCTGAAAACCGGCCTGCAGATCTACAAACAAGCTTCGCGCGAATTCATAGGATGCAAACATCGACGCATGCAGTACCCGCGTATCTCGGCCACTTCCAATGGCATACCCATAATCCCCCACCCGATAAGGCGAAACATTCGGAAGAAAAATATTTGACCCGAAGCTGCGGGCACTGCTATCCCGCCCCTGTCGATAGGTGACCAACTTGGCTTCCAGACGTAGGCGTGGGATCGGCTGATAACGGAGGATACTGATGAATTCAGAAAAGTTCGCGCCCAGTGGATGGGCCAGCGGCTGATTGTAATGCGTATAGTTGGCCACGGAATCACGGTGCGAGTAGGTAAAGGGGCGAACCCGATTGTACTCCAATTGCAAATCCAGGTTTTTAATGCCTCCTGCATTGATGTATTGCGCCCCCAATTGATAGCCCCATTTGTTCGCCCACCACTGATTGCCACTCCGAATCTCAGATAAATTGAATTCATCGAGTAACAATTGCCCGTACAGCTGGACCGACTTCAAAGGGTTGATTTTCCAGTCCAATCCGGCCAAGGAATTGTCCATGCTTCCATTCTGATGTTCGACGGAGCGGTAAAAGATCACCGGATTCAAATAAGAAAAATCAAACCGATTGGGTCTTCCGAATACAACCCCTTCGAAAAAACCCAATTGCAACCAGCGGTTCACTTGAAGATCTAAGTGATGAAGAGCTGCATACTTTTTCCCGATCAAGCGATCTCCCACCCGATCATCCGCTTGCTGCAATTCCATGAACAGATTCTGGTAATTGAATTTCCAAATGCGGGTTTTCATTCGCAGGAACATCGCGCTGTTTCCCCCATCGCTCAAGAACAAACTCCGGTGACCGTTGCCGATGAAATTCCGATCATACCCGAAGGCCACTTCTACATACTTGGTGGCGGGAAAGGTTATGTAACCGCGGGCATCGAAATAATCGTAGCCGGTGCCTTTGAAATTTTTGTAGAAGCCTTGATTCGGTAAGGCTTTGCGGCGAAACTCCCAATCGCGTGCATAGCCCGGCAAGCGTTCCTGATTCTCGGTGAGATAACTATGGAATCCTATTTTACCGGCGATCTGTCCATCGACCACCACCCCCCGTGTATTCTCGAACAGCCGCTCCCCACTACCCGACTCTTTCCCTTGGCTGAAGGCGAGCACCGGATTAATGATTAGGTCAAAGTCTTTGACATGGGCCTCATAAAATTGAGTTGGACGGTGAAAAAAAGGTCCCCATTTGTGCCTAGGCATGATCTGAACCTCTTGAATGGAATCGGTCGATGTCGATGGCAAGGTGAGCGACCCCTGAACGATTGCGCCGATGTTCCATTGGTCGGCTGCGGAGAGCTGACCAGCTTGAGTAACAGCATAAAGTTGAGCGCGTTGTAGGCTTTCGGACCGTCCCGCCGGCCAGGTCTTGGAAAATTCGGGAACCGCGGTGGATTTACGGCCAACATCAAAACGGCGAAGGGTGTGATTGATTGGATCTCCGGGCATCCAATATACTTGCTGGGAAATACCCGAAATCGAAAACAGCAGCAGGGCCACAGCCAGCGAACATTGTCTAATTTGCGTTTGATTCATAAAGTAAACTATGCAAAATTATCTGATACGTAATATCCAGGTCGTGAACGAAGGTACGGTCAACACCCGTGATGTATGGATCCGCCATGGCCGCATCGAACAGATATCAGCCACTCCCATCTCCAAAAAAGATAACCACATCGAAATCGATGGTTCCGGCAAATACCTGTTGCCCGGTTGCATCGATGATCAAGTACATTTCCGTGAGCCAGGCCTTACCCACAAGGCCAACATCGCCACAGAATCACGCGCGGCCCTGGCCGGAGGTGTCACCACCTTCATGGAAATGCCCAATACCATTCCCAATGCCTTGACGCAATCGCTGCTGGAGGACAAATATGCGATCGCTCAACAGCGTTCGCCGGCCAATTACTCCTTTTACATGGGCGTATCCAACGAAAACGCCGAGGAGGTTTTGCGTACCAACGAAAAGAAAAAAGATGTTTGTGGTATTAAGATTTTCATGGGCAGCAGCACCGGAAATATGTTGGTCGACAGCCCAAACGCCCTGGATCGAATTTTCGCTCAAAGTGAATTGTTGATCGCTACCCACTGCGAAGACGAGCCCACCATCCGTGCCAACCGACAGCTTTATGCCAACGGCGGTAATGAACCCGGTCCGGCCGACCATCCCATCATTCGTGACGTGGAAGCTTGTTATAAATCTTCCTTGTATGCGATCCAGATCGCACAAAAGCACGACACCCGACTGCATATTTTACATATTTCCACTTCAAAAGAACTGGATCTTTTTTCCAATCTTCAGCACCGCAGCCAAAAACGCATAACGGCAGAAGTCTGTGTGCATCACTTGCACTTTACCGCCGATGACTATGCCCGTCTGGGCTACCAGATCAAATGCAATCCGGCGATCAAAGCACCCGAGCACAAAGACGCACTTTGGCGAGCCCTGCTCGACGATCGGCTGGACGTGATCGCCACCGATCACGCCCCGCATACTTGGGAAGAAAAAAATGGCAGTTACGATCACGCGCATGCCGGTCTCCCCTTGGTACAGCACCCGTTGCTGTTGATGTGGAGCTATTACCAGCAAGGAAAGATATCCTTGGAAAAGATCGTCGATAAAATGGCGCATGCCGTGGCGGATATTTTTCAGATTCGGGAACGCGGATACATCCGGGAGGGTTATTGGGCCGATCTGGTGATCGTTGATCCGAGTGCAACCACCCGGGTAGAGAAAGCAAATCTGTTGTATAAGTGCGGATGGAGTCCGCTGGAAGGCACCACCTTCCCCGCCGCCATCACACATACCTTTGTCAATGGCCATTTGGCCTATGGAAATGGGCAGATCTTGGCATCTCAGAACGGACAACGCCTGCAATTTGAACGTTAACTGAGCCAATGCTCGTAGACCCGATCACCCGTTCCGACCTGTCGATCTTCCACGCCGAAGAGAAATTCTCCGTTTTCAACCGGCTGAACTTCACACGTACCGATGGCGGACGGGAAGAACTTCGTCAATTATTCGAACGCCCTCTCTCCGATCGGTTGCAAATCGAACAACGCCAACAATTCCTATCCCATCTAAGCGGCGTTCTCGATCAATGGCCCAATCGCATCAGCAACGGCACCCTGCATGTGGTGGAGAAATGGCTGGAATATCCATTGGACCCAATCGCTGAAAATACAGCCTCCCTATCCAATCTGCTTTATCGTTGGCTTCATCCAGCCGATTACTCGATGATTCGGTATAGTCTTCCCCACCTGATCGATCTGGTCCAAGGTTGCAATCAAATACTTGGCCTGCTTCAATCGTTTCGATCCGAACATCCGCTCCAACCCGAGCTGTTACGGATGGAGCGAGTCTTGAAAAAATCAGAGCTGAAACAATTGGTGAGTGCAGATCGGTCAACTCGTACTTCTTTACTCACGTCGCTTCAATGGGCAAGAATCACCCGATATGCCGCCAAGGAGTCCCTGCACGAATTATTGAACTTGTATTATTTGATGGATGCCTGGTATTCCATGGCCCGGGCAACCCAAGAACTCAAATTGACCTTTCCCATCTTTCGAGAAACAGAAACGCCTTATTTCCAGGCAAATCAGCTGACCCATATTCAATTGGAGGAGCCCGTGGGCTATGACTTGCAGCTCAACCAGCAACATCGATTGTTATTTCTGACGGGGGCGAACATGGCCGGTAAGAGTACGTTGATCAAATCCATCGGCATTGCCGTATATCTAGCCCACCTGGGTATGGGCGTACCGGCGCGACAAATGGAATTGAGCGTGTTCGACGGACTACTCAGCAATGTCACCATTTCCGACAATGTGGTACGCGGAGAAAGCTATTTCTTCAACGAAGTACAACGGATCAAAAAGACCCTGCAACACATGATGGATGGTCGACGCTGGTTGGTATTGATCGATGAACT